>JBPCOF010000228.1:0-10339 GCA_051000515.1 Geodermatophilaceae bacterium
AAAGGACGCCCTTGCTGCGGAACGTGTTTCGTGACAACCAACCTAAGAACATCTTCATCGTGGCGAAACGTTTGTAGAGGCCCCGGATAGGGCATTCTGTTACCTGCGTCGTTCGCGTTGAACGATGTCGACGTCTTGAAAGGACGTGACATGGAGATCATCGGTCTCATCGTGGCTGGGATCATCATCGGCCTGCTCGGCAAGCTGGTCGCGCCGGGTGATCGTGACAACATTCCACTGTGGCTCACAGTGCTCTGCGGTATCGGCGGTGTGCTGATCGGCTACTACGTGTCGGGCGCATTGGGCGTGGCCGCAACCGACGGCATCGACTGGGTTCGCTGGATCATCAGCATCATCCTGGCGGCGGTTTTGGTCATGATCGCCGCGGCCGTCACATCGAAGCGGGGCATCAGGCGCTGACCGCGTCCTGATCACCGTTTCAGCTTCGGACTGCACGCCGGGTCGCCAACTGGCGATCCGGCGTGCGTTTCGTCATGCGGAGGCGTCCTCTACGCCAACGGGATGCTCAGGTGTCCCTCACTGCTTGACCGCTGCGTAGCGCTCGAGGGCAACGACCCGTTCGGCGGCGTGATCGACGATTCGCTCGGGGTAGCCCTTCGGTAGTCCGTCGGGGAGCATCCAGGGCTCGTGGATCTTGCCGCCCTTCCCGACTTCCACGTTTCGGAGTTCCGGGACGTACCGGCGTACGTAGTCGCCGAGCGGGTCGAACTTCTTGCCCTGCAGCACCGGATTGAACACCCGGTAGTACGGCGCCGCGTCAGTACCGCAGCCGGCCACCCACTGCCAGCCATGTTGGTTGGAGGCAAGGTCCGCGTCGACGAGATGGCGCATGAACCACCGTGCCCCCCGCGTCCACTCCTGATGCAGGTCCTTGATCAGGAACGAGGCGACCAGCATCCGTACTCGATTGTGCATCCAGCCCTCGGCCAGTAGTTGCCGCATCCCCGCATCGACCATCGGGTACCCGGTCCTACCCTGGGTCCAGGCGGTGAAGTGCGCTCCGGCGGTCGCGCCGCTGCTGTAGGCCATGTCCTTGAGGTGTGGCTGAAGGTAGTCGCGTGCCGAATCTGGTTGGTGCCACAGCACATCGGCGTAGAACTCCCGCCAGGCGATTTCGTTGACGAACGTGTGAGCGCCGCCGTCGCTCTGCCCCGCGAGGTCGGCGAGCAGTGTGCGCGGATGGATGCAGCCAAAATGCAGGTACGGCGAGAGCCGGCTCGTGCCGTCCAGGTCCGGGCGATTGCGTGCGATGGAGTAGTCGGCGACCTTGTTGTCCAGGAAAGCCTGCCAGGCTTTGCGCGCCGCGATCTCCCCGCCGGTGGGGAGCTTCAGGCCGTTTGGCTCAGGAACTGCGGGAAGCGGCTCACTGTCCACATCGGACACCCACGGGATGGCGACAGGGGTTGTCGCCGGTTGTCTCCAGCCGTGTGCCCGCCAGGCTCTCGCGAACGGAGTGAACACCCGGTACGGATCACCGTCGGCTTTGGTGACCCGGCCAGGGGTCACCGCGTACGCCGATCCGGTGCTGACCAGCTCGGCGCCCGTCAGGGCCGCGCCGACCGCCGTGTCGCGCCGGCGACCGTACGGCCCGGTGTCCGCGGCGATGTGGACACTGTTGGCGCCGAGCTCGACGACGAGTTCAGGTAGCACAGTGGCGGGATCGCCACGGCGTACGACGAGGTGGCCGGCCATCGACTCGTCGAGTTGATTCAGGCAATCGAGCAAGAAGGCTCGCCGTGGGCCTCCGGAAGGTTTCCACAATGCTGGATCCAGCACGAACACCGGGACCACGGCCCCATCGCCAGCTGCGTCCCGGGCCGCTAGCAGGGCCGGGTTGTCGCCGAGGCGCAGGTCCCGACGAAACCACATGATCGAGACCTCGGGCATGTAGTGACCCTAGGTCGCCGACTGCCGGGTCCGCCCGAAGCCCGATCAACCGGCCGCGATCACCGCAAGCCTGGGATCGGCTCGGATCGCCGGGGATCGCCTGGGCTCGCTGGGGCTCGCTGGGGATTGCCGGGGATTGCGGAATCGGCGGGGATCGGCGGGGGTCAGTGGTCAGCCCTCGGGTATGGCGATCGGCACCGACACGACAGTGCCGAGGGTGTCGAAGGTGACGCCATCGTTGGGACCGACGCCTCCGAAGGCCAACGTTCCCGTGGTGAAACTGGCCGGTACCTCGAAGAAGATGCCGATCAGGTCAGGATCGTCGAGCAGGTCCCCAGCCGGGATCACGGTCCCGTCGGCAAGGGTCAGCGTCCAGAAGGGTGGCGGCAGCTGGCCCAACTGCCCAGAGATATCCACCACTGTGTCCAGGATCAAGAGAGCCTGGGTCGGCGCGGAGGGGGTGCGGTTGTTGGGTCCGTCGAAGTAGCTCAGGCCGACCTCGTTGACAGACAGAGTGGTGGCGAAGTCCTCGGTCACGAAGCCAGGGGCGCTCTCGCGGATGGTCAAGCCCTGGCTGAAACCCACGACTTGATTTCGGTTCGCCCGTTGCCAGATGGCAATATTGCCCGGATCCGGCTCACCGGTTATCAGCGACAGCCGTTGGACGATCGTACCCTCGGTGACAACGAGGCTGACTTCGTCACTGTCCTCCGGGACCGAGATCGACAGTGCCACCGGCCCGCCGGACAGGTCAGTGCCGTCGGGGAGGGGCATCGGATCGCTGTCGTTGACCTGCACGGCGACGCTGAATTCAGCGATCGGGCCCATCTCGCCAGCGCCCGAGACGAGCTCGAAGGCCACGAACTTCTCACCCTCGGCGGGGCGTCGGGCGTCATCTCCCTTTCCGTACCGATCGGGTGTCGCGATACCGGTCACGTCGATGCTCATCGTCGGGCTGCCGATCCGCGCCGTCGCCGACGTGGGGTTCAGTTCGAGGTCCTCGCTCGGGACGGCCGTGAAGGTGCCCGCCTCAGCCCGAGGAGGCTCGGGTACGGCCAAGCCGCCGTTTGCCTCGGGAGGCGTTCCTCCATCAGGTCGGCGTAGCAGGTCTGGGTCGGCCAGCGCGGCGGGCTCGGGCGCCTGCGGCTCGGGTGCCACCGTCAGCCGGGCATCGCCGTCTCCCGCGCTGGCTTCGAGCGGGAAGCTCAGATAGGGCTGCCCCTCGTCCCCGTCGACGAAGAGCACTGGCCCGCAGGCCAGGCCGTCTTCGATGTCGGTCGTCTCGGCGCTCTTGACGACGAAATAACAGGACGTCTCGTCGTTGGTAGCGCCGCCGCGCTGCTCGACAATCCCGTTCAAGGCGGACTCCGAGTCGGTGAGTACCTTCTCGGGCTCGATGATGTCCCGGCCCTGATAGGTGATGTCGTCACCGCTGAGGAAGAAGAAGAGCCCGCCGCCGACCAGCACGAGAGCCAGGACCGCCCCGAGGATCGCGTACAGCCTCTTGTTGCTCTTCTTCCGCGGCGGACCACCCTGGCCCGGCGCACCCTGGCCGCCGTGCCACGGTGCACCAGGACCGGCGTAGGGCTGCTGCGCCGACTGGTCTGCCTGCGTCGACCACTGGGACGTGGCCTGCGGGGGTTGCTGCTGGGCCGGCCATTGCGATCCGGATTGCGCAGCAGGCGGGCCGCCGGCAGCCGGATACTGCTGGGTCGATGAATACTGCTGAGCCGGTGGATCCCACCGACCCGGCTGCGAGGTTCCGGAAGGTGCGCCCCAACCCGACGACGAGCCCTGGGTCGCGCCTGCGCCCGAAGGTGGAGGCTGCGGCGACCCCCCACCGGGAGGCGGGGCCGGTTGATCCCGCTGTGCTGGTGGAGGTTGCGGTGCGCCCCACCCCGACGACGAACCCTGGGGCGTACCCCAGCCCGACGACGAACTCTGCGGCGTTCCCCGTTCCGGAGGAGGCGCCTGGTCCCCCCGCTCAGGAGGTGGAGGCTGCTGTGAGGGCTGGTGGTCTGGGTCGTTCGGCGGACTGGTCACGCGAAGGCCTCCTGGATTGACGAGCGTCCTCGGTCCGACGCCGCAAAGCTGGCCCCGGTTCCGCAGAATCTAGCCGCCGAGCACCCGGCGTGCGCCGTCCGTCGTGATTGTGCCCCGGAGGTGTTGCGTCCTCGTCCAACGAGACAGCCCGGCCTCGTACTTGGGAGTCATGCGGGAGGTTCTCGCGCCGTCCTGACTGCGCATGTGTACGGTGCCCCAGGTGAGCGCCTGCTTCCTGTCCAGCTTCGACCAGCACGTAAATGCCGGTCTTAGTAGAGGCTGAGCGTGGGCACCCGGTTGAAGACGATGACGTTGGCGCCGGCCCAGACCAGCCAACCCGATGCGTGATCCAAGTGCGCGGTCTTTCGAGCGTTGGTAGCGGCGGGGAGGTGAGCGAGGTGGGGCTGCGGCGCTCTAGGGTAGGTCGCCCCTTCGCCCTCGTAGCTCATGAGTAGTAGTGGCGGTGGCCATGTCCTGGCTGGTGGTGAAACAACAGAACGGATCACGCGAATAGGACAAGGTGAAGTGAAACGAATACACCTTGCCAACCCCGACGTGGCCGAGCAGCCCGCCCTCATCGCCCCAGTCGACCTGCCCCTGCCCGCCAGGAACCACCTCGAACCGGCGATGCAAACCGGTGAGCCGATTGTCGTCGAACTCGCCAAGATCGGCCGCGATCCGCGGACGGGCCTCGGCGACATACATTTTCACCCGCTGGTAGTGGCCGGTGAACTGATATTCGGCGACCAGCCGCTCGTAGACTCACACTCGCCTTCAGCGTGATCTCCCTGCCCAGCCAAGCATCCACCACACCAGTGGGTCACCCGGCGGCGGTCGCCGAGTTGTCGCGGGGCGCGTTCGTCGTCTTAACACGCGGGAGGCCCTGTGCGCCGAGCGGTGATGCGGACTGTCGCGTGGACGAGCCTCGGGTTCGCGACGAACATTCCGGCCATGGGATTCTTCTGGCGCATGTTCGTGCCACGCGCCGTCCGGCGCGCGATGCACCCGGGACGAGCCGTCAAGCGAGCCGTTACGCCGAAGTCGGTCAAGCGGGTGCGACGAGCGATGCATCCGATCAGCAACACTGCATACAGTCTCGAGCGATCGCTGAACACTAAGCCACGACGACGCGCGTCGAACGCGCCCTCCCTACACACACGGATCCTGCCCCGTGCAGCACCGAACCCCGGGGTGCGGCTGCCCCGTGCAGCACCGAACCCCGGGTGCGGCTGCGCGTTGCCGCGATAGCTGAATCGGATTGCAGCACGAGCTACTCGTCCAGCCGTCGGTAGACATTGCCTCGGGATCCGACTCGAAGTATGAGGACGACAAGAGCGTCGTCGCGTACGTCGTAGATGACGCGGTATCCGCCGATGCGGATGCGCCGCCAGCCGGACGAACCGGTCAACGTCACCGAACCGGGAGGCCGAGGCTCGGCGCCGAGAGCTGTGACCGCCTCGATGACCCGCCGGCGGACGGTCGGGTCAAGCTTGCGGATCTCATTGCGGGCTAAGGGCTTCCACTCGATCACGTAGCTCACGCGCTACGCGATGTCCGCGCCTCGTCAACCACGAGATCGGCGAGCACCTGCGCGTGAGGCACGTTCGGGCCGCTCTCGGCGGCGGCTGCCCGGGCCGCCGCCAGATCGGCGGCATCCTCGGCGTCCTCTAGCTCGTGGAGCACCGCGATCGGTACCAGCGCGGCAACGGCCCAGCCATGTCGGGTGAGCACAATGCGTTCGTCGCTGTATGCGGCGCGGTTGACCAATTCGCCAAGCTGGTCCCGGGCTTCGGTCACTCCGATTTCAGTCACCTCTACAGAATACACGTTCTGTACAGTAAAGAGCCTTGAGGCTGTCGCGCAGCAGGGAGTGAACCTTCCGGCTGTGTCGGGAGTTGCTACTGGTTTGCGCAGGAGGTCATGTGGCCGGGTTGGGCGGGGTCGATTCCACCGGTAGCAGTCTCAGCGCGGCCCGTACCAGCACCTCACACATGAGGCTTATCACGCGCTCATCGATGGAAAAGGACGGGTGATGGTGCGGCGGGGCGTCTTCACCCCCCGCGCGAGGAGCAGGAAGGCGCCCGGGGCGTGTTCAAGGTAGTGTGCCCAGTCATCGGTGGCGGTGATGGGTGCCGGGAGGTTGACGAGCTTGGTCCTGCCGGTGGCCCCCGCGGCGTCGCGTACCGGGTTGAGAACTTCCGGGTGATTGGTAGTGACGGGTGC
Organism: Geodermatophilaceae bacterium; assembly: GCA_051000515.1. Taxonomy (GTDB): domain Bacteria; phylum Actinomycetota; class Actinomycetes; order Mycobacteriales; family Geodermatophilaceae; genus JACCQS01. The sequence goes on from JBPCOF010000228.1 coordinate 6,175, forward strand.
ACCGTCGAACACCTCGAAATGTGTCGTCGCGCCGTAGGCTGCGGCGATCGAGCCCGCTACGGCGGGTATCCGTGTCAGGGCGCGTCTTTGGGTGCTCTCGGACAGCCACCGGATGTTGCCGCGCAGGGTCACCTCTTCCCTGACCACGTTGGCCGCCGAGTCGCCGTCGAAACTGGTGACGGCAACGACGAGCACCTCGCCGGGAGGTGTCTCTCGCGAGACGATCGCCTGCAATCCGATCACAATCTGACTAGCGACGTACACCGGATCGATTGACCGGTGCGGCATGCCGCCGTGGCCTCCGCGTCCGCGGACTCGCAGGCTGAAGAAGTCCCCGCCGGCGAGCACAGGCCCGGACATCGCCAACACGGTCCCGAAGGGAGCAGGAGCGTGGACGTGCGCCCCGAGCACGCGGCTGACGCCGACCATGGCTCCCTCGGCGATCATCCGCTGTGCGCCGGCAAGCAGTTCCTCGGCGGGCTGGAAGCAGAACCGGACGGTGCCGCCGAGTTCAACGCGTAGGTCAGCCAGGATCTGGGCGGTGCCGAGGGCGGCGGCGACGTGTGCATCGTGGCCACAGGCATGCATGATCCCGGGAGCATGTGATTCGTAGTCGAGTCCGGTTGCCTCCCCGACGGGCAACGCGTCCATCTCGGCTCGGATCAGCAGGATCGGCCCCGGCTGACCTCCCTGGACGTCAGCCAACACGCCCGTACCGCCGACCTCAGTGCGTACCTGCGCCCCGATTCGTGTCATCTGATCGGCGATGATCGCCGCGGTCCGTGACTCTGCGAAGGCCAGTTCGGGGTGACGGTGCAGGTCACGGCGCAACCTGATCAGGTCGGACTCCAGGGTGGCTGCCAGGGCAGCGATCCGTTGCGATTCAGGCACTGCTCAGTGGCTAGGCGCCGGAGGTCTCGGGCTGCGGAATCAGCCCGAGCTGTTGCATCTGTCCAAGTTGATCGACCACGTGCCAGTGCTCTGACATCCGGCCTTCGGTCACGGTGTGTATGTCGATGCCGGCGATGGTGTAGTCCCTGCTCGTGGGCGGGATCCCCATGAAGTCGCCGCTGTGGGTTCCGGTGGAGGTCCAGCGCACGACCACACGGTCCTCTTCGGCGACCATGTCTTCGATGGTGAAGCGACACGGGTCAAACGCGCTCAGGAGCAGCCGTGCCCGTCCCTTTAGATCATTTCGACCGTTGCCTTGGCCGGGAAACGGGTCATGCTCGACATAGTCCTCGGCCGCAATGAGATCAAGGGTGTCGACCGAGCGCCCGTTCAGGACCTCGTCGTAGTAGCGGCTAACGAGGGCCTTGTTGTCGTGAACCGTCATGTCGTTCCTCCTTGCATAGTGGTTGTTGAAAGCGATTGCCACGATCCAAGGAACCGGATGGGATCACCATGCCGGCTGCCCACCGTCTTGCCACCAAGTTCGCGCTCGCCCGGGCCAGCGAAGCTAGGATTTGTCGGTGGGAGACCCGACGTTGTCACCTCACACGACCCGGTTCGGCGGCCAGATCCGGGTGTTGCGCGTTGCCGCCGGCCTGACCCAAGCCGAGCTGGCCGAGCGTTCGGGGATCAGCGAACGAACGATCAGCGATCTGGAACGTGGCGTGCGAGCCACCGCCTATCCCTCCACCGCCCGCCGGCTCGCCACCGCTCTGGGCGTCAGCCAGGAAGATGTGCGAGCCTTCCTCGCGCAGGCCAGAGAACGGCACTCGGCGGACGTCAGGACGGCCGCACCGGCAGAGCCGATGGCCGCCGGTGACCGTGGCCGCCTACCGGTGCCGCTGACCGGTCTCGTGGGCCGCGATACAGAACGTGGGCTGGTGCTTGACCTGGTCCGTGACCCCGGTCTCCGCCTGGTGACCCTGATCGGGCCTGGAGGTATCGGAAAGACTCGGCTGGCCATCGAGGTCGCTGCCGCGACGTGGCAGTCTTTCTCCTGCAGCTATTTCATCAGCCTTTCCGACACAGTCGATCCGGCGATGGTGCTGCCCGCGATAGCCAGTGCCGCGGGGGTGCAAGGGGACCCTCCTGAACTGGCGGCTGCACTTGCGCGACGGTGGGGCGACTTGAGCGTGCTGCTTGTCCTCGACACATTCGAGCACGTGGTCGCGGCTGCCCCTGCCGTCGGGGAGTTGATGACGGCGTGTCCGAGCCTCACCGTGTTGGCGACCAGCCGAAGCGCCTTACATCTGCGCGGGGAGCGAGAAGTGCTCCTTCCCCCGCTTGCTGTGCTTAGCTCCGAGGTCGCAGAGGCACCGCCGGCGGCGGTTCAGCTTTTCCTCGAACGCGCTGAAGCGGTCGCGTCCGGCTTGGAGATCACGGCGCAGGCGTTGAGCGTCATCTCTGAGATCTGTACCGGGGTGGACGGCATACCACTGGCGATCGAGCTTGCGGCCGCCAGGGTCAAGCACATGCCCCTGATCGATCTGCGGATGCACCTTGACGAGCGCCTGGACCTCCTGGTGGGCGGTGCTCGGGACCTCCCGGCCCGTCAGCAGACCATGCGTGCCGCGGTCGACTGGAGCTACCGATTGCTGGGATCGGCGGAGAAATGCCTGTTTCGCCGTCTGTCGGTCTTCCGAGGAGGCTGTGACCAGCAAGCCGTCGAGACCGTCGTCGGTGGAACCAGAACCAGGCCGGTGGGCAGCGTCGTGTCGGTACTGAGCTCCCTGGTTGACGCCAGCGTGGTGATAGCGGAGTCCGGCTCGTCTGGCCGGGCGCGTTACCGCATGCTCGATGTCATTCGCGAGTATGCCGTGGAGCGCGCGTCGATGGCCGACGAGCTCAAGGGCATGCGACGGCGCCATGCTGAGTACTTCCTTGCCCTAGCCGAGCGCGCCGAGCCAAAACTCCGCGGGGCCGCACAACGCGAGTGGTACACGCGGCTTCTGGACGAGGAGGGCAACTTCCGGGCGGCGCTGGGCTGGGCGATGGACGATTGCCAGGCCGAGATGGCGCTGCGGCTCTCGAGTGCGCTGTGGATGTTCTGGCGATGGGCCGGCCTGTCCGCTGAAGGTCGGACCTGGTTGGACGCTGCCATCGAGGCTGGCGACAGCTGCAGCATCCAGGCCCGCTGTCGAGGCATCTGGGGTGCAGGCTGGCTCGCCTACCACCACGGTGACTACCGGCGCACCCACCAGTTGGGAACGCGGCTGCTGGCGTTGCTCGACGACAAGGACGATCCCGTGCAGCGGCGAAATGCGCTGACCCTCACCGGGATCGCAGCCCTCGCACAGGGTCGCAGTGAGATTGCAGTCGCTGCCCTGGGCGAGGCTTGCGATTTGTGCGACGCGTCCGACGCGAACTGGTACTACGCCACCTCCCTGCTCAACCTCGGCACCGCCCTGCTGAACAACGGGCGATCAACCGAGGCAATGGCCCTCTTCGAGAAAGCCCTGGCCACCTACGAGCAGATTGGGGACCGGCATTTCACCGCCCGCAGCCTCATCCAGATCGGTTACACGGCTCTGATGCTCGGCGATTCCACGATGGCCGAAGCGCCGATCCGTCGCGCCATGGAGACCTTCGCCGAACTCGGAGACCTATGGGGAATCGCGGAAGGCTTGGAGGCCTTCGCCAGCCTAAGAGCCCAGGGCGCCCCCCGATCGGCTGCGCAGCTGGCCGGCGCGGCCCGGCATCTGCGGGAGCGAATCTCGTTGCGCGCGCATCCGGCCGACGCGAGCATCAACGAGGCGTTTCTCACTGGGGCGCGGCGGCGCCTCTCTCCGGAGATGTTTGCGAAGGCCTGGAGGCAGGGACAGGGACTCACACCGGAGGCCGCGGTGGAGGCTGCACTCGACCGCCGACCGCGATACTAAGGCAGTCCGAGGGCGTGCGCAGAATCCTCGTTGATCACGAAGAGCTCTATGGCGACGTTGTCGGGCGCTCGCAGATTCAGGTGATGACCCGTTCGTTCCGCGGGGCATGGCGCCCATGTTTCGACGCAGTGCCCATTTGCGGGAGCGTCGCGGCCGGCCCCGACACAACGCAGTGCGCACTCATCGTGTCGCTGGTCGGCGCTGAGCCATACAATCTACTGTGGACTGTCCGCAGCTAGGACTGGGTGGCTCCGACATCATGGCGCATCCGTGGACCGTGTTGGAGCGGGAAACCGCTCACGTCGAGGAGTGGAGCCTCTGCGGCGGTCATATCC
>JBPCOF010000260.1:0-3990 GCA_051000515.1 Geodermatophilaceae bacterium
GCCCACAACCGCTGCTCGCACGCCTCACCCAGAACCGCGCCGGCCCGATCCAGGACCGACGGCCCCGACGAAGCCAACAACGAACTCATACCCCGAACATAGACACCAGGTCTGACATTTCTTGGCCTCAGACATCTTGCGGTCAAACAACTTTCGTCACTTACGCCCCATCCATCGTGATCCCGAAGAGGCACTCTCGATGGGGCAGTCCACGGGGCCGCGCCGGGCGGAGCATCCATGTTTCTCAGGCGTCGGGCAGCAAGGTTCCTTGGTGGTGTAGCAGCCGCCATCCGAGTCCGGAGTGCCGCCACAATGAGCTGCGCCGTGCCCGTCGCACATGTCGTTTCGAAACGTATGTCAGGAGCACCAAATCAGGGCCCACGACCAGACTCTCCATCTCCGTCGCCTCGATGGCGGCCTGACCGTCCGGGACTTCGTCGGCAAGAGCGCGGATGATCTCCGAACGCGTCCAGAGACGTCCCGAGGCGCCGATCTCGCGGAACTCAGGATCCAGCAAGTCCTCGACTCGGGCCGCTGATGCCCGTACCTCGAAGGACTGCAGCTGCAGCTCGTGGCCGATGACCAGCCGGATATCGTCAGCGATCACGGCCGCATCATCCCCCAAGCGCAGTGCTCAGCGCAGCGGTGACAGGTCGGACAATGCCTGGATCGCCACGGCCATCCGGTCTGCTGCCGCCGCGTCGGTCTCCAGGAAGAGGCTTGGCTCGGTCAACTCGACCTCCAGGATGCGCGGCAGACCGTCGGCATCGAGGAGGAGGTCGATCCGCGCGTAGAGCGGCGTACCCAGCTGCGATCCGGCCAGCCAGGCCATCGTCGCATCGCCGAGCGCCCGCTCGGCCGCCGACGGCAGTCGGGCCGTGATCGTCTCCGCGGCGAACAGTCCGGCCTGCGCCGCGCCGGCCCCAAGTAAGGCCCCTTTGGCGGCGGCATGGCTGAATTCCCCGCCGATATAGACCAGTGCGGTCTCGTCGTCGGCCTCCACCGCCTCGAGATAGGGCTGGACCATCGCGGTGCGCTGCTCGGCGTGCAGGCGGTCGACATGGTCACTGGCCTGGCGGAGCTGATCCGGCTCGTACCGCGCGGTGTCCTGGCCACCGGCCGAGACGCTCGGCTTGACCACGATGGGACGGCTCAGCTCAGTGACGGACAACCGGGACCCTGGAGGGAGGAACGTCGTCTCGATGACCGCAAGCCCCGCCTGCGACAGCTGGGACAGGTAGCGCTTGTCGGTGTTCCACGTCAGCACCGCGGCCGGGTTGTGCAGCTGAGTCACCGCACCGGTGGCCGCAGCCCAGGACAGGAATTCCGCATGCCGCCCGGCGTAGTTCCAGGTCGAGCGGATCACGGCCACGTCATAATCCGACCAATCCGCCGGCCGGTCCCAATCCACGACATGCACTCGCAGGCCCAATCTGTCCAAGGCGGCCAGCAGCAACGGTTCGTCAGTGTCCAGGCCACGTGCCCGACGGCAGGTGACAACTGCGACGTGACCGGCCACGGTCGGAAAACTCCTTCCTCGAGAAGCGTCTGGTCGGGTGACTACCCTCGGCTCTGTGTTGCTCGCCTCGATCCCCAGCCCCACCCAAGGCGTCTGGTTTGTCGGACCGATTCCGATCCGCGGCTATGCGCTGTGCATCATCGCCGGAATCATCCTGGCTGTTTGGATCGGTGAGAAGCGCTGGGTCAGCCGGGGCGGCGAGCCGGGTGCAGTTCTGGACGTCGCGATGTGGGCGGTGCCCTTCGGGATCATCGGCGGGCGGCTCTATCACGTCATCTCCAGCCCTGGCCTCTACTTCGGCGAAGGAGGAAACGTCCTCGATGCGGTCAAGATCTGGCAGGGCGGACTGGGCATCTGGGGGGCGATCGCCCTCGGTGGGGTCGGCGCCTGGATCGGTTGCCGCCGAAAGGGCGTGCCACTGACCGCGTTCGCCGATGCCGTCGCGCCCGGCATCGCCGTCGCCCAGGCCGTCGGACGGTTGGGCAACTGGTTCAACAACGAGCTGTACGGCTCGGCGCTCGACGCGCCCTGGGCTCTGACGATCTACCGCTGGGACGCTGGTCTGGGACAGGCGATTCGAGACTCGACCGGCGAACCCTTGGTGCTGGGAACCTTCCATCCCACGTTCTTGTACGAGCTGCTCTGGAATCTGGGCGTCGCTGCGCTGGTCGTCTGGGCGGATCGTCGCTTCACCCTCTCCCGGGGACGCGCTTTCGCGCTCTACGTCGCCGCCTACTGCGCCGGCCGGGTGTGGATCGAGGCGCTACGGATCGATCCCGCCGAAACGATTCTTGGCCTGCGGCTCAACATCTGGACCTCCATCCTGCTGTTCCTCGCCGCAGTGGCCTGGTTCGTGACCCACCGTGGCCCGCGTGAGGACCTCACCCCGATCGCGGGCAAGCCGGCGGCCACCGACGGCGACAACGTCGCCGACGACGACGACGCTGACGACGCGGATGAACTGGTGGCGGACGGACCCTTCGATAGGCCGCACGACGATCTGAGCCCGGCCGAGGGCGAGCTCGCCGGCGACAAGCCGACCGGGCGCCCCACCCGGCACTCCGCGGGCCCGAAGTCGGCTGACCTGTAACCTGACAGAGGTCATGACTCGGGCCGTCGACGTCCCGATGGTGCCTGCTCGGCGCAGGTCACCACCGCACCGAACTTCGCCAGGCAGTTCAGTTCCCTGCCGGAGCTTCGGGTAACCCAGACGACGGGAGCGTGCACATGCGACCCTTCTCGGCCCTCCCGGCCCGGCAAGGCCTCTACGACCCGGCCAATGAGCACGACTCCTGTGGAGTCGCCTTCGTCGTCAACACCTCCGGCGCTGCATCACGTCGAATCGTGGACGCGGGTCTGAGCGCACTTGCCAATCTGCAGCACCGGGGAGCGGCCGGGTCTGAACCGACCTCTGGGGATGGCGCCGGCATCCTCACCCAGATCCCGGATCGCCTGCTGCGCGAGACGGTGGATTTCGTGCTACCACCGGCCGGCGAGTATGCGGTCGGCATCGCCTTTCTACCGCTCGAAGAGTCCGGACGTCGTACGGTCGTCGGCCTGGTCGCTGACCTCGCCGCCCAGGAGGGCCTGCGGGTCGTCGGATGGCGCGGCTTGCCCGTCGACCCGATCGGGGCCGACGTGGGACCCACGGCCCGAGGGTGCATGCCCTACTTCAGCCAACTCGTCGTGGCAGCTGCCGAGGGCAGCCTGGATCTCCTCGACCTGGAGCGACGTGCCTTCGTCCTGCGTAAACGGATCGAGCGCGCGGCCGCCGAGGTCGGGCATGAGACCTACTTCGCGTCGTTGTCCGCGCGGACGATCACCTACAAGGGGATGCTGACCACCAATCAGCTCCGGCTCTTCTTTCCGGACCTGTGTGATCAGCGATTCGAGTCCGCGCTCGCCCTGGTGCACAGTCGGTTCTCGACGAACACGTTCCCCTCCTGGCCGCTGGCCCACCCGTACCGCTATATCGCGCACAACGGCGAGATCAACACCATCAAGGGCAACCGCAACCGGATGCATGCCCGCGAGGCGCAGCTGGCCAGTGATCTGATCCCGGGCGATCTGGAGCGGATCTTTCCCATCTGCACGCCCGACGCCAGCGACTCGGCCACCTTCGACGAGGTCGTCGAACTTCTGCACATGGGCGGTCGAAGCCTGCCGCACTCTGTGCTGATGATGATCCCCGAGGCATGGGAGAACCACGACGAGATGGACGCCGAGCGCCAGGCGTTCTACCAGTTCCATGCGACCGTGATGGAGCCGTGGGACGGGCCGGCCTGCGTGGCCTTCACCGACGGCACGGTCATCGGCGCCGTCCTGGACCGCAACGGTCTGCGCCCCGGACGCTGGTGGCACACCGCGGACGGTCTCGTCGTCCTGGCCAGCGAGGTCGGCGTCCTGGACATCCCGCCGGATCAGGTGGTGGCCAAGGGGCGGCTCCAGCCGGGCCGGATGTTTCTGGTGGA
>JBPCOF010000314.1:0-4581 GCA_051000515.1 Geodermatophilaceae bacterium
GGTCGGCCGCACCCAACGCCTCGGGACTCAGGCCAGGGCCCTCGGCGCCGACCAGGACCGCCGTACGCCGGTACCGGCCGGGCTCGACATCGCGCAGCGGCCGTGCCTGTGGACTGGGCGTCATCGCCAGGACCGTGAACCCGGCGGCCTGCAGCGCAAAGATTGCTCCCGGCCAGGCTGAGAACGCCGCCGAAGGCGCGCCCGGACTCTTGTCGGAACCGGCGGCCCCGTACGGCCCGGACCCGCAACGCTGACCGGGCAGGTAGGCGGGTGCGCCGGCGAGTTCGGTGAAGGGCACGGCCAGCACGTGTCCCATCGACACCCGGACGGCTCTCCGGTAGAGCGGATCGGCGCAGTTGGGTCCGAGCAGCACAGCATCCACGCCGAGTGCTGCTGCGTTTCGGAAGATCGAGCCGAGGTTCTCGTGATCGTTGACCCCTTCGAGCACCGCTATCCGGGCGGCCGAGCCGATCAGCTGCTCGACGGGCTGGGCCGGCAGCCGGTCGGCGCTGGCCAGGACACCGCGATTGAGGTGGAACCCGACCGCCGTTGCCATGACCGCGGCCGAGGCCACGTACACCGGTGCCGCAACGTCGCGCAGTTCGGCGCTGAGGGCTTCGATCCGCGAGGTCACGCCGAGGACTGCCCGAGGCCGGTACGGCGAGGCAAGCATGCGCTGTACGACCGGGACCCCTTCGGCGATCACCAGAGCCGGGCCGCCGGACCGGTCGGGTCGGCGGTCGGCAGAGGACAGGTCCCGGAAGTCGTCGAGTCGAGGGTCGGCGAAATCTCGGATCTCGATCGGCGCAGACACATCGCTCATCCTGCCTCGTCGCAGGCGAGCGGGCTGCGTGGCAACCGGATGCCCGAAGTGGTCACTTGCTGCAGGCGTCGCGGCCCGGGCGTGGCAATTACTGACCACTCAGCAGGAATCCGGGCCAACCGGTCCTGAGCGGGAGAGATCACAGGTTGATTACGCACCGGGTACCGAGCCGGTGTGGCGGCCGTATTCTTTCCGAGACTGGGCGGGTCCGGCGACAAGTGCCGGGGGCCGCGCACAGCTGAACGCGGAGGTGGCCGTTTGCCGACAGTCATCGAGAGCCGAGTAAGCCGCCCTGGGATGACCAGCGAGAAGCATGTCTCGCAGGCGCCATCGCCGGCCACTGATGGTGGCGACAAGGACAGCCGACCACCGCGGACCGCCCGGGGACTGCTGCTCCTGCCCCCCTGGGTCAGGGCGCCCATGCTCGGTCTGCGCCAGCCGGGAGCCTTTCTCGCCGTGGCCGTGGCCGCAGCGATCCTCGCCTGTGCGGCAGCCTCGGCTGCGCTGTTCCTCTCCTCGGCGAGTTCGGCCTCCCTGCAGCAGCAGATCAACGATCGGTGCGACAACGCGGCGTACCCGATGATCGGGACGCAGACCTACCTCGGGCCATTCTTTCGGCCCGAGAACGAGGCCGACGTCCGGCCGGAGTTCACCGCGCAGACAGATCAGGCCTACCCCGAAGCCCTTGCCCGACAAGGGATGCGCAACAAACCAGTCTTCGTCGGTGCATCTTCGCTGCTACGCCAAAACGGACAGGAGCGCGTCGTACGGCCGTTCTACCGGCCCGGGGCTGTGGATGAGGTCACGGTGCTGGACTCCGGGCCCGGGGAAGGGGTCTACCTTCCATCGTTCGTCGCGGACTACGCGCGCGTCGGGGTGGGCGACTCGGTGGCCGTCAACGGGGCGAGCGTCCCGGTGGTCGGGATCTATCAGAACCTCTACGACGAGCCGGTACGGGAGTTCTGGTGCTCGTACTCAGCCTTGTTCAACAACGAGACCAACGCCAACACCCCGCCGGCCGACATCGTGATCGCCACGGACGAGGCGACCTTCTATGCCCTGGCCATCGCCCACGACAACGCCAACAGCCAGGTCGGGTTCGGGGCCTTCGACGAGACCTCCGTCCGGATGTGGGAGGTTCCGGTCGATCCGGACAGCGTGACCCGTACGTCGGCGGCAGCGAATATGGCCAGCCAGGACACCGCCTTCCTCGAGGCCCGCAGCATCTCCGGTGATCCCACCCGTCCTGGTGACTTCCGCGAGGACAGCTTCCAGGGCGAGGAACTCGGCAAGCTGCTGGATCGTTCGCAGCGGCTGGAGAACGGGCTGCGCGGGCCGGTCATCCCGACCGCGGTGGCCGGCACGGTTCTGGCCATGCTGCTGGTGATGGCAGCGGGCAGTTACTGGGCCGATCGGCGAGTGCGCGAGGTCCGCCTGCTGTCCTCCCGCGGGGTGGGGCCCGGGGCGCTCGCGGTCAAGGCAGCGCTGGAGCTGGTCATCCCGGCCGCGCTGGGAACGGTGGCCGGCTACTACCTCGCCCGCGGGCTGATCGCGCTGGCCGGGCCGGCCGACGATCTCGATCCGGATGCGCTGCGCAGCGCCATCCTGACCACGATCGCTGGGTTCGTGATCGGTCTGGTCCTGCTGTCGGCAGTGGCCGGTATCCGCTCCCGGAATTTCACCGAGAAGCCGATCGGAGCCAAACGGTCCTGGCTGGGCCTGGTTCCGTACGAGTTGATCCTGCTCGGAGTGGCCGGCTACCTCTGGTGGCAGCTCCAGAGCCAGGACGCCGTGGTCTTCGACGGCACCGTCGCGCAGGTCAATGGCCTGCTGGTCTCCTTCCCGCTGCTGTTCCTCGCCGGTGCGGCGGTGCTGGTCGTACGGCTGATCATGCTGGTCCTACCGGCGTTGCGGCGCCGGGCCCAGGGGTGGTCGCCCGCCGCTTTTGTCGCGGTCAACCAGCTCACCGCGAATCGGGTCGTCAGCGCCAGCCTGCTGGCTGCCCTGTGCCTTCCGATCGCCGCCCTGACCTACTCCGCGACGCTGACCGCCTCGAGCCAGCGGACCGTCGACAGCAAGGCGCTGACCAGCGTCGGAGCGCAGCAGGCGGTGACCAGTTTCGGTGACCTCGAAGCCACGCCTGCCTTGGACTCCGCCGGGACGCTGGTGGCCCGCTACCAGGATGCCTACGTCGATGGCGCCGAGGCGACGGCGCTGGGCGTCGACCCGGACGACTTCGCCAGCGAGGCGTACTGGGAGGACAGCTTCGCCGGGCAGGACCTCGAGACGATGCTGGGGATGTTGCCGGACATGGTGGGAGACCGGATTCCGGTGATCGCGGCCGGCGGCATACGGCTGGGCCCGATCCGGCTGGACCTCGGCGGCAACACCCAAGCGTTGACTCTGGATGCGGAAGTCGTCGCGGTGGCCGACGTACTCCCCGGGCGGCGCACGGCCGAGCCGCTGCTCCTGCTCGATGACCGGCTGATCGGCGCCGAGGTACCGCAGTCGGCCAACCTGCGGTACGAGATCTGGACCAACGGCGATCCAGAACCCGCCGCCGCAGAGATCCGCGAGCAGGGCGCCCGGCTGTTCCGGGTGTTCACCACCACCGAGGTCTTCGAACTGGCCAACTTCCTGGGTGTCTCCTGGACCTTCGGCTACCTGCAGGCGCTGGCCGCCTTCGTCGGAGTGATCGCGATCGGCGGCCTGCTGCTCTACCTCGAGACCCGGCAACGCAAACGAACGGCCTCGTACGCGATGGCCCGCCGGATGGGCCTGTCCCGATGGACGCACTTCCGGTCGTTGCTCGCTGAGTTGGGCAGCGTGCTGGTCGTGGCCGGAATCGTGGGCGTGGGCCTGGCTGCCGCGGCCGGCGCCATGGCCTATCGGCGGCTCGATGTGGACCCGATCCGAGAGCCCAGTCCCCTGCTGGCCATCCCGTGGATCACGCTGGCAGTCATCGCTGTGGCTGCGATCGTGGTGGCGTTGCTGACCGCTGTGTATGCCCAGCGTCGATCCGATCGGGCCAACCCCGCGGAGGTGCTACGTCTTGGCGGATGACCGGCCAACGGGCTCGTCCTGGGAATTCCATTGGGGTGACTCGTCCTTCGATGACACCGCCGAGGGTGCCGCCCGCCACGCGGCGAGCATCCTGGTCGCCGATCCGGCTCGTACGGCGGCCGCGTCGGTCGTCGCCGTCGGCAAGGTCTACCGCACGGCAACCGAACAGGTGAATGCACTCGTCGACGTGTCCAAGACCTTCCCGCGTGGCCGGATCACCGCCATCGCCGGACCTTCCGGCTCGGGCAAGTCGTCCCTGCTCAGAATCCTGGCCTGCGTGGACCGACCGACGTCGGGCTCGGTCCTGATCGAGGGCCGCGACGTCGCCGCGCTGCGGGTCCGCCAACGGCGAGCCCTTCGGCGTTCGTCGGTGTCGTACATGTTCCAGAACCCGATCGACAACCTGGTGGACTACCTGCCGGCCCGCGAACAGGTCAAGCTGGCCTCCCGGTTGCGAGGCATCCGGACAAGTACCGACGAGATCGAACGACTGCTTCGGGTGCTTGGGCTCGACCACCGTCTGAGTCACACCCCGCACCAGCTCTCCGGTGGAGAGCAGCAACGGTTAGCCGTGGCCTGCGCGGTGATCGGGCACCCGGCCATCGTGATCGCCGACGAACCGACCGCCGAGCTGGATTCAGCCGCGGCCGATCGGGTCCTGGAGGCATTCCGGGATCTGCGAGCTGAAGGCGTGG
>JBPCOF010000243.1:0-25964 GCA_051000515.1 Geodermatophilaceae bacterium
ACAACCACGCGACGTTCTAGCCCGCTCGGGTGGAACTGCTTGGTCCAGAAGGGGCCACCGGAGCGTGCGCGCAGTACAAGCAGGATCCCCAGAGCCAGTACTCCGCGGAAGCGTCGGCGCGCGCCGACGCCTACAACGGCGGCCCGGTACTGTCCGGCAGCTGGGCACTGCCGCTCGCCGGGAGGCTCACGAGTTGCTTCTGCGAGCGTTGGGGAAGCATGCACTGGGGGATCGACATCGCTGCCCCGATGTACACCCCGCTGTACTCAGCCGGAGACGGCGTGGTCGTACAGGCGGGCCCAGCAACCGGATTCGGCCAAGCCGTGTACATCGAGCATGACAACGGCGACGTGACGGTCTACGGCCACATGGAAGTCATCGAAGTGCGCACCGGGCAGCGCGTGGTGGCCGGGCAGGAGATTGCGCTCGTCGGCTCGCAGGGCTTCTCCACCGGTCCGCATCTGCACTTCGAGGTCTATGCCGGGGGGCTCAACGGAGTCCGGATAGATCCTGTGATCTGGCTGGCCAACCGCGGAATCTTCGTCTGAGCAGAGTTGGCTCAGGCCAGCGCGCGGACGGCCACGGTGACCACTACACCGGCGCTGATGCAGACGATCTGGCTCCGGCCCAGCAGCCACAGCACCCCGATCGTCGTCAGCCCGGGCAGCAGCCTCCAGTCGAACTCCCGCCACCCCTGGCCGACCAGCGCCACGATCAACAGAGCGGCCAGTAGGGCGGGGGCCAGGGAGTGCACCACCAGGGATACCCGAGGCGACAGCGGGCGATTCCCGAGCAACGCCGGCCCGGCGGCCTTGATCGCAAAGTTGATCACCGCCAGGGCGCCGATCGCCACCCACAGGGTCATGCCGGTTCCACGTTGTCTGGTCGACCGGTGCCGCGGCGGCCACGGCCGATCAGCACCACGAGGGCGGCCAACGACGACATCAGTACTGCAACGCCGGCGGGCGCCACGAGCAGGATTGCCCCAGTGAGCATTGTCGCGATCCCAGCTATCCAGGGGGCCCGCGGTGTCGAGCGGAATGAGTCCAGCAAGAGCACGAAGAAGAAGCCGGGAAACACCAGATCCAGGCCGAGGGACTCCACCAGCATCGGTGGAGGTGCGGCCACCACACCGAAAACCGTCCCGAGTATCCAGACCGGCCACTGGACCGCACTGGCCCCGAACATCGTCAGCCGGTCGTATCGCCCGGCGCCTTGATACGCGGCGGCCCAGGACCCGTCGAGGATCGTCTGCGCGCCGAGAGCCCGTTTCCAGGCGGGGCCCTCCATGCCGCCGGCCACGGCGATTCCCATCGGTAGGAACCGCAGATTGATCAACGTGGCGGCGCCGAGGCAAGCAGCAGGCCGCTGCCGGCGGTGAGGGTGGTCAGGAGAGCAAGTTGCGCTCCGGCGGAAAAGACGACCGCCGAGCAGATGATCGTTGCCAGCGCTGGCCAGCCGAGTGTGGTCGCGAGCGCTCCGAAGCTCACCACGACCGGGAAGACTGCCAGGGCCAGCCCGACATCGATCCGCATACCGGGACGCCACCCGAACTCGGGTGGGACGGCCGATCTGTTCACGTCGGCACTCGTGACGCACGCACTCTGATGATGGTGCCTGCCGCGACATCCGTCCGACTTGGCGGGGCCACGACCCCGGCGGTGTGCTGGCAGATCGGTGACGGAGGTCAGTCGTAGGCTGGATACGTGCCGGATCCGTCTACGTACCGCCCGGCGGTGGGCAGCATCCCCGAGGGGCCGGGTGTCTACCGCTTCCGCGACCCGTACGGACGGGTCATCTATGTCGGTAAGGCAAAGAGTCTTCGTAGCCGGCTGAATTCATACTTCGCCGATCTCGCCGGAATGCATCCCCGGACCAGGCAGATGGTCAGCACGGCTGCCGGTGTGGACTGGACCGTGGTCAGCACCGAGGTCGAGGCTCTGCAACTGGAATACAGCTGGATCAAACAGTTCGATCCGCGGTTCAACGTCCGCTACCGCGACGACAAGAGCTTTCCGAGCCTCGCGGTGACTTTGTACGAGGAATACCCCCGGTTGCAGGTGATGCGCGGCCCGAAACGTAAGGGAGTGCGGTATTTCGGCCCGTACTCACATGCCTGGGCGATCCGGGAGACGCTGGACCTGCTGCTGCGGGTGTTTCCAGCCCGTACCTGCTCGGCCGGGGTTTTCAAGCGGTCCGGCCAGATCGGCCGGCCGTGTTTGCTCGGCTACATCGGCAAGTGCTCGGCGCCGTGCGTCGGTAATGTCACCGCCGATGAGCACCGCCAGATCGTGGACGACTTCTGCGACTTCATGGGTGGCCGCACGGACACGTTGATCCGCCGCCTTGATCAGCAGATGGCAGAGGCGGCGGCCGATCAGGAGTACGAGCGGGCTGCGCGGTTACGCGACGACATCGGGGCTCTGCGCCGGGCTCTGGAGAAGCAGGCGGTGGTGCTGGGCGATGGGACCGACGCGGACGTAGTCGCCTTCGCCCAGGACGACCTCGAGGCATCCGTCCAGGTCTTCCACGTCCGCGGCGGCCGAGTGCGCGGACAGCGCGGCTGGATCGTCGACAAGGTCGAGGACGTCAGCACCGGTGACCTCGTGGCCCAGTTTCTGCTGCAGGTCTACGGCGCAGAAGCCGTTGACGACGCGGACGGCACGGGGACCGTACGCGACGCCGTCCCCCGGGAGATCCTGGTCCCGGAACTGCCCGAGGACGTCGAGGCTCACGTCCGCCGCCTCGGTGACCTGCGTGGCGGACCGGTCGGCATTCGGATACCGCAGCGCGGGGACAAGCGAGCCCTGATGGACACGGTGCAGCGCAACGCGGGAGAGGCCTTCGCCCGGCACCGGGTCAAACGGGCCAGCGATCTGACCGCTCGGTCGCTCGCTCTCGCCGAGATCCAGGACTCCCTCGATCTACCCGAAGCGCCGCTGCGGATCGAATGCATCGACGTCTCCCATGTGCAGGGTACGAACGTCGTAGGCAGCTTGGTGGTCTTCGAGGACGGCGTAGCCAAGCGTTCGGACTACCGCCGGTTCCTCATCAGCGCCGAAGCAGGACGCGATGACACCCGCTCCGTGGCCGAGGTCGTTCGCCGTCGCTTCGCCCGCTATCTCAAGGAACGAGCCCAGAGCGGTGGTGGCCCGGACGGTCCGGTCGCCGGCCTCCCCGACATCGCCATCGGCATCCCGAAGAAGTTCGCCTACCCGCCGAACCTCGTCGTCGTGGACGGCGGCGCCCCGCAGGTGGAAGCCGCCCAAGCGGTCCTGGAGGAGGTGGGCATCCAGGACATCGCCGTCGTCGGACTCGCCAAGCGGATGGAAGAGATCTGGGTCCCCGGGCAGGCCGATCCGGTGATCTTTCCGCGGACCAGTGAGGCGCTCTATCTGCTGCAGCGGATCCGGGACGAAGCCCACCGTTTCGCCATCACCCATCACCGCCAGCGACGCTCCAAGAGCATGCTGGCCTCCCTGCTGGACGACGTGCCCGGGCTCGGCGAGGTGCGACGGAAAGCGTTGCTGGCCCAGTTCGGCTCCCTGCGGGCATTGCGCGCCGCTGACGTGGACCAGGTCGCCGAGGTACCTGGCGTGGGCCGCAAGACTGCCGAGGCGGTCGTCGCCGCCCTGGCCGAGGACGTCGGGCCGAACCCCGTCAAGGTAGGACGGGCAGACTGACCGGCATGCACCTGGATGGCGCCCGCTCCGACACCGTGGCCGCCGAGCCGTCCAGTGCCCTGGACATCGTCCTGGTAACCGGTCTGTCGGGGGCGGGTCGAAGCACCGCGGCCAAATGCCTGGAAGATCTCGGTTATTTCGTAGTCGACAATCTTCCGCCCGCGTTGATCGCGACGATGGTCGATCTGGGCAGCAGTTCGCGGGGCGCCGTGACCCGGCTGGCTGTCGTCGTGGACGTACGCTCCCGTGCCTTTTCCTCGGACCTGACCGGCACGCTGGTCGGCCTCGACGAGCGTGGTTTCAGGCCCAAGGTGCTCTTCCTGCAGGCACGGGACGATGTCCTGATTCGGCGCTTCGAGTCCGTGCGCCGGGCGCATCCATTGCAGAGCGCAGGCCGCCTCTCCGACGGCATCGCCGCCGAGCGCGTGCTGCTCACCGATCTGGCCGGCGTCGCCGATGTCACCGTCGACACCAGCGACCTGAACGTTCACCAGCTCCGGGCCACGATCGAGCTGGCCTTCGGCGCGGAGTTCGTACCGACCCTCAAGGCCACCGTCATGAGTTTCGGGTACAAGTACGGTCTGCCTCTGGATGCCGATCTCGTCGTCGACGTCCGCTTCCTGCCAAACCCGCACTGGCTACCGGAGTTGCGACCGCTGACCGGTCAGAACCCAGAAGTCAGGGCCTACGTATTGGGGCAGGAGACGGCTGGAGAGTTTCTCGACTCGTACATGGAGATCCTGAAGTTGATCGGTACGGGGTATCAGCGCGAGGGCAAGCGCTACCTGACACTCGCGGTGGGGTGCACGGGCGGCAAGCACCGCAGCGTGGCGATCAGCGAGGAATTGGCTGCCCGGCTGGTGGGCGCAGGCGTGCACACCACCGTCGTCCATCGGGATTTGGGTCGCGAATGAACCAGGCAACCGACCAGCCCCGCATCGTCGCGCTCGGAGGCGGCCACGGCTTGGCTGTGACGCTGGCCGCGGCCCGTCAACTGACCTCCCAGCTCACCGCCATCGTCACGGTCGCCGACGACGGCGGATCCAGCGGTCTGATCAGACGAGATCACGATGTCCTGCCGCCCGGGGATCTCCGCATGGCGCTAGCGGCCCTTGTCGGTACGGGGCCGGCGCACCACGACATGGAAACGCTGCTCCAGCACCGGTTTGCCGGCCGCGGCTCGTTGGCCGGACACCCGGTGGGAAATCTGCTCCTGACCGGTCTGTTCGAGGTCTTCGCCGGAGACACCGTACGAGCGCTGGACACGATCGGCGAGCTCGTCGGCGCCGTCGGGCGAGTCCTGCCGATGTCGACGATCCCGCTCGAGATCACCGCGTGGGTCGATGCGGTGGATGACCAGAAGACCCTGTCACGCCAGCTGATTCGTGGCCAGGTGGCGGTGGCTACGACATCGGCTCGGGTGCGCTCGGTTCAGCTCGTACCCGACGGTCCACCGGCGTGCCTGCCTGCCGTCGCAGCCATCGACGACGCGGACATCGTCGTGCTCGGCCCTGGATCATGGTTCACCTCAGTTCTGCCGCATCTGCTGGTTCCTGATCTGCTGACTGCCCTGGAACGGACGTCGGCGCACGTCGTCGTGGTACTCAACCTCGAACCCCAAGCCGGGGAGACCGAGGGCTTCTCCCCGCAAGAGCACCTCAGCGTCCTGAGAGCACACGCCCGGTGCCTGCCGGTACACACAGTTCTTGCCGACGCAGCGCGGGTTGTTGACCGGCGTGGTCTATTGATTGCCGTGCAGGCGTTGCGGACCGGAGGTGGACCAGTTCCGCGACTCGTCCTCAGGCCGGTCGCCATGTCGCAGGACGGGGACCGGCACGATGCGCGGCTCCTGGCCATCGCTCTGGATCATGTGATCACCTGCATCCGCAGTACGGAGGAGCAACCGGCATGGCCATGACGTCCCAGGTCAAGGATGAACTTTCCCGCGTGCCGATCACCAAGACCTGTTGCCGCAAGGCGGAGCTCACCGCGCTGCTGCGGTTTTCCGGCGGCCTGCACATCGTCGGTGGGCGTGTGGTGATCGAGGCCGAACTCGACACCGCCTCCGTAGCGCGGCGAGTCCGGCGTGACGTCAGCGACCTCTTCGGTTACGCCAGCGGCATATCGGTGCTCTCCGGCGGAAACCTGCGACGAGGTCCCCGCTATCTGGTCCGGATCGTCAAGCACGGCGAGGGCCTGGCCCGTCAGACCGGACTGGTCGACACGCGAGGCCGGCCGGTCCGCGGCCTCCCACCCGCCGTGGTCTCGGGAGGGGTCTGCTGTTCGGAGGCTGCCTGGCGCGGCGCTTTTTTGGCGCACGGTTCCCTGACCGAGCCGGGACGGTCCTCCTCCCTGGAAGTGACCTGCCCCGGACCGGAAGCAGCCATGGCCCTGGTGGGAGCCGCGCGACGCCTGGGTGTCGCGGCGAAGAACCGCGAAGTCCGCGGTGCCGACAGAGTGGTCATCCGAGACGGTGACGCGATCGGTGTCCTGCTCACCCGACTCGGAGCACATGATGCTGTTCTGGCGTGGGAGGAACAGCGGATGCGCCGTGAGGTCCGGGCCACGGCCAACCGGCTGGCCAACTTCGACGATGCGAACCTGCGCCGCTCGGCCCGGGCGGCGGTCGCTGCCGGGGCCCGGGTCAGCCGCGCCCTGGATCTGCTGGGCGAGGATGCTCCGGACCACCTTCTCGTTGCCGGTCGCCTGCGGGTCGAGCACGGGCAGGCGTCTCTGGAGGAACTCGGCCAGCTCGCCGACCCGCCGATGACCAAGGATGCCGTCGCCGGCCGGATCCGCCGCCTGCTGGCGATGGCCGACAAGAAAGCCCGTGACCTGGGGGTGCCGGACACCGAATCGGCCGTTACCTCCGAGATGCTCGCGCCCTAGCCGCACCACACTCGCTCCGGATGAAGCCACGTCGGAGGCGGAATTTCTGCCCACTCTCCGGATCGAGTGCAGGTCGACAGTTCCCCTCGATAGTGTTTGCCGAGCAGGCGTCCGATGACGAGAGGGAATCGCAGTGACAGTCCGGGTAGGCATCAACGGCTTCGGTCGGATCGGTCGAAACTTCTGGCGCGCGGTCAGCGCCGGTGGCCATGACATCGACATCGTCGCGGCCAACGACCTCGGCGATGTCGCCACGATGGCGCACCTGCTGGCCTACGACAGCGTCCTTGGCCGGCTGGGCAAAGAGGTCAGGGCCGTCGATGACGGCATCGAGATCGACGGCAAGACCCTCAAGATTCTGGCCGAACGGGACCCCGGCGCGCTCCCGTGGGGAGACCTCGACGTGGACATCGTCATCGAGTCGACCGGGTTCTTCACCGACGCCAGCAAGGCACGGGCACACGTCGACCAGGGCGGTGCCAAGAAGGTCATCATCTCCGCACCGGCCAAGGGCGAGGATCTCACTGTGGTCATCGGGGTGAACGAGGATTCCTACGACGGGTCGCAGGTCATCATCTCCAACGCCTCTTGTACGACGAACTGTCTGGCACCGCTTGTCAAGGTGCTGCACGACAGCTTTACGATCGAGCGCGGTCTGATGACGACTATCCACGCCTACACCGCCGATCAGAACCTCCAGGACGGCCCGCACTCAGACCTCCGCCGGGCTCGCGCCGCGGGGCTGAACATCGTGCCGACCTCGAGTGGAGCCGCAAAGGCCATCGGTCTGGTCCTGCCCGACCTCAACGGCAAGCTCGACGGGTACGCGCTGCGCGTACCGATCCCCACCGGATCGGTCACCGACCTCACGGTGACGCTCGGCAACGAGGCCGACCTGGACGCGATCCAGGCGGCCTACCAGGCAGCCGCGGACGGTCCGCTCAAGGGGATCCTGCGCTACAGCGAGGATCCGATCGTATCCTCGGACATCGTGCACGACCCAGCGTCGTGCATCTACGACGCGCCGTTGACCAAGGTCAACGGGAACCAGGTCAAGGTAGTCGGCTGGTACGACAACGAGTGGGGATTCTCCAACCGGCTCGCCGACCTCGTTGTCCTCGTCGGCTGCAAGTAAGGACGGCGCCGAGTGCGGTCCCTGGCCGATCTCATCTCCGACGGCGTTCGGGGAACCCGAGTCCTTGTCCGGGCCGACCTCAACGTCCCGCTGGACACCTCGACCGGCGACCCGATCATCACCGACGACGGCCGGATCAAGGCCAGCCTCCCGACCCTGAAGGCGCTGATCGGAGCCGGCGCCCGGGTGATCGTCGTGGCACATCTGGGCCGGCCGGAGAACGGTCGGGACCCGTCCCTGTCGCTTGCGCCGATCCGCGTCCGGCTGGCCGAGTTGCTTGGCCAGGAGGTCCGGTTGTCCACCGACGTGGCCGGACCGGACAGCTCACAGCAGGCCGACGCGCTGACCGACGGGGATGTGTTGCTGCTGGAGAACGTCCGCTTCGAGCCCGCCGAGACATCGAAGGATCCAGATCTTCGAGCGGCCTTCGCCGATCAACTCGCCGGGTTGGCTCAGGCCTACGTCGACGATGCGTTCGGCGCCGTACACCGACGGCACGCAAGTGTGTACGACATCGCCCTGCGGTTACCGCACGCCGCGGGAGACCTGGTTCGCAGTGAGGTCGAGGTGCTCGACCGTCTGACGCATGACCCGGAGCGCCCCTACGTCGTGGTGCTCGGAGGCTCCAAGGTCTCGGACAAGCTGCCGGTGATCCAAGCGCTGTTGCCCAAGGTCGACCGGCTGCTGATCGGTGGCGGGATGTGTTTCACGTTCTTGGCCGCCCAGGGCCACGACGTGGGCGGTTCATTGTTGGAAGAAGACCAGATCGAGACCTGCCGTGGGCTCCTCCAGGATGCCGGCGACCGGATGGTCCTCCCAGCCGACATCGTGGTCGCCCAAGCACTCGTCGCCGATACCCAGCTACAGGTTGTCTCCGCCGAGCAGATCCCCGGGGACCGTAAGGGCCTGGACATCGGTCCGCACACCGTCCTGGCCTTTACCGAGCACCTGAAGCAGGCCAAGACAGTTTTCTGGAACGGGCCGATGGGAGTCTTTGAGCTGGCCCCCTTCGCCGCCGGGACCCGTGGGATCGCACAAGCGGTCGCGGACGTGAAGGGGCTGTCCGTCGTCGGCGGCGGGGACTCGGCCGCCGCCGTACGCCAGCTGGGGCTGGACGAGTCGGCCTATTCGCACATCAGTACCGGGGGCGGCGCATCGCTCGAGTACCTGGAGGGCAAGCAGCTGCCCGGCCTCGCCGTCCTGGACGAGTCCGCCGGGCAAGCGGCCAGCCGTGAGCCGTACTGAGCGGCGCCCGCTGGTGGCGGGCAACTGGAAGATGAACCTCACCCACCTCGACGCGATTGCCCTGGTGCAGAAGATCTCCTTCAGCCTCACTGAGGTCCAGCTCGAGCGGGTCGAGGTCGTCGTCGTCCCGCCGTTCATCTCGTTGCGCAGCGTGCAGACGCTGGTGGACGGCGACAAGATCGAGATCGGGTACGGCGCCCAGGATTTGTCACCGCACGCCGGGGGCGCCTACACCGGCGACATCAGTGGGCACATGCTCGCAGCACTCAAGTGCACCTACGTGCTTGTCGGCCACTCCGAACGCCGCGAACATCACCACGAGGACGACGACCTGGTCAACGCCAAGCTGCGGGCTGCTCGGGCGGTCGGCTTGCTGCCGATCCTGTGCCTGGGGGAGGGATTGCAGATCCGCCAGGCGGGAGACCACATCGCGCACTGTCTGGCCCAGCTCGACGCCGCCCTATCGGGGCTGGCGGCCGGCGAGCTGGGTGAATTTGTCGTTGCCTACGAGCCGATCTGGGCGATCGGAACGGGAGAGGTCGCCACTCCACAGGACGCACAGGAGGTCTGCGCTGCAGTGCGGACGCGCCTGAAGCAGACCTATGGTCCTGAGGTGGCCGCCGCGACGCGTATCCTTTACGGCGGTTCGGTCAAGGCGGACAACGCCGCGGGCATCTTCGCCCAGCCGGACGTCGACGGGGGGCTCGTGGGTGGAGCCAGCGTGCTGGCCGAGGACTTTGCCACGATCTGCCGGGCCGCTGCTGACGACTGACATGTCACCGGCCGGCGATCCCCGCCGCCATCCCGGATCTGATGGAAGGCAGGTATGACCACCAGGGCAGCGCCCTCGCGGTTCGCTACCGGCTGGCTCGCTGCACTGCTCTCGACGATGCTGCTGCTCAGCGCCTGCTCCGCGGGAGACCCGGAGATCGAGGCGGCGGCCAACACCGCCGAGGCGATCCAGGACGCCGCGGTGGAGGGGACGCGAGCGCCATCGATCGAGCGCGGCGGAACCCTGCGGGCGGTCGCCCCGGACGTCGACAACCTCGATCCGGCCCGGTCGTACCTGCCGTGGGTCTGGAACCTGATGCGGCTCTACACCCGCACGTTGGTCACCTATGATTCCGGGGCCGGAGTCGCCGGGGCTGAGCTGGTCCCGGATCTGGCCACCGGGCTAGGTGTGCCATCGGAGAACAACCAGACCTGGACCTACACCCTGCGCCCGGGTACGGCGTTCGAGAACGGGCGGCTGATCACCGCCGAGGACGTCAAGTACGGGATCGAACGGTCCTTCGCCTCCGAGGTCATCGTCGGGGGGCCGCTGTACGTCGTGTCGCTGCTCGACGATCCCGCAGCCCCCTACCCGGGTCCGTACTTCGTCCCGGACGAAGGTGATCCGGCTCCGAGCCTGGTCCGCGTGGAGATCCCAGATCCGGCGACCATCGTGTTTCGGCTCAATCGCCCCTATGCCGCCTTCGACCAGGTGATGGCCCTGCCGTCATCCAGTCCGGTACCGAGGGAGGCTGACACCCGCGCGGACTATGGGGAGGCGCCGTTGTCCTCCGGTCCGTACCGGGTAACCTCGATCGACCCGATCACCGGACTCGTGTTGGAGCGCAACCCAGCGTGGGACCCAGCCACCGATGACGTACGCACCGCTCGGCCCGAACGGGTGGAGGTGCACACCGGGTTGGCCGCTTTCGAACGGGATCAGCGGATCCTCGGGGGATCGGCCGACTTGGATCTCGGCGGGGGGGTGGCACCGGAGACGCTCGAACGCGTCCTGGGGGATCCGGACGTCGCATCCAGGACCGACCAGATCGCCACCGGTGCACTCCAGCTGCTGGCGATGCCGGAGACCGTTGCGCCCTTCGACAATCCAGCATGCCGATTGGCAGTGGCCGCCGCCGTGGATGTGGCCGCAATCCAGCAGGCGCTCGGCGGTGCGTCGCTGGCCCAGCCGACCCGCGGGCTGTGGCCGAGCATCGTCCCTGGGACCATGCCGGCCGTCAGCACCGCGCCGGCCGGCAACGTGGGTGAGGCACGTCGTCAGCTGTCGGCCTGCGGTCTCCCCGCCGGGTTCAGCACGACCATCGCTGCCCCGAACCAGGCAGCTGCTCTGGCCGTCGCTGATGTCATCCGAGTGAACCTGCGGGCGGTCGGCATCGACGCAACCGTCCAAGGTCTGGACCCGGCGACCTTCTACGCCTCCGACATCGGCTCGCCGGCCACGGTTGCAGCCAACGGGTACGGCATCCTGCTCACCCGCTGGAGCGCCGACTTCCCCGACCCGGCGTCCTTTCTCGGCCCGTTGGTCGATGGTCGGGAGATCACCGCGGCCGGTAATACCAATGTGGCCGAGCTGAACGATCCGGCCATCAACGATCTGGTCGATTCTGCGTACGCCGCGCTGGATGACCCCTCCGCGCTGGACGTATGGGAGACGGTGGCCCAGGCGGTGACCGGCAGCGGCTCGTACGTACCGGTCGTGGAGGAGCGAAGCGTCCTGCTCGCCGGGGAGCGACTGCACAACGCGGTCGTGCACTGGGCCTATGCCGGCTACGACCTGGCCACAATCGCGGTCCGCTGAACGCACGACGCTTAGGCGGTGACGGTGGGCAGGGTGGCCATTGACTACGCTGGACCCTTGTGAAGCTGCTACTGACGATCGTGCTGGTCATCACCAGCCTTCTGCTGATCGTCCTCATCCTCTTGCACCGCGGGCGCGGCGGTGGGCTGTCGTCGATGTTCGGCGGCGCGGCGAGTGCATCCCTGTCCGGATCGACCGTGGTCGAGAAGAACCTGAACCGGCTGACGGTCTTCGTTGCGGTTGCCTGGAGCGCGTCGATCATCGCGCTAGGCATCCTGTTGAAGGTTCCGCAAGGGCCCGGAGCCTGACCCACTGCCCTACTGCCGGCTCAGGAGTAGGTTCTGCCGACCGTCGGCCATAGGATGCCTGAAGTAGTTCATCGACGCCCGAAGTAGCTCATCGACGAAGGAGTACACGTACGTGGCCGGTGGCAGTGCGATCCGTGGAAGTCGGGTCGGATCGGGACCGATGGGAGAAGCCGAACGGGGTGAATCCGCCCCGCGTACCAGGGTGCCTTTCTGGTGTGCCAACGGACATGAGTCCCGTCCCGCTTTCGCCCACGACGCGGCGATCCCAGACAGTTGGGACTGTGCCCGCTGTGGCCTCCCCGCCGGCCGGGAGCAGACCGCACCTCCTCCGGCGCCCCGCAACGAGCCCTACAAGACCCACCTCGCCTACGTCCGTGAACGCCGATCCGACGAGGACGGCGAGGCAATCCTGCAGGAGGCGTTGAACAAGCTGCGCGAGCGGCGCGGCGGCTGAGCCGCTGAACACTGCTGGGATCAGCCCGGTCGATGTCGGCCATCGCATGGTGGTGCGGCGTCGACTCCCTGGACAGACCGGGCCCACCGGTGGGCAGGCCTACACCGATGTGCTGGGGATCGTGGAGCACTGTGACGCGGCCACCGTTTCCATCCGGCGTTCGGACGGCACACTCATCGAGATGTTGATCGTCGATGTCGCCCGGGCCAGGCGCATTCCGCCGCCCCCGGTTCGCCGCAGGCTCTGACCCTCGGCGCAGATCAGGCCGTGGGCAGGCGGACTAACTCGGCCGGCAGGCCAGTTGCCGCCGCACGATCGAGCAGCAACATAGTGCGCACTCGTCCGATCGCGCCGGCAGCGGGAATCTGAACCGGCCCCGCACCGCTGACGGCCAGTCCGACCGCAGCGGCCTTGCCGGGTCCGGCCGCGACGAGCCACACCTCCGAGGCTGATCCGATGGCCGAGAAGGTGAG
Source organism: Geodermatophilaceae bacterium (assembly GCA_051000515.1). Taxonomy (GTDB): domain Bacteria; phylum Actinomycetota; class Actinomycetes; order Mycobacteriales; family Geodermatophilaceae; genus JACCQS01. The sequence goes on from JBPCOF010000243.1 coordinate 12,778, forward strand.
GCTGATCCGCACCGGAGGCGGCTTCGGGGAGCCGTGGACGGCGACGACGCTGCGAGTTTCGTAGGCCGCCGGCGCGCCGGGAAAAATCGAGGCGACGTGACCGTCCTCACCGATCCCCAGCATGCAGACGTCGAAGCGGGGAACCGAAGCGTGGTCCTCCGGGCGGGCACTGGCGGCCAACTGATCGGCGTACCAGTCGGCACCATCTTCCGGCTCGCCGGCGAAACGTCCCTCGTCGGCCGGCATCGCATGGACGCGGTTTGGAGCCAGCGGAACGTGGTCGAGCAACGCCTGCCGCGCCTGAAGCTCGTTGCGTTCCGGGTCGTCTGCGGCGAGAAAGCGTTCGTCACCCCACCACACGTCGACCCGATCCCACTGCACCGCGTCTCGGGCTGTGCTGTTCCGGAGTGCCCCCAGGACCGCGATGCAGATGCCACCACCGGTCAGAACGATGCTGGCCCAACCGCGGGCACTCTGCGCGTCGACCAGCTTCGTGATCAGGCGCGCGGCTACGGCATCGGCGAGCAGATCGGGAGTCGTGTGCACCACGACCTCGGGGGACCGGCTCATTCCCTGGTGCGCCTAGCGGCCTTCGGCCCGCTCGCCGTCCCGACCGCTGTCCTGTCCTTGGCGTCCTCGGCATCCTTGGCGGCTTCGGCGGCGGCAGGGTCCTCCCAGATGAGCGATCGCGTCGGCGCACGGCCGCCGAGCCCGCTCGTGCCGGTCGCCGAGCCAAGTGCCTCGCAGTACAGCTCGTCTGCGTCCAGACGCCGAAGTTCCTCCCCGAGTAGCTCGCCGATCTCGCGCTCGGCGAGAGCGGCCGTGCTGTCCGGGCGACCGGCCCGGCTGACCACTCCCACGCCATCCCGATGGTGGATATAGATCGGGTCGGCGCCGTCGATGTCCACTCGTACGCCGCTGATTCCCGCGGCGTCGGGTTGCCCGACCCGATCAGGGGCGTTGGGGTCGGCCTCGACAACCTTGACACTCGTGAAGAGCCGGCTGGACAGCCAGCCCGCAAGTAGAGCAGCCGATGCGCTGTCGGGGTGGCCGTAGACCTGACCACCACGCACGGCCACACTCGCACTCCCCGGACTGCCTGCGGAGTCGACCGCGGCGGCCATCATCGAGCGCCAAGATGTGATCCGGGTCCAAGAGAGATCCGTGTCCCCGGGTGCGTAATCGGCAGCCCTGACCCGTAGGGCGGTCAGCGGGTTGTCGTGCACAGCACAGTCGGTGACTCGGCGCTCGGCCAACACGCCGAGACCGTCGGTGGCCAGCCGTTCCGGAGCCCGTCCCGGCCACCAGGTCACCACTGGCGCGTCCGGGGCCAGCAGGGGCAGGACAACCGACTCGGCGTGCAGAGCCAGCCGGCCGTACATCCGCAGTTGGACGGCCTCACCGGGACCGAGCCGGCCGCCGACGCTCACCTCAGCGTCCAGCCGCGGAGTGGGGGCGGTGTTCTCGCGGCGGACCACCATCACCAGCCGACAGGGATGCATCGCAGCGGCGGTGGTCGCGGCCTTCTCGGCCATCTCCACCTGCCTCTCCTCGGCCACCACGACGAAGGTCAACGCCAACCCGGAGGTGACCGCCGCGCCATTGCGTCGAGCGGCACCGAGGGCCTTGACCACTTCGGTCCCCGTCGTATCCCAGAGCGTGCTCACGGCCGCCTCGGTTCCCGAGCTGGAGGCGAAACGCCGTTCGCTCCGCTCCTCGCTCGTTCCTCGCTGCGATGCTCACTCACGGCCGCCTCGGTTCCCGAGCTAGAGGCGAAACGCCGTTCGCTCCGCTCCTCGCTCGTTTCTCGCTGCGATGCTCACTCACGGCCGCCTCCAGGCACGGCTGTCGGAGGCGAGCATGTCGTCGGCTTCGGACGGACCCCATTCACCGGCGCGGTAGTGCGCCGGTTGCTGGCCGGCCCAGAAGTCCTCCAGCGGATCGATGACCGCCCAGGACGCCTCGACTTCCTCGTGCCGTGGGAAAAGCGTCGCGTCCCCGATCAGGACGTCGAGCAGCAACCGTTCGTAGGCCTCCGGACTGGCTTCGGTGAACGCCGTCCCGTACAGGAAGTCCATCGCGACATCGCGCACCTCCATGACAGTGCCGGGCACCTTGGAGCCGAACTTCAGGGTGACTCCTTCGTCGGGCTGGACCCGGACCACCAACTGGTTCTGACCGAGCGATTCGGTGTCGCTGGCAGTGAAAGGAACATGTGGTGCGGGTCGAAAGGTCAGGGCGATCTCGGTAACCCGGCGCGGCAGCCGTTTGCCGGCCCTGACGTAGAAGGGGACGCCGGCCCACCGCCGGGTCTGGATGCCGAGTCGCAATGCGACGTAGGTCTCGGTCGTCGAGTTGTCCGGAACCTTGTCCTCTTGGACATAGCCCGCAACGCGTTGGCCAGCAAGCCAGCCCTGGGTGTACTGCCCGCGGATCGCATAGCGAGGCAAGTCCTCGGGCAATGATATCGCGCGTAGAACCTTCAGCTTCTCGATCCGAATTGCGTCTGGGGTGTACTCCACCGGCTCTTCCATCGCGGTGAGGGCCAGCAACTGCAGGATGTGGTTCTGTACGACATCGCGTGCGGTGCCGGTCGCGTCGTAGAAGTCCGCCCGCGATCCGATTCCCACGTCCTCGGCCATGGTGATCTGCACCGAGTCGACGTGGTGGGAATTCCAGACCGGTTCGAACAGGGTGTTGGCGAAGCGCAGCGCCAGGAGGTTCTGGACGGTCTCCTTGCCCAGGTAATGGTCGATCCGGAACACATCCTGGGCGGTGAAGACCGAGTCGACCAGTTCGTTGAGTTCCCGGCTGGATGGCAGATCGTGGCCGAACGGTTTCTCGACGACGACCCGACGCCAGTAGCCGGTGATCGCGTCGTCGACGTTGTCTGCCATTCCGGTGCGCTGCATCTGCTTGAGCACCACCGGGAAGGAGTCCGGCGGGATGGAGAGATAGAAGGCCGCGTTACCGGCAACACCGTGGGACTCCTCCAGATCGAGCAGTGTCTCGGCCAAGGTGTCGAAGGCAGCGTCGTCGTCGAAGGCGCCTGGGACGAACTTGCAGGCCGCTGCCAGTCGCCTCCAGACGTCCTCACGCCACGGCGTACGCGCGTGCTCCTTGGCAGCCCGCTGGGCGAGATCGATGAACTCTCCGTCCCCCCAGTCCCGTCGGGCGAAGCCGAGCAGCACGAAGTTGGTCGGCAACAGTCCGCGGTTGGCCAGGTCGTAGACCGCCGGTAGCAGTTTCTTCTGGGCCAGGTCGCCGGTGATACCGAACACGACCAACGCGCACGGGGGCGGGATCCTGGGGAGCCGGCGATCTGCGTTGTCTCGGAGCGGATTGCCTGGGCGGCGTTGTTCGCCCGCGACCTGTCTCTTGCGGGTACTTCCTCGAGAGGATCCCCGAGCGACTGCGGTCATCTGACTAGCCGACCCTCTTGAGCTCGTCACTGACCGAGGTCATGAGCTCATCCCACGAGGCCTTGAACTTGTCGACGCCTTCGGTCTCCAGCGTCACGAACGTGTCATCCATATCGACCCCCGTGGCCCTGATCTCCTCCATGACCGCCGCCGCCCACTCGTACTGATCCTGAATCGGCGTGCCGATCTCCCCATGGTCGGCGAAGGCCTGCAGGGTCGCTTCGGGCATCGTGTTTACCGTGTCCGGGGCCACCAACCGACTGACGTAGAGCGTGTCCGGGTAGGTCTTGTTCTTGGTACCAGTTGATGCCCACAGTGGCCGTTGTACGTGAGCACCCTTGGCCGCCATCGCATTCCAGCGGTCGCTAGCAATGACTTCTTCGTAGGCCTGGTAGGCGAGTATGGCGTTGGCTACCGCTGCTTTGCCTTGCAGCTCGGCGTCGGCGCCCGCGGCCTCCAGCCGCTTGTCGATCTCGGTGTCCACCCTCGAGACGAAGAACGAGGCGACCGACTCCAGGCCGTCGAAGCCCTTGAAGTCCTCGGCCTGGGCTCGTCGTTCCAGGCCGCTGAGGTAGGCGTCCATGACCAGCTTGTAGCGCTCGATGCTGAAGATCAGGGTGACGTTGACACTGATCCCCGCGGCGATCGCGTCAGTGATGGCCGGCAGTCCCGCCTCGGTCGCCGGGATCTTGATGAAGAGATTCGGCCGGTCCACCAGCCACCACAGTGACGTCGCCTCGGCGAAGGTGGCCTCGGTGTCGAAGGCGAGCCGGGGATCCACCTCGAAGGACACCCGGCCATCCCGCCCGGTGCGCGCGGCGGTGTCGGCCAGAACGTCGCAGGCCGCGCGGACGTCGTAGGCGGTGATCATGCGTAGCGCCTCGTCGATGCCTATCCCGCGTTTGGACAGATCGCCGACCTGGTCGTTGTAGATGTCCGAGCCGCTGATCGCCGCGCCGAAGATCGTCGGGTTGGTTGTTATCCCGACGACGCTGCGCTCCTGGGTCAGTGCAGCCAGGCCGCCGCTGTTGATCCGGTCGCGTGACAGGTCATCCAGCCACACGGCGACCCCGTGCGAGCTCAGATCTGCCAACCGGGAATTCTGAGTCATGGGAGCTCCCTCAAGGTGATAATTGTGTGCTGCCTAACCAGTTCCCTCTGCGGCCGCGATCATGCTCTCGCGGGCAGCTGTGACCACGGCTTCCGCGGTGAAGCCGAACTCCTGGAAGAGCACGCTGGCGGCGGCGCTGGCGCCGAAATGCTCCAGCGAGACGATCCGGCCGGCATCGCCGACGATCTCGCGCCAGCCCTGCGCCACTCCAGCCTCCACACTGACCCTGGCGCGGACCGAGGGTGGCAGAACGTTGTCGCGGTAGTCCTGGTCCTGCTCGTCGAACCATTCCCGGCAGGGCATGGAGACCACGCGCACCGCGATGTCCTCACTGACCAGGACGTCTCGCGCGGCCACGGCCAGGGAGAGTTCGCTGCCGGTCGCCACCAGGATCACGTCCGGGGTTCCGTCGGTGTCGGCCAGGACGTAGCCCCCGCGGGCCGCGCCCTCGGCTGAGGCGAACGTGTCGCGGTCCAGCACCGGAAGGTTCTGCCGGGACAGGCACAGACCCGCTGGGCGATTGGTGTTCTCCAACACCGTCCGCCAGGCGACGGCCGTCTCGTTGGCATCCCCGGGCCGGACGACATCGAGGCCGGGGATCGCGCGCAGCGCCGCGAGGTGCTCGACCGGCTGGTGGGTCGGCCCGTCCTCGCCGAGGCCGATCGAATCGTGGGTCCAGACGTAGGTCACCGCCAGGTGCATCAGGGCAGCCAGCCGGACGGAGGGCCGCATGTAGTCGGAGAAGACCAAAAAGGTCCCGCCGTACACCCGGGTGCCGCCGTGCAGGGCGATACCGTTCATGATCGCACCCATCGCGTGCTCGCGGATACCGAAGTGCAGCGTGCGGCCGTACGGGCCACCGGCCCATTCCTTGGTCTGGTGCTCGGTGGGGATGAACGAGGCCTCGCCCTTCATCGAGGTGTTGTTCGACTCGGCGAGATCAGCCGAGCCACCCCAGAGTTCGGGTAGCCCGGGAGCCAGCGCGGCCAACACCTGACCTGAGGCCTTGCGGGTGGCCACGCCGGTCGCATCGGCGTCGAAGACCGGAAGAGCGTCGGCCCAGCCATCGGGCAGGCGATGCTCGGCCATCCGGTCATGCAGGGCCGCCTGTTCGGGGTGGGCCTGCTCCCACGCGTCGTAGGTTTGCTGCCACTCCGCTCGGGCCGCCGCTCCACGTTGCAGGACCTTGCGGGTGTGGGCGATGACCTCGTCGGCGACATCGAAGGTCTTGTCCGGGTCGAAGCCCAGCACCTTCTTGGTCGCCTTGACCTCGTCCTCGCCCAGGGCGCTGCCGTGCGAGGGGCCGGTGTTCTGGGCGTTGGGCGCCGGCCAGGCGATGATGCTGTCCACCACGATGAAGGACGGCCTCGCGGTCTCGGCGACGGCGGCTGCGAACGCCGCGTCCAATGCGGCCAGGTCCTCGCTGTCGGCCACCGTCTGGACATGCCAGCCGTAGGCCTCGTACCGCTTCGCGGTGTCCTCGGACAGTGCGATGCCGGTGTCGTCCTCGATGGAGATCTTGTTCCGGTCGTAGATCACCGTGAGGTTGCCCAGTTGCTGATGTCCGGCCAGCGACGATGCCTCTGAGGTGATGCCCTCCTCCATGTCACCGTCGGAGGCCAGCGCCCAGATCAGGTGATCGAAGGGGCTGGTGCCCGGGTCGGCGTCGGGGTCGAACAGCCCCCGCTCGCGCCGTGCGGCCATCGCCATGCCGACCGCATTTCCGAAACCCTGACCCAGTGGGCCGGTCGTGACCTCGACGCCGCGGGTATGCCGGTGCTCGGGGTGGCCCGGAGTCAATGAACCCCAGGTACGCAGGGCCTCGAGGTCGGGGAGTTCCAGGCCGTAGCCGGAGTAGTAGAGCTGGATGTAGAGCGTCAGGCTGGAGTGCCCCATCGACAGGATGAAGCGATCCCTAGCCGGCCATTCCTCGTCAGTGGGATCGTGGCGCAGGTATTTCTGGAAGAGCAGGTAGGCCACCGGTGCCATGCTCATAGCTGTGCCCGGGTGCCCGTTGCCGGTCTTCTGAACGGCGTCCATCGCCAGCACACGGGCGGTGTCGATGGCTCGGCGGTCCAGATCTCCCCAACCGTCGGGCAGGGTCTGCTTGCGGGCGGAGGTGTTCTCGCTCATGGTGGGACCCTAGCCCGGTCAGGTCACCTACTCGCGGGATAGAGTTGATCGTTCGGTGTCCGTCCCCGGAAAGGTCATCTCGTGCCCTGCGATCTGCTGCGCTGCGCCGGTGTCCGGTGACGGCTGTAGCTGATCGTCATTCGACCACTGTCCGGTCCGCCTCGACAGTTCTGCGGGCCTATCTCTCCCTGACCAAGCCGCGCATCGTCGAACTGCTGCTGGTCACGACACTGCCCACCATGATGCTGGCTGCCGGGCGATTTCCCGCCGGCTGGCTGGTGCCGGCGACGCTGGTGGGAGGCGCTCTGGCTGCTGGGGCAGCGAATGCGCTGAACTGCTACTGCGACCGGGACATCGACGGCCTCATGCACCGCACCGAAGGACGCCCGCTGCCTAGCGCGGTGGTGACGCCGCGTGCCGCGCTCATCTTCGGACTGGTGCTGACGGTCGCGTCCACGGCCTTGCTCTCATGGGCAACCACGCCGCTGGCAGCCGCGCTCTCGCTGGCTGCGATCGGTTGGTACGTCTTCGTCTACACGCTGTGGCTCAAACGCCGTACCCACCACAGCACGGTCATCGGCGGAGTGGCCGGTGCCGCCCCGGTTCTGATCGGCTGGGCAGCGGTCACCGGTGAGCTGTCCTGGCAGGCCTGGGTGCTCTTCGCGGTGGTATTCCTGTGGCAGCCTCCGCACTTCTGGGCACTGGCGATGAGATTCCGCGCGGACTACGCGAGGGCGAGCGTCCCGATGTTGCCGGTCGTGGCCGAAACCGTGTCGGTGACCCGGCAGATCGTTGCGTACGCGATTGTCACCGTTGTCGTCTCGATGGTCCTGTGGCCCCTGGGCTCCTGGCCGATCTATCCGGTTGCGGCGGGGTTGGCCGGCGCCTGGTTCGTGTGGGAGGCGGTCCTGTTGGGCCGTCGGGCGCGGGATGGCGAGACGTTGAACCCCATGCGGCTCTTCCATGTCTCGATCAGCTATCTGACTCTGGTCTTCCTGGGCGTCGCCGGCGACGTGATCCTCGACCTGCTCGGCTGATTCTCAGCCCGGCTTTCCGCGGTTGGCCCGATGTCTGTTCGATTGGGCTAGCCCATACGCGCCGGTATCGCGGTCATGCTTATGTCTCGAGCGCCAGCGCACTGTTGATCATCGGAACTGAGCCGGATTATTGGCTGGTCCGTCTCGATAACTCTGCACACTTCCGGTGATCAAACTCCGATGTCGGCTCAGGACTGGGGTGCGTCGTACGACTGGTTCTGTGGACGGCGTCTCGGATGGTCGTTCGGCCGCTAGGGTTTCGGTATGGGGTCTCCAGCGCTCGAACGCAAGGTCCGCCAGCTGGAGAATGACGTTCAGTCGATCTACGAGATGCTGAGCTCCATCTCCGGGACGCAGCTCCGACAAGTCAACCGACTCGAGGAAATCGACCAACGCCTGGAACGCGTTGAGAGCAAGGTCGATGCCCTGGATGGCAAGGTCGACGCTGTGTTGGATCTCCTGCGCGGACGAAACGCCGGCTGACCCGGGGACGCGAACCCTCACCGGGCAAAAGACTGCCCAGGAATCACTCGCGTCGGGCGGTGGTCCGGTACCACTCGATCAGGGCGGTCGTCGAAGTGTCGTGCTCGACCGCGTCGTGCAAGTCGCCGGTGAGTTCGGGCGTGATCCGGTTGGCCAGCTCCTTGCCCAGTTCCACGCCCCACTGGTCGAAGCTGTCGATGCCCCAGATGCAGCCCTGTACGAACACGATGTGCTCGTACAGAGCGATCAATTGTCCGAGGACCGAAGGGGTGAGTTGCGGGGCGAGGATCGTGGTGGACGGCCGGTTGCCGGCGAAGCGGCGGTGCGGCTCGCTGGGCCGGTCCTTGCCGAAGGCCAGCGCCTCGGTCTGGGCGATCAGGTTTGCCACCAGCAAGTCGTGGTGGTTGCGGTGAGAATGATGCGGGTTGGCGAATCCAATGAAGTCCGCTGGCACGATCCGGGTGCCTTGATGCAGTAGCTGATAGAAGGCGTGCTGGCCATTCGTGCCCGGCTCACCCCAGACGATCGGGCCGGTGGCCATGGTCACCGGCGATCCGTCCAGTCGTACGGATTTCCCGTTGGATTCCATGTCGAGCTGCTGCAGGTAGGCCGGGAATCGCGCCAACTCCTGCGCGTAGGGCAGGACCGCCTTGGTGTCGAAGCCGAGAACGTTGGCGTTCCACACCCCGATCATTCCCAGGATGACAGGAACGTTCTCGGGGAACGGCGCGGTACGGAAATGCTCGTCGACGGCATGCGAGCCGGCGAGGAACTCGGCGAACCGCTCCGGTCCGATCGAGACCATCAGAGTGAGGCCGATGGCCGATTCCACGGAGTACCGTCCGCCCACCCACTCCCAGAACTCGAACATGTTCGCTGTGTCGATCCCGAACTCGGCAACCTTCTCCGCATTGGTGCTGACCGCCACGAAGTGCTTTGCGACCGAACCTTCACCGAGCGCGCTCGCCAACCAGGCGCGCGCCGTGCGCGCATTGGTCAGGGTCTCGATGGTGCTGAACGTCTTGGACGAGATGACGAACAAGGTCTGAGCCGGATCGAGACCTTCGAGGACTCCGGCGATGTCGGCTCCGTCCACATTGGACACAAAGTGGGCAGTGAGCTCGGGATGGCGGTAGGCCACAAGGGCTTGGTAGGCCATCGCCGGACCGAGGTCGGACCCGCCGATACCGATGTTGACGACCGTACGGATCCGGCGCCCGGTCGCACCGGTCCACGCACCGCCGCGCACCTGTTCAGCGAATTCGCCCATTCGGCCGAGCACCTCGTGAACCGTGGGGACGACATTCTGACCGTCGGTTTCGATCGTTGTGCCTCGCGGGGCCCGCAAGGCGACGTGCAGGACCGGGCGGTCCTCGGTGACGTTGATGTGTTCACCGGCGAACATCGCGTCCCGACGCTGTGCCACGCCGGCAGCGTCGGCCACCTCGAGGAGCGCGACCAGGATGTCGTCGGTGAGCCGTTGCTTGGCGAAGTCGACTCGCAGATCTGCCATCTCGAGCACGTACCGTCTGCCGCGGCCGGGGTCATCGGAGAACAGGTCACGCAGATCCGCGGGTTGGGGGAGCCCCGTCAGCCTCCCCCACGCGGGGGACGACGTGATGTCCGGCGCCATGTTGTGGTTGCCACTCAGCTCGGTCATGAGAGCAGCCTAGGGATCGTGATCTGCTGCGATCGGCTCGGTTCGGGAGGAGCGTCGAGGAATGATCACAGGTATCCATCTGCTGTTCAACAGTACCGATGCTGAAGCCGATCGCACCTTTCTCTCCGAAGTTCTGGGTTGGCGGACCACGGTGCAGAAGGCGGCCGATGATGGCTGGCTGATCTTCAAGGCACCACTGGCCGAACTCGGAGTTCATTCCCAAGCGGACTCGATGGTGGACCTGCATCTGATGTGCGATGACATCGCCATGACGGTGGCCGACCTCAGGGCTCGGGGCGTCAAGACCGGGCCGGTGGCAGATGTCGGCTATGGATTGTGCACCAGGATCCGGTTGCCCAGCGGCGCGGAGATCGGCCTGTACGAGCCGCGGCACACGAATGGCCTCACCCCCTGACCGCTTTACCGTCGACGAGAACGGCGAGCCCGTCGAGGACGCGTTGCAGGCCGAAGTGGTAGGCGTGGTCAGGGTCGTGTGCGCCGCCATGCGCCGCGCCGGCTGCGGTGCCGATTCGCGTGGGCAGCGGATACACCGCCGGGTCGAGGACCTGCGCCAGAACAGGGGCGTTGGCGGCCCACCACTGCTCGTCATTCATGGCGCTGGCCTGACGAGTGGTGCGGGCGTCGGCGGACGCACGGGCCGACGCCTGCACGAAACTCAACAGATGGGTGAGTGAATCGTCCACCTGGACGTCGTCGAGGCCGACTCCGTCCAGCGCCGAGAGTTCATGCTCATACTTCGCCATCAGCCCCGGGCCGAGCGGACCCGAAGGGTGGACACCTCCGCTGCCCAGGGGTGGGCATCGAACAGTGCGCGGTTCTCCTCTGCGACCGCGAGCAGCCGCTCTGGCCAGGGCGCCCACGACAGCCGGGTCCTCCCAGGTCCGGATCGACGTCGAGCATGCCGTCCAACTGCCGCGGTCGCGGCGGCTGCAGCAGTGCGCTGAGCCGCAGGTAGGTCTCGGCCCGCGAGCCGTCACGCGCCGAGGCGACCCGGCGGGTCCGCGAGTCCACGGACGGACGGACGATCCGCTCGGCGCGCAGCCGGTCGCAGGCCACCTGCAGCAGCACACCCGGCGCGTCGTGCTCTAACGCGCGGGCAAGAAGAAACTCATCCAGCAGCTTGCGCTCTCCGGCCGCGCACAAGCGCCAACCGAGCCGCCCAGCACCTGCGCCCGGTGCTTGCGACGTGTCTCGCCCTGCCAGCCCCCGTACGCCCTCAGCAGCTCCACCGCGGTGTTCGAGTCGATCACGTGGGCGGTGGCGAGCCGCTCCAGCGCAGCGGCCGGACACCCGGCCAGGTCGTCCGGGATCCAGCCCAGCCACGGCAGCGTCGATAGTTGGACGGCGACGCCGAGCCGGTTCTCCGCGCGGTTGAACCCCGCCAGCCACGCCAGGTCGTCGCCAGACAGGGTGAAGTAGGTGACCGCATCCTCGGCGGCAATCTCGTCCGGCCAGCCGTTCAGCCGCGCGAGCTCCGGATCGGACAGGTAGCGGACCGGCATCGCGGCCTCCAGCCGGCCCCCGGCAGGCCGTCACGGCACGCTAGCCAGCAGCCGAATACGCCGGCAAGGGCTGCTCGGCTGACGATCTTCTTGCGGAGTTGCTCACGGGGTGCGGGAGCATGAGCAGATGAGCGAGGGCGGGTGGTGGCTTGACGCTGCCGCGGTCGTCGACGTGTCCCGTGCGCCGGTGGTACAGGTCGCTGCGGACGGCTGCTGGGAGGCTGCCCTGAGCGCCAGCTGGGAGCAGGCGGAGGACGTGCCGGATCTCGTTCGGCGGGCCGCGGCGCTCGGGCTACGCGACGTCGCAATCGAGGTGTTGTGGCCGGGTGGAGGCTTCGTTGGCGCCCGATGGTCGCTTGAGCAGGTCCAGACAGCGGCGGACGCCGGTCGGCGGGCCGCCGTCCTTATCGCCCACGCCGGGATGAGCGCGGACGCCAGTCCTGACAATGGTGAGCCGGTGACGGCCGCCCTGGCCGCTTTGCTCGACGGGCTTCCCGGCCGGAACGCCGATCGGGTCGAGGTCGGCGCCGTGAACGCCTGGGCATCGGTAGGCCCGCAGCTTCTGTGGCAGCGCGGGCGACCCGAAGCCGGTTTGCCGCTCAATGAGCTTCCGGGCCGGCGACCGGACCTGTGCGAGTGCCGGCACCCGGTCGCCCTCGAGATAGCGGCCACTGAGCCTCGCGCTTGCTGGGTCGGAGTCGTTGTCTCGACCCAGCACGGGCTGGTGCACCGGCTGGACCTCTCGCGTGCTGCCCGCCTCACCGATCAGGTCGTCACCCGTCCCGGCTGACGATCCGCTATCGGATGAGCGCGAATTCCCACATCGGGTTTGTCGATCCGGCCGCTGGCGGATTCGGCAGCCGAGACGCCGGCCAGCGAAAGGCGTGCCGGGTCAGGCGGTGCCGAACGGATTGTCGATGATGTATCGCCATGTGCCTTGCGGCCCTCGGCGGGCGACGTCGGTGGCGGTCCCTTGGAGGTGGACCGGCGTCCCGTCGGGACCGGTGCCGTCAATCGTCCAGTCGACGATGAGCAGGGCGATGTCGTCGGCGACGTAGACGTGTCGGGGTCGCACATCGATGGGTAGGCCCAGCCCTTGAAAGCGCGCATTGGCGACGGCCCGGTCCAATCCGGTCATAGGTTTGTCCGGGTTCGGATACAAGAACTCCAAGGTCCTCATACACCGACTCCAGGGCCGCGGCGTTGCCGCTGTTGAACGCCGCGGCGAACACCTCGGGGTGCTGCGCGGCATCCGTAGCAAGTGTGATCCTGGTGTCGTGGCTGCCAAAGTCGTCGTCGATCCAGACAGAGAAGCAGGCGAGCCCGCCGCTCACCAAACGGAGAGTGGCCAGTGGGACCGCGAACTGGTCCCGGATCACCGAGGTGAAACCAGGCGTCCAGAGCCGAACTGCCCGGTGGAGGTCGCGCTACGCGCGATCAGCGGAGATGGACCACCCTGCTGCTGCGCGACCTGATGCACGGCCCGCGCTCGTTTGGACAGCTCCGCACCGGGCTGCCGTCGCTGAGCGACAAGGTCCTTGCCGACCGACTGTCCCACCTGCGACGAGAGGGACTCATCGACCGTCAGCAGCAGACCGGGTTCCCCTCCCGCTGCACTTACTCTCTCACCAGGGCGGGCGAGCACCTGCGCCCCCTGCTGACCCAGCTCTACCACACCGGGCAGCAGTTCTAGCTGCACGCGTGCCAGTAGCCGATTGCGGGAGGGGGAATGGTGACCGGAGCAGTTTTCCGATAGCCGCTCGTGCTGCGGGACACCGCAGCACGATCCTCCTAGCAACGCCCTCAGCGGCCGTGGAG
>JBPCOF010000064.1:0-14490 GCA_051000515.1 Geodermatophilaceae bacterium
TGCTGAGCGCGGCGATCCCGAGGGCGCCTTTGAGGTAGGGGTTGCCGGGGCGGGTCTTGGTCGATTTGATCCGTCCGGCGGATTCGTGGCTGCCGGGGGTGGTGCCGGCCCAGGAGGCCAGGTGGCCGGCGGTGGGGAAGCGGGTCATCTCCGCGCCACGGGCTGGGGTATGAGACGTTGTGCCGGAGGTCGCCGACTCGATCTCGTGGTCGCGGTTCTGCCGGATCCCACTGGGGTGCCCGGTGCCGCACCCCACCACCTTGGGCAAGCTGACCGCCCGCTGCGGCGCAGGGGCGATCGGCCAGCTGAACGTTGCGCTGCTGGCCAAGGCCGGCGCGGCCAAGGTGGTCTGAGCCGCCGCCGGGATCCAGCGGCCCATTCACCGCCCGGTCACCAGAACGCGACCGGTCCTCCCGCCAGGCCGGCGCCGCCGCAAAGTAACCGCCTGCTGAGTCCGCCCCCGCTCCGCCCCGCTGATCCGGCCTGCACCGGGACCTCCCGAACAGGGAGAAACCGGGGAAGGAGCCGGAAAGGCGGGACGGAGCCGGGAGCGGAGCCCACCTCACCCACACCCTCTGAGCGGGCTCCAACCAGACCGACGGCCTTTTTCGGGACGAAGTAGCTAGCGGGACGCCAGCCGAAGCAAGGTGACGAGCAGGACGTTCGCGCCGCGTTCGATCGCCGCGAAGTCGGTGTATTCGGCGGGGGAGTGGCTGCGACCGTCTCGGCTGGGCACAAAGATCATCCCGGTTGGCGCCAGCCGGGCCATGTTCTGTGAGTCGTGTCCAGCGCCGGACAGCAGATCGCGCCGGCTGTAGCCGAGCTCGTCGGCGCTGTCGGCGATGACGGATCGGATCTCGTCGGTCATCGGCACCGGGTGGACGACCGGTTGCGGGGTCCAGACGACCTCGATGTCGTGGCGCCGGCCGGCATCCGTAGCGGCCTGGTGCAGGAGGGACCGCATGGCTTCGATGTTGCTCAGGCTCTGATCGCGAAAGTCGACGCTCAGCTCGACCCTTCCGGGGACCACGTTCGCACCACCGGGTTCGACGTTCAACCGGCCGCAGGTCGCCACCGCGGTGTCGGCGACCGAGGCGGCGATGCCGGGTAGCTGGGTGACGAAGTCGGACGCAGCGCGGAGCGCATCGCGGCGCATCCCCATCGGTGTGGTCCCGGCGTGGTCGGCGCGTCCGAGGAACTCCACTCGGGCGCCGCACAGGCCCACGATCGACGTCACCACGCCGATGTCGATTCCTTCGGCGGCCAGGTTCGGTCCTTGCTCGATGTGCAGCTCGACGAACGAGTGGACGACGCCGGGCGCGAGCTTGATCTGCGTGGGGGATCCCGACGACCAGGACCACGACCCGAGGGTGTCGAGCAGTAGGTCGCCGCCGCGGCCGGTCATCGCCGCGAGCTCGTCGTGGTCGTAGCCGTGGGACAGCCCGTACGAGCCGAGCAGGCGGCCACTGTAGTTGCCTTCCTCGTCGGAGAGGATCACCGACCGCACCGGCCGAGCGAGCTCGATGCGGCTCTCGGCGAGCCGGCGGACGCATTCCAGCGCGGCGACGGTGCCGAGGGCGCCGTCGAGCGGCCCACCGTCGGGGACGGTGTCGATGTGCGAACCGGTCCACACGGCCGGCAGAGTCGGAGCGGGATGGGGCAGCTGAGCGAACGTGTTGCCCAGTCCGTCCAGGCTGACGGCGAGACCGGCCGCGTCGCAACAATCCTGATACCACTGCCGAGCCTCGGCATCGGCCGCCGAATACGCGGTGCGGTTGATCCCGCCGCCGGGAGCGCGGCCGATCTGCGCCAGGCGCTCCAGGTCGGCTTGCAGCCGCGGACCGTTGACACGCAGTTGGCTCAACCCTGCTTCCCTGGAAGCGCCCGCACCTGGCCGCCTTCGACGACCCCGTGTCCGGCGCGGTAGACCGCGTTGACGTCGAGGACGGCGTCGATGTTGGCGAAGGGGTCACCGCCGAGGACGACGAAGTCGGCTCTCGACCCCGGTTCGAGGACGCCGGCGGCCGGGTCGCCGATCAGCTCGCCACCTTTCCGGGTCGCCGCCACCAAGGCATCCTGGCTGCTCCAGCCGTGGGCAACCAGCCACCTCAGTTCCTCGCCGAACAGGCCGTGCATCGAGTCGGTGCCCATCGCGAAGGGGATGCCGGCCTCGCGGATCGCGTCCAGGTTGCCTTCCATGTAGGCCCGGGCGTCGGTGACTTTCTTCATGATGTGCGGCACCTTTGCGTCTCCACGCTCGATGCCTGCCGGATGGAATAGGATCGACGTGGTGAGGACCAGCCAGGTGCCCGCCTCGACCATCCGCTCGATGTTCCCTGCGTCCAATAGCGTGCCGTGCTCGATGGTGTGGACGCCGTTTTCGACGGCCAGATCGACGCCGGGGCCGCCAAGTGCATGCGCAGAGACCTTGAGGCCGGCCGAGGCCGCCTCCTGCACGATGGCGGCGATCTCTTCGGCCGAGTAGTTGGACTCCGACATGCTCGGGCCCACCGACGAGACCCCGCCGGTGGTGAAGATCTTGATGTGGTCGGCGCCGTGCTCGACTCGTTCTCGGACGGCGGCCCGCAGATCGTCCACGCCCGCGACACCGGCGCCACCTGCACCGTGGCCACCGGGAGGGCTGAGCCCTGGACCCGCGACCAGCAGCCGCGGACCAGCGACCTCGCCCCGAGCGACCGCGTCGCGGAACTCGTAGTCGATCTCGTACATCTCGCTCATGATCTTCGCCGTCGTCACGCCGGACCGGAGCATCTGAGCGAGGTTGGCGACACCGCGGATCGTCTGCCAGGCAACGCGGTTCTCCAACTGGCCGTGCTGGTCGCCCTCGCCGGGCCGGATGGTGACGTGCGTGTGCGCGTCGACGAACCCGGGCACGATCACGGCATCGCCGAAGTCGCGAACCGGCGCGTCTTCGGCGAGTTCGGCCGACGCCCCGACGGCTACCACGATGCCATCGGCGACGAGGACTCCGGTGCCGGAACGCAGGCCTTCGGTGCGTCCGTCGAAGACGCCCGCAGCGGCGTACAGGACCCGCGAGGATGCTTCGGTGACCACCGAGCTACCAGACCTCGTGCAGCACACGCATGATGTTGCCACCGACGACCGCGACGACGTCCTCGTCGGAGTAGCCGTGTTTGACCAGCCAGCCGATGATGTTGTGGAAGTTCTCGGCCGGGTTCTCGATGCCGTCGACGTAGCGGACCTTGTCGAACTTCGGACCCTTCTGCACTTGGGCCGCGAGGCTTAGGTTGGCGGCGAACTCGTCGTGCAGGCCGACGTGGTCGCCGAACAGCGTGTCCGGCCCGAACGTGACGTGCTCGATGCCCATCAGCTCGGCGCAGTACTCGAAGTGCTCCATCACCGAGTCGAGGTTGTGCAGCGGATGGGCTTTCGTGATTGTCGTGTGCGGAGCGGCCTCGATCCCGATAACGCCACCGGTCTGAGCGCAGCCGAGCAGCACCTCGTCCGGCTTCATCCGCGGGGTGTCCCAGAGAGCGCGGGCGCCGGCGTGAGTAATGACGACCGGCCTGCTCGATGCTTCGTAGGTGTCCAGGCACGTCAGGTCGCTGGAGTGGGAGACGTCAACGAGGATCCCGAGCTGGTTCATCCGCTGCACCGCACACTGACCGAAGTCGGTCAGCCCGCCATCGCGGGACTCCTTGAGGCCGGAGCCCAAGGTGTTGGACTCGGAGTAAGCGACGCCCATCTGCCGGATGCCGAAGCCATACAGGATGTCGAGCCGGTCGACCTCGTTCTCGATCGGCGTCGCGGCCTCAAGGCAGAGCACCAGCGAAATCCGACCCTGCTCGTGGGAGGCCACGATGTCGTCGACGCGGTAGGCGATCTTGACGAAGTCCTGGTGGGCCAGGTCCGACAGCCGCATGCCGAGGTCGTAGATGATGTCGTCCCACTTCCAGCCGAACTTGCTGGTCACGCAGGCCGTACCGTCCATCAGGTTGTCGAAGACGGCGGTCAGTCCGGACTGCTCCAGTCCCTTGAAGCCGGTGTGTTCGCGGCCGGTACGGATGTAGTCGCGTACCTGGCGCATGTCGCGGGGGAACAGCGTCGGATGCTCGTGCAGGCTGACGACGATGTTGTCGCGCAGGAGCTGTTCGGACCGAGTTACCTGCTCGGGTGTCAGCCCATGTTCGTACGCGGGAGCTCGGTCGATCTCCGCGTCGAGCTCGAAGACCGGATAGTCACGAGCGGCGTCGAGGTAGGAGTAGGACTCGTAGCCGGTGTACTGCAGTTCCGCCATCGTTAGCTGTGCTCCTTCGAATGTGCCGTCCGCTCATGCGAGTGGCTTGGTTGCGAGGTTCTCTCCGACCGGGTTGGCGAGCGTGTCGTCGGTGGGATGGGGCGGGGCCAGGGATCGGAAGGCCCGCTTGATCGTTTGCAGCTCGAGATCGACCTCGAGCTCCCGGACGCCCTTGAGGCTGCCGAGGGTGTGGAGCATGAAGTCGTGCAGGGAGTCATTGTCGCGGAAGACCGCCTCGCAGGTGATGTCGCTGTAGCCGGCGGTCGCCGACACGTAGCGGACCTCGCGGCGGCTGGCCAGGAAGGTGGCCACGGTCTCGGTGGTGGACAGGTCGACCCGCAGGTAGAGGATCGCCTCGATCTCGAAGCCGAGGGCCGCGGGATCGACCAGCGTCGCGAAGGAGAGCTGGCGGCCGGCGACAAGGAGTCCGAGGCGGCGGGCGACCGCGGTCTCATTCAGTTCGAGCTCGTTGCCGAGATCGACGTAACTTCGGCGGCCGTCTTGGGCCAACGCACTGATCAGCGCCATGTCGAGGTGGTCCATCTTGGGCTTGCGGCCCGCACCGTGGCCGACGGTCGGGGCGGGCAAGGGGCCGCCGGGCAGTAGCTCGCGGCTCCACTCGTCGCGGGTCTTGTAGGTGCGCAGCACCGCGGACGTGGTCGTGGACAAGATGCCTTCGATGCCGGCGATCTCGTGGAGCAGGGTCTCGGCGAGATGTGCGCGGTCATGCACAATCAGCTCGCAGATGATGTTCGTCCGGCCGCTCACGATGGTGAGGAATCGCACGTCCGGCCGGGCAGCGACGGTCTCGGCGACGCTGACGGTGCGCCCGGGCTCGGTGAGCAGCTGCACCAACACCGGCTTGCCCAGGCCACAGCGCTGTGAGTCCAAGACGCCGATCACGTCGATGTCGCCGGCGCTGCGCAGTCGCTGCAGGCGCCGCAGCACGGTCGTCTCCGACACCCCCACGATGGCCGCGAGCTGGGCATAGGTGGCACGGGCGTCGTACTGCAAGGCGGCCACGATGCGAGCGTCCACCGGATCCATCGGTGATCCAGGCGCTCGTTTGGGCATGGGTGGAATCTGCACCGGATTTATGCGAATGTCAACATGGCAATCAGGTATCAGTCGTTCTCCGCCGACTATGGTTCGGATTCCTCTACATGGGCCCAAACAGCCCTGATCAGCAGGTGCGCGCACTGGCTTGCAGGGCAACGGATTACGGCGACAGGTCGATGATCACCTGCCGGGACGGCTGCTGCAGGGCCAGCAGCGAGGTCACCTGCTGTGCGCTGATCGCCGTCCCCGCTCGCGCAACCAGCGGGTCAACGGCTGCAGCTCGCCGACCTGGGCGGGCTGGATCGCCAGCGTCGTCGCGGCCAGGCTCCACACCACCTCGAGGTTGGGACGAGGTCAGGGGGTCAGCGGCGCGGCGACGTCCTCGACGTCATGGCCGAGCGATCCGCTCCAGTTCGGTGACATCTGCGGTTACGGCGGCAGCTGAAACAGGAATATTGTCATCTTGGCGTTGCATTTGCAGGTGTCCGGCGCATATCGTCCCTCTGACGCAGGTAACAAGCTCGGCATCCGTTGCCGCGTATCGCGCGGCGGTCCGGATGGATCCGCAGTCGATCCGTACCTCCGTGGAAGCCCGGAAGAAGAGAGGCAAGGCATGCACGTTCCTCAGCTAGGTCGACGTCGACCGCTCCTGATAGGAGTCGGTCTCGTCGCCGCCGCCAGTCTGCTGCTGAGCGCTTGCTCGTCGACGAGCGGCGCGGGCGCCAATAAGGACAAGGCCGGCTCGGGATGGGCCAAGGGCCCGGTGCAGTTCGTCCACGCCGGGCTCGCGCCCGCGCACATCGACCCGGCTCAGGCCGCAGACCTTGACTCGTTCACCGTCACGCGCAACATCTACGACCCGCTGGTGTGGGCCGACACCGACGGCACGATCATCCCGTGGTTGGCCACGGAGTGGGAGCCGGCCGCCGACGGCCTGAGCACCAGTTTCACCCTGCGCAAGGACGTGAAGTTCAGCGGCGGCTCGACCGTCACGTCGGCCGACGTCAAGATGTCTATCGACCGGATGATCGCGATGAGGGCCGGCCAGGCCGGCGCGCTGCTGGCCTCGATCGACAGCGTCGACGCGAGCGACCCGAACGTTGCCGTGATCCACACCAAGACGCCTGACCCATTCCTGCTGACCCACCTGACCAGAGTCGGCATCGTCAGCGCCGACGCGGTCGAGGCGAATAAGACGGCGAGCGACCCGTGGGCCGCGGCTTGGTACGACGAGAACTCAGACTCGACCGGTCCCTACACCCTCGGCGTATGGCAGAAGGCCACCCAGATCACGCTCGAGAAGAACGAGGACTGGTGGGGCGGCTGGGAGGACGGCTCGATCGACGAGGTCGTCGTGAAGTTCATCCCCGACGGCGCCACCCGAGTCCAGATGGTCGAGCGCGGTGACGCCGACACCACCGAGACCTGGACGATCCCGGACGCCACCCGAGTCGGTGCGATGGACGGCTTCGAGCTGAAAACCTTCGACACCTACGACATCGACCCGCTGTTCTCACTGAACACGCAGAAGCCGCCGTTCGACAACAAGCTGGTCCGTCAGGCCGCTCAGCTAGCCTTCGACTACGAGGCGATGAAGGAATACTGGCAGGGTCAGGCGACTGTCCCTGGTGGCCCGATGCCGAACAACTACCCCGGTGCGATCGAGTTCGCCGCCTACGAGCAGAACCTCGACGAAGCCAAAAGCCTGATCGAGCAAAGCGGTGTCGATCTAGACAAGAACCCGGTGACGATCACGGTGATCGCCGGACCGCAGGAGTTCGCCGTCGGTGCGACGATCTTCCAGGACTCCCTGCAGAAGGTTGGCTTCAAGGTCAACGTCCAGACCTTGCCAGGAGCGCAGGCGCTGTCGACCCTGGGCAAGCCCGACCAGGCGAACAACGCGATCACCTTGATCACGAGCCCGTTCACGGCCGACCCGACGCTGTTCCTGGGCAACTTCTACTTGCCCGAGGCCGGCTTTAACTTCTCGTTCTACGACAACCCGCAGGTGACGGATCTCCTCAACCAGGCCCGCTCCGCGACGGACGAGTCCAAGGCCACAATGCTCACCCAGCAGGCAGAGCAGATCATCCAGGACGACGCGCCCGCGATCTGGCCGACCGTCCCGAAGACATTGGTCCCCGTGCCGGACTACGTCGACGGCTACGAGCTCGCGATCGACGACTTCCGTTGGACGATGTACTTCTGGCCGCTGCGGATCCGGGAGCACTGATCGGTTGCCTTACCCGTCAAGGGCGCTTGAGTAGCTGAACATGGAGACCTCATGACGACATATGTGCTCAAGCGCCTGGGGTGGATGGTGGTGGTGCTGCTCTGCATCACCGTCATCACCTTCATCCTCTCCCGGGTGATCCCCGCCGACCCCGCGGCAGCCGCCGCGGGTGTCGGCGCCACCCAGGAGCAGGTCACCGCCTTGTCGGAGAAGATGGGCCTCGACCAGCCGTTGGTGGCGCAGTACTTCAGCTTCCTTGGCGGGCTGCTGCACGGTGACCTCGGCGTCTCGATCATCACCGGCGACTCGGTTCTGTCGGATCTCGGCACCTACCTGCCGGCGACCTTCGAGCTGGTCGTATTCAGCTTCATCATCTACCTCGTCCTCGCAGTCGGACTCGGCATGCTGGCGGCCCGCCTCCGGGGAGGGCTGGTTGATGCCGTGACCAGGGTGCTGTCCATGGTCAGCTCTGCTGCTCCGGTCTTCTGGGTCGCGTTGATGCTCCAACTCGTCTTCTACGCCAAGCTCGACTGGCTTCCTGCCGGCGGCCGGCTCAACACCGACGATATCCCACCGCCGAAGGTCACCGGCTTCTACACCATCGACGCCTTGATCCGAGGCGACGGACCGATCTTCTTGAACGCGCTGGAACACCTGCTGCTGCCGTCGATCGCGATCGTGCTCAGCCTGCTCGGTGTCGGCGTACGGCTGGTGCGAGCCAGCGTGGACCACGAGCTCGGCGAGGCATACGTGCGAACCGCGGAGGCCAAGGGCCTCGCGCCGCGAAGCATCCTGTTCCGTCATGTGCTGAAGAACGCATTGAACCCGTTCGTCAGCATGGCCGGCATCCAGCTCGGCTACCTGTTCGCGTGGATCATCCTGGTCGAGCCGATCGTGCGATGGCCGGGCATCGGGCTGTACGCGTTTCAGGCGTTCCAGGGCATCGACTACAACCCGATCATGGGCATCACCTTGGTCGTGTCGGCGCTCTTCGTCGTCATCAACTTCCTGGTCGACCTGATCTATCCGGCACTCGACCCGCGCGTGCGGCGCAGCTAGGAGGGCATCGTGACCGCTGTCAGTGCCGAAGGCACCAGTCCCAACCTCGCCTTCCGTTCGCCGCGGCTCCGGCTGGCCGGCTCGACCGTCGTCGGCGGCCTCATCGTCCTCCTACTGGTGCTGATGGCGGTGGCGCCGGGCCTCCTCCCCGGACGCGACGTCTCCGGGCTCGACGTCGCCAACCAGTACGCGCCGCCGAGCAGCGCGCACTGGTTCGGTACCGACGAGGTGGGTCGTGACATCTTCACCCGGATCGTGGAGGGCACCCGATACTCGTTGTCGATGGCGCTGAGCATCGTCGTGATCGCCGCGATCCTCGGCACCTTGCTCGGCCTGGTCGCCGGATACGCCGGCGGCTGGGTCGACCAGCTGATCATGCGGTCGACCGACATCTTCTTCTCGCTCCCCACCTTCGTGGTCGCGATGGCCCTGTCGGTGGTGCTCGGCCGGGGCATGGTGTCGCTGGTCTTCGCGCTCAGCGTCGTCTGGTGGCCGACGTACGCCCGGCTCGTGCGGGGCATGGTTCTCGCGATCAAGGAGCGCCCGCACGTACGATCGGCGCGGGCGATCGGGGCGAGCAACTCAAGGATCCTGCGCAAGCACATTGTGCCGTTCATGACGCAAGAGCTCGTCGTACGGTCAACCCAGGACGTCGGCTACGCGATCGTTGCCGTCTCGAGCCTGAGCTTCATTGGAGTCGGTGCTCAGCCGCCGACCCCGGAGTGGGGCCTGCTGCTCTTCTCGGCCCGCAACAGCATCACGATCTCCTGGTCGTATCCGCTCTTCCCCGGCTTGATGATCGTCCTCGCCACCGTCGGCTTCGCCTTGCTGGGCGACGGTCTGAGCGGTGGTGGATCGGCGCGCCGGCGGCGGTCGGGCAGGCGGGGGAGCAAGTGAACCGTGCACTAGGACAGGAGATGGTGTTGTGAAGCTGGTCATCCGCGGAGGCGAAATCGTCACCGCAGGCAGTCGGTTCACCGCAGACCTGCTGGTCGTCGACGGTGTCGTCGCCCAGCTCGGCGGCACGATGCCCACTGGTGAGGACGCCACCGAGATCGACGCGGCCGGCAAGCTCGTCCTGCCCGGTGGTGTCGACATGCATGTCCACCTGTCGCCGGCATATGTGCCGGCCGGGATCGGTCCCGGTGGGGTGCCTACGGCGGCCGACGATCCGAACGCGGAGCTAGAGCAGAGCTGGAGCGACGACTTCGCGAGCGGGTCGCGCGCGGCCGCCGCTGGCGGCGTGACAACGTTCGGCAACATGACGTTCTCACATGTGGGGGAGCGGCTGAAGGACAGCTTGGCCCGGACGGCGCGTGACGCCGAGCGCGACAGCATCGTCGACTTCGTCCTGCACCCGATCCTGTTGAGCGCCTGCGGGATGCTCGAACAGATCCCCGACGTGGTCGAGGCCGGCAGCCCGAGCATCAAGTTCTTCATGATGTTCCCGAGCTTCGACGCCGAGGCCGCCGAGTACTTGCAACTGATGCGAGCAGCCGCCGAACACGATCTGGTGACGATGATCCACTGCGAAGACGCTTGTGTGGTGGGGCATGTGACCCAACGTCTCCTGGCTGCCGGGCACTCCCACCCGACGAACTACGGACGCAGCAGGCCGGTGAGCGCCGAGGCCTCGGCAGTCGCTCGGGCGGCCGCCTTCGCCGAGGCCGCCGACGCGACGCTCTACGTCGTCCACATCTCCAGTGAGGCCGCGCTCGACGCCGTCCGGCAGGCCCGGACGCGCGGCGTCGACGTCCGGGTGGAGACCCGGCCGATCTACCTGCTGTTCGACACCAGCTACCTCGAACGTCCGGACGGCCCGCTCTACATCGGCAACCCGCCGTTGCGCGCGGAGAGTGACATCGATGCGTTGTGGGCGGGCCTCGCCGATGGCACGGTCGACACCTGCTGCACCGACCACGCACCAACGCTCAAGATCGACAAGGTCGGGCCGGACCGCGACATCACCAACGTCGCGCCGGGCATGGCAGACCTGGAGACGATGCTGCCGCTGCTGTACTCCGAAGGAGTGCACAACGGTCGGATCACGTTGGAGCGGTTCGTCGAGGTGACTGCTACGAACGCCGCCAAGGTCTTCGGCATCTATCCGCAGAAGGGCACCATCGCGGTGGGCGGCGACGCCGACCTGGTGATCTGGGATCCCGCCGGCACCCGGACCTTCGACGCCTCCCGGTCGCAGACCCGCACCGACTACAGCCTGTACGACGGATGGACGCTGAACGGCGAGATCGTGGCCACGATCAGCCGCGGCGAGGTGGTCTACGAACGCGGCGAGATCGTCGCCACCGGGGGCCGTGGCCGGCTCGTTCGCCGATCGGGCCGTACGGCCGGCTGACCAACACGGAGACGAGGAGCTGCATCATGAGCGAAGGATTCCGACTGGCCGCCGTGGGCGACGTGGTGCTCACCCGCCCATTTCTCGACCGTACCGACGTCGATCCGCGCTTCATCGCGATGATCGACGAGCTGGGCAGCGCCGACGTCGTGTTCGGCGACCTCGAGACCGTGCTCAGCGATCAGGGCTATCCGCGGGAGAAGCTGATCACCCTCAAGGCCGCGCCGGCGTTGGTCGCGGAGCTCGAACGGATGCATTTCGGCGTCTTCTCGTTGGCCAACAACCACTCGATGGACTTCGGTGAGACGCCACTGCTGGAGACGATCGAGACGCTGCAGATCCGCGGCATCAAGGCAGTCGGCGCCGGCATGGATCTGGATGCCGCGATCGCCCCGGTCGTCGTGTCCGCCCGGGGTGTGTCGGTGGCGTTCCTGGCCGCGTCCAGCCTGCTGCCGGTCGGGTCGGCCGCGAGCGCCGAACGGCCCGGCTTGGCGCCGCTGCACGTGCACACCAAGTACGAGGTCGACGCGTACATCCAGATGGAGGAGCCCGGTCATCCGCCGGTGGTGCGGACGACGCCCGACGAGCAGGATCTGGCCCGGATCTGTGCGCAGATCACCGCGGCGAGTCAGACCGCCGACTTCGTGGTGGTGTCGGTGCACATGGGCTTCGGTTTCGGTGAGGCACTCAGCGAGTGCGAGCAGTTGATCGGCAAGGCCGCCATCGACGCGGGTGCCGACCTGGTGCTGGGCAACCACGTCCACGCCATCCATGGGATCGAGACCTATCGGGGCCGGTGCATCCACTACAGCCCCGGCAACTTCGTGGCTCAGCAGCCGCGTGAAGGGCAGCCGCCGGAGATCCTCGCCATCTACGAGCAGATGTCCGACGACGCCTACCTCTCGCTCATCGACGTGGCCGCCGACGGCAGCTACCGGATGCAGCTAGCGCCGGTCGTGATGAACGAGGTCGGCCAGCCGATCCGCGCCGAAGGTGCCGACGCGGAACGGATCCTGGAGCGGATCGTCCGGCTGTCCACGCCGATGGGGACGCCGGCCACCGTCGCGGCGGGGACGGTCGTCGTCGACGTGCCCGGGCGCTCGGCATGACTGAGCAGATCCTCGAGGTCCGAGGCCTGAGCACCGAGATCGACTCCGATCAAGGTGTCGTCAAGGCCGTCGACGGGGTGAGCTTCGAGGTCTCCCACGGACGGACGCTGGCCATCGTCGGCGAATCCGGCTGCGGGAAGACGATGATGGCGCTGTCGGTGATGGGGCTGCTGCCACGTCCGCACGGGCACGTGGTGGCCGGGGAGATCGTGTTCCTCGGTCGCCACCTGCTCGGCCTCTCGTCCCGTCAGCTGCGCGACATCCGGGGCAAGGAGATCGCGATGATCTTCCAGGACCCGATGACGAGCCTGAACCCGGCTCTGACCATCGGCACCCAGATCACTGAGTCGCTGCGCCGGCACCTCGGGCTGAAGGGTGCGGCGGCCCGGACCCGGGCGGCCGTGCAGCTCGACGAGGTCGGCATCCCGAACGCGGGCGGGCGACTGGGCGCGTACCCCCACGAGTTCTCCGGGGGGATGCGACAGCGGGTGATGATCGCCATCGCGATCGCCTGCAACCCGAAGCTGCTCATCGCGGACGAGCCGACCACGGCTCTGGACGTCACGACGCAGGCTCGAATCCTCGACCTGCTGCACGAGCTTCGCAACGAGCACAGCATGGGGTTGCTGCTGATCACCCACGACATGGGGGTGGTCGCCGACGTCGCCGACGAGACGATCGTGATGTATGCCGGTCAGGTGGTCGAGCAGTCCGACGTCTACGAGCTGTTCGAACGGCCGGAGCACCCGTACACGAAGGCACTCCTCAATGCGTCGCCGTCGTTGGATGACAGGGCGATCCGGCACGGCCGGCTGGCTGCCATCCCGGGCCTGCCGCCGAGCCTGGTCGTCCCCCAGAATGCGTGCCGGTTCGCGCCGCGTTGTGCGTATGCCGGCCGCGACGACGGCTGTGCCACCACCGCACCGGAGCTGCGCGAGATCCGACCGGGCCACCTGGTGCGTACCAACCATCCGATGAGCGAGCTGGCGGAGGTGCCGGCGTGAGTGGGGGCGACGACACCAGCGCGCCGTTGTTGTCGGTACGCGGACTGTCCAAGCACTTCGCCCGGCCGGGGATGCGACGAAGGTCGCGGCCGGGCGCCCAGGACACCGTGGTCAAAGCGGTGGACGATGTCAGCTTCGACGTCGGAGCCGGTCAGACGGTCGGCCTGGTCGGTGAGTCCGGATCGGGCAAGTCGACGACCGGCCTGTGCATCCTCCGGCTGCTCGACGCGACCAGCGGATCGATCCACTTCGACGGCACCGACATCACCGGCCTCAGTGGTACGCCGCTGCAGCGGCTCCGACGCGATCTCCAGGTCGTCTTCCAGGACCCGTTGGCCTCTCACAACCCGCGGATGACCGTCGGCGAGATCATCACCGAACCGCTGGTGGTGCACAAGGTCGGGGATGTCGCGAGCCGGGCGGCGCGGATGCGGCAGCTGCTGGATCTGGTCGGACTCGACAGCGCGGCTGTGGGACGGCATGCCCGGGAGTTCTCCGGCGGTCAAAGCCAGCGGATCGGGATCGCCCGGGCGCTGGCGCTGGAGCCGCGGCTGATCGTCTGCGACGAGCCGGTGAGCGCGCTCGACGTGTCGATCCAGGCTCAGGTGCTGAACCTGCTCAAGGACATCCAGGACGGGACCGGGGTCACCTACCTGTTCATCGCCCACGACCTCGCCGTCGTGCGTGCGATCAGCGATCACATCGAGGTGATGCAGTCTGGCCGGATCGTCGAGTCAGGCCCGGCCGACGAGGTCTATGCCAACCCGCAGCACCCGTACACGAAGGCATTGCTCGCTGCGACGCCCGCCGCCGATCCGACGACGATGCGCCGTCGGCGGGCCGAGCGAATGTCGCTGATCGAGGCCGCCGGCTCCGACAGCTGAGCCAGATCCGCATCCAAGGAGAGGAATCGCCTGTCGATCGACGAGTCGCTGACGAAGGACGCTGCTGCGCTGACGGCAGACCTGGTAGCGCTGCGCCGTCGGCTGGCATGAGCGGGCAGCAGCGTGGCATCAACACGGCCTCCGGCGAACAACAGGATCGTTAGAACGCCGATCTGCTGTCCTTGATCACGCCCCCGCCGTTGACAGTGGCCCGAAATCCTGCCGAACCGAGACCCGAAACTGCCAGACCCTTCAGGTCTCGGTTGGCCGCTCGAACATCGCTCGTCGCCAGACTAGGTCGTTGCGCTCCAAAGGACGCTAAACAGGCGGGAGTGGAACAACATGCCAATCAGGGATCCGCTAGGAGCGTCCCTGGCCCTAGCTCAACTAGCCGAGCGGAGGGACCAGACTGGCTCCGCTGCTGAAGCGTCCCCGTGTTTGCGGGCGGCCCGGGGGTAGCCGGCGTGCTGCGGCCGTTGTCGCCTGGTAGCGGTTAGCGGTCGGGTC
>JBPCOF010000069.1:0-5597 GCA_051000515.1 Geodermatophilaceae bacterium
CGGGTCGCGTTACCGAACGCCTCGCTGAAGTAGTTGATCGCCACGATGCCGGAGAACAGGTAGACCGCGAAGTCTTTGATGCTGAGATTCAGCTTGAGAAAGACGCCGAGAGCGAAGTAGAAGACGACGAACTGCACCGCCGGCTTGAGATAGGACCACAGCAGGCCGAGAACTGAACCCTGATAACGGACCCGTAATTCCTTACGGACCAGCAGTTTGACCAGGTACCGCCGCCGCAGCACGTCGAGGAGGCCAGCGCCCCGGCCGGGCTCGACGAAGCCGTCCGTACGCACCGCGGTCACGCGCCGAAGCCTAACCAGCGGTGCGCCGTACGCCGGTACCCAACCGACCCAACCGACTCAGGTTACCCACTGTGACGATGGGTAGGTATCAAATCTTCCTGGCTCGGTGCTGCACGGACCGGCTCGACCGACTCAGGGGACCTGTGGCGATGGTACGTAGCAATCTTCCCCTCTCGGCGTAGGGCGCGGTCCCACGTACGGTCGGTTCTGTGGATATCGGGCCGGGCTGAGCGGGTACTCGGCCACCGATGGAACCGGTCTGGGATGTGGTGGTGGTGGGCGCCGGTCCAGCTGGTGCCAGCGCTGCGCTTTCCGCCCTGCGGAGCCGCCCGGACGCGCGCGTCCTGCTACTCGATCGCGACGACTTCCCGCGGGACAAGGCCTGCGGTGACGGAATCGCGCCGCATGTCTTCGACGTTCTGGCATCTGTGGGAGTCGTCGGGATCGAGGCTGGGTACGCCCCGGTCGATCGGTTGCGGATCGGCTTTGCGTCCGGGCCGGCGGCGGCTGGGGTGATGACCAGGGCGGCGTATGTGATCCCGCGTGCGGACTTCGATGCGCGGCTCGTGCAAGCGGCGGTTCAGCGTGGGGCGCAACTGCGCCGACACCGGGTCCGGACCGTGACCGAAAGAGGCGATCTAGTAGTCCTGGACGGCGAGACTCGGGCGCGCGCGGTGATCGCCGCCGACGGTGCCTCCTCGGTCCTACGACGTCAGGTCGCTCCGAGTAGCATCGCGGCCTGGACCTGGCCGCCCGACCGGCCCGTTCCTTGGCGGTTAGGGCGGAAACCACCACCATCGTCGGCGCGTACGCACACCGCGGTCGCGATCCGTGGCTATGCGCCGGTCGCCGAGAGCCGTGCCGGGGAGCAGGTGATCGTCTTCTCCGCCCCCGAATCCGGCTCCGGTCCCGACCCCGGTTCCGACTTGACCCCCCTTCCCAACCCCGGCTCCGGCGCGGGCCCGGACGGGGCCGGACGCGCGAGCTGGCCGGCGTACGCCTGGTCCTTTCCGATTGGGGACGGACGAGCCAACGTCGGGTACGGCGAACTGCTCGCCTCCGGGAAGCCGCTGAGCCGTCGGCATCTGCTGGAACGGCTCGAACAGCTGCTACCGGGCGCCGGCACCGATGCCGAGTCGTGGCGGGCCCACCTCCTGCCACTCTCGACCGGGCGGCCACGGCAACCCGATGGGCGGATCCTTCTCGCCGGCGATGCGATGAACCTGATCAACCCCGTGACCGGCGAAGGGATCTTCTACGCGGTGAGCTCGGGTGTCCTTGCCGGCCGTGCCGCGCTCAACCCCGGCGATCTCGACGCGGGCCGAGCCTACCGGGCTGAATTGCGCCGAACGCTGGGCTGGCATTTGCGACACACCGACGCGGCAACCGCGCTGGCTCGATCGCCTGCCGTCATGGCCGCCGCGATCCGAGCATCGGAGCGGTCCCCGCGAGTGTTCGACGATCTGGTCGAACTCGGCCTCGGCGCCGGCAAGCTGACCCCGCCCGCCCTGGCCAGCATCGCCACGGCCCTGATTCGCAGATCCGTCCGCGTTCGCCTGACCGAGTGAAGGACGCCCTGTATCAAACCTATTGGTAGAATGCGTCCTTCACGCGGAACGCTGGGGGGGGTGTGGTGGCCTCGCGGCCGGGGCGCCAGCGGGCGTGGCCGGTGCTCGACGTGCCCTCGCGGGCCAACTGCAAGCGGGGCTTCGGGCCGTCGGTACGCCCGGTCTGCGGGGCCCGAGCACCGGCCTTCCACGGCAGCGGCCACGGCGCACCCGGCCCGTCGTACCCCTGTTCGATCGCTGCGTGCAGCGTCCAGTTTGGGTCGTAGAGATGCGCCCGGCCGACCGCACACAGGTCCGCCCGCCCGGCCAGCAGAAGCGAATTCACGTCGTCCCAGGACGAGATGACTCCCACCGCGATGGTTGCTATGCCGACCTTGTTGCGGATCGCGTCCGCGTACGGCGTCTGGTAAGACCGACCGAAGTCCGGCTTCTCCTCGGGCGCGATCTGCCCGGTCGACACATCGATGGCGTCGGCACCGGCGTCGGCGAAGGCCTGCGCGATCTGCACGGAATCCGGCCCGGTGACCCCACCTTCGATCCAGTCGGTCGCCGAGATCCGCACACTCATCGGCTTGTCCGCTGGCCAGACCTCCCGGATCGCCGAGAACGCCTCGAGCGGATAGCGCAGCCGGTTGGCCAGAGAACCACCGTAGGAGTCGGTGCGCCGGTTGGTGATCGGCGAGATGAACGAGCTCAGCAGGTAGCCGTGCGCACAGTGCAATTCGAGGAGGTCGAACCCGGCTCGATCCGCCGACACCGCGGCGGAAACGAACTGCTCGCGAATCTCGGCCATCTCCTGCTCGGTCAGCTCCCGAGGCGTCTGGTTCACCCCTGCCTTGTACGGCAGTGCCGACGGCGCGACGAGCGCCCAGTTGGCCGCCGCATCCTCCAGCGGCTGGTCGATGCCCTCCCACATCAGGCGGGTCGATCCCTTGCGCCCGGAGTGCCCGAGCTGGATCCCGATCGCCGCGCTGGATTGCTCGTGTACGGCGTCCACAATCCGCGCCCACGCCGACTCGTGCTCCGCAGCATACATTCCGGTGCAGCCCAAAGTGATTCGACCGGGCGCGCTGACGCAGACCATCTCGGTCATCACCAGTCCAGCACCTCCCAGCGCCTTGCCGCCCAGGTGCAGCAGGTGAAAGTCCGTCGGAAAGCCATCGACCGAGACATACATGTCCATCGGCGAGACCACGACCCGGTTGTGCAACGTCAAGCCGCGCAACGAGAACGGCTGGAACATCGGCGGCCGAACCTCCGCAGCACCGATGGTTCTCGCGTACGCGCGATCCATCGCCTCGGTGAATTCCGGGTCGCGGACCCGCAGGTTGTCGTGGGTGACCCGGCGGCTGCGGGTCAAAATGTTGAACGCGAACAGTGCCGGGTCCTGGTGGGTGTACTGCCCGAGGTTCTCGAACCACTCCAAGCTGGCTTGGGCGGCCCGCTGGGTGGACTGCACGACTGGACGGCGTTCAACTTCGTACGCCTTCAGCCCGGCATCCACCGAGCCTTCCTCGTGCAGGCACGCGGCGAGGGCCAGCGCATCCTCCATGGCCAGCTTCGTTCCGGACCCGATCGAGAAGTGCGCCGTGTGCGCGGCATCGCCGATCAACACGACATTATCCTTGCGCCACTTGGCATTTCGGATGGTCGTGAAGCTAATCCACTTCGACCCATTGCCGACGACCTTGTGTCCATTGAGGACGTCGGGAAACAGGTCGGTGACCTTGGCGATGGCTGCATCGTCGTTCTGGCCGGGTGCCAGGGTGCTGGCATCGACGGCATCGAACCCAGCCGCTCGCCACACGTCATCGGACATCTCCACGATGAACGTGGAACCGGTTGCGCTGTACGGATAGCCATGAATCTGCATCACGCCGTACGGCGTCTGCTCGATGTAGAACTTGAAGGCCTCGAAGACCAGGTCGGTGCCCAGCCACATGTACTTGCAATGCCGCACGTCCAGGCTGGTACCGAAGTCCTCGGCGTACCGCGCCCGAACGGCAGAGTTCAGGCCGTCGCTGGCCACGACGATGTCGTACGAGCCCGCCAGCTCGCCCAACGGTGGTGCGGCCGTGCGGAAGTGGATGATGACACCGAGGTCAGCGCAGCGTTCCTGCAGGATCTGCAACAAACGAACCCGGGCGAGTGCGGCGAAGCTGTGCCCGCCGGAGGTGAAAGTCTGCCCGGCGAAGTGCACGTCGATGTCATCCCAGCGGGCGAACTCGCGCTGCATCGCAGCGAACACGGTCGGGTCGGCGTGCTCGATCCCGCCGAGCGTCTCGTCGGAGAACACCACGCCGAAACCGAATGTGTCGTCGTGCGCGTTGCGCTCCCACACCGTGATCTCGTGTGTCGGGTCCAGCTGCTTGGCGAGAGCGGCGAAGTACAGGCCGCCGGGTCCACCACCGATGATCGCAATCCTCATGTGCCTCAGGCCTTCTCGCCGGGCGAATTCGTGAGGCCAGTATCAGAGTCGGCGGTCCGCAGGCGGAAGCGCTGTAGCTTGCCGGTGTTGGTCCGCGGCAGTTCGGCGACGAACTCGATCCGGCGCGGATACTTGTACGGCGCGATAGCTGCCTTGGCGTGATCCTGGAGCTCCTTGGCTTTGACGTCATCGCCGATCACGCCGTCGCGGAGGACCACGTACGCGGTGACCAGCATCGTGCGCTCGGCGTCGGGCAGACCGACCACGCCGCACTCGAGCACGTCGGCATGCCCCAGTAGAGCGGCCTCGACTTCGGGTCCGGCGATGTTGTAGCCGGAGGAGATGATCATGTCGTCGGACCTGGCCTGGTACCAGAAGTACCCGTCGACGTCGCGGGTGTAGGTGTCGCCGGTCAGGTTCCAGCCGTTCTGGACGTAGGTCGACTGACGGTCGTCGGCGAGATATCGGCAACCCGTGGGGCCCTTGACCGCCAGCCGGCCGAGTTCGCCGACCGCCACCTCGTTCCCGTCGTCGTCGAGCACCGCCCCGATGTACCCGGGCACCGCCAGACCGGTCGCCCCTGGCCGGATCGCGTCGTCCGCGCTGGCGATGAAGATGTGCAACATCTCGGTGGACCCGATGCCATCGATGATCTTCAACCCGGTGGTGCTCTCGAAGGCGTCGAAGACCGCCTTGGGCAACGCCTCCCCAGCCGAGACGCACCGGCGAAGGCTGGCCAATTGCGTGGGGTCGGGCAACGCAGCCAGCGCGCGATAGGCCGTGGGCGCGGTGAACAACACGCTGACGCCATGCGCTGCAACGTGTCCAGCCAGCTCCTCAGGGCTGGCCCGCTCGACCAGCAGGATTGCCGCCCCTACC
This sequence comes from Geodermatophilaceae bacterium, assembly GCA_051000515.1. Lineage (GTDB taxonomy): Bacteria > Actinomycetota > Actinomycetes > Mycobacteriales > Geodermatophilaceae > JACCQS01. Next base: position 5,178 of record JBPCOF010000069.1, read on the forward strand.
GACAGGGGGAACAGCACCGTCCCGCCGAGCCCGTAGGTGAAAGCAAGCGGCGGCGTACCGGTGAACACGTCCTCTGGCACAGCCTTCAGGACGTACGAGCCGAAGGTGTCGCAGGTGGCCAGCAGGTCGCGATGAAAGTGCATGGTCGCTTTGGGGCGGCCCGTCGTCCCGGACGTGAAGGCCAGAATCGCGACATCGTCGGCGGAGGTCTGTACGGCGTCGTAGGTCCTCGGTTTGGCGGCCGCCCGAGAACTCAGGTCATCCGGCGCGTCGCTGCCGTAGGTCAGAGTCATCAACCCGGGCAACGCAGCGGCCTGCAGGTCGGCCATGAAGCGGTGATCGCAGATCGCGAATTGCGCCGCCGAGATCTCGCCGACGACGGCCAGTTCCCCCGTGCGCAGGAGCGACATCGTGCTGACC
>JBPCOF010000086.1:0-17937 GCA_051000515.1 Geodermatophilaceae bacterium
TCTACTTCCAGGCATCCTCGCTGATCAGCTTCATCTTCCCGATCCTCATCATCGTGTTCCTCGTGAACCCACAGTCGAAGGCCTGGATCACTGCACGCGGCGGCAAGACCTTCGGCTGATCACACCACTGACGGAGCAGACCGCATGACGTCCTACGGCGATAACCCACAACAACCCGGGTACGGACAGCAACCCGGGTACGGCCAGCAACCCGGGTACGGCCAGCAACCTGCGTACGGCCAGCAACCGGGCTTCCCTCAGCCCTACGGCTACGGTCAGGAGCCTGGTCACCCGCAGCCCTATGGCTATGGCGGCGGTGCTCCGCCGCAGCGCCCATCCGCGGTCACCGGCGCTTCGGTCCTCGGCTTCATCCTCGGTGCCTTCGCGGTCATTGCCGCGATCGTGTTGTTTGCCGGGGGTAGCTTCCTGACCGGCGTCGATGACGGAGGCACGGGGATCGCCGGGGCCATTCTGGGAGTTCTGATCGTCATCGGTGTGCTTGTAGTGGGCATCGCCGTGATGCTGATCTGGGGCTCGGTGCTGGCATTGAGCGGGCGCAGCAGAGTGTTGCTCATTGTCGCGGCGTCGCTGGTGGCCGGCTTGGGGTTGATCGGCCTTCTCGGCAGCCTGGGAAATGCCGGCACCGACGGTGGAGGCATCATCTCTCAGTTGATCGGGCTGGTGATGGCCGGCCTCATCGTCGTCTTGCTCAGCCTCGGACCGGCAGCGCAGTATTTCGCTGCTCACCGCGCCCGACGAGGAGCCTGAGCCTCCCTGGTTGAGTCCTGCTGGCTGGCAGGGACTCACCGAGAAGCAAGGAGCTAGTCAGTTCCGCGCGGCGCTGCCCTGGTAGTCGTCCTCCGTCTTGACCCAGCTCATCAGCCCGCGCAGGTCGCGTCCAGTGGACTCGATCGGGTGCGCCTCGGCCGCCGCACGTTTGGCCTTGAAGTCCGGGGCCCCGGCGTCCTGGTCGGCGATGAAGTCCCTTGCCCAGGAACCATCCTTGATCCGGGCCAGGAGCCCGGCCATGGTCTCGCGGACATGCGCGTCGATCACCTTCGGTCCGGAGGTGTAATCGCCGTATTCGGCCGTGTCCGAGACCGACCAGCGCTGCTTGGCGATTCCGCCCTCGTACATCAGGTCGACGATCAGCTTGAGCTCGTGCAGGCACTCGAAGTAGGCGATCTCGGGCTGGTATCCCGCTTCGGTCAGTGTCTCGTATCCAGCCACGACCAGCGCCGACAACCCTCCACAGAGGACAGCCTGCTCCCCGAAGAGGTCGGTCTCGGTCTCCTCTGTGAACGTGGTCTTGATGACTCCGGCACGGGTACCGCCGATCCCCTTGGCATAGGACAGCGCGAGCGGCAGGGCGTTACCTGACGGATCCTGCTCAACGGCGACCAGGCATGGAACTCCCTTGCCGTCTGAGAACTCTCGGCGCACGAGGTGGCCCGGACCCTTCGGCGCAACCATCGCCACGTCCACATTGGACGGTGGACTGATGTAGCCGAATCGGATGTTGAACCCATGCCCGAAGAACAGCGCATCACCGTCCTGCAGATTGGGCTCCACCGACTCGGTGTAGAGCGTGCGTTGGATGTGGTCCGGGGCCAGTATCATGATCACATCCGCTTCCGCGGAGGCCTCGCACGGAGTGACCACACGCAGCCCCTCGGCCTCAGCCTTGGCCCGACTCTTCGATCCCTCGGGCAGTCCGACGCGTACGTCGACGCCGGAATCTCGCAGCGACAGCGCATGCGCGTGCCCCTGGCTGCCGTAGCCCAGGACGGCCACGACCCGTCCCTGGATCACGGACAGGTCGGCATCGTCGTCGTAGAAGATCTCGGCAGCCATGGAACGCGGGTGTCCTCTCGGGAGTTCGTCGGGTCGGGTGAGCGGGTTAGGCACGTGCACGTGAAGCGGTACGGGCAGACGGTCAGGACGCGCGGTCCACCGCGCGCAGAGAGCCGGTGCCGGAGATAGAACGGGGACCGCGGGCCATCGCCACGACTCCCGACTGTGCCATCTCCTTGATGCCGAGCGGTGTGAGCACCTCGAGCAACGCTTCGAGCTTGGCCGGCGTACCGGTGGCCTCGAGGGTGACGCTGTCGGCATTGACGTCGACCACACGGGCCCGGAAGAGCTCCGCAGTCTGCAGTACGACGGCCCGTTCGGCCAGGGGCGCCGCAACTTTGACCAGAAGCAACTCTCGTTGAACGGCCGCCGCGTCGTCGAGTTCGACGATCTTGATCACGTTGATCAGCTTGTTCAGCTGCTTGGTGACCTGCTCGAGCGGTTGCGAGGCGACGTCCACGACGATCGTCATGCGGGACAGATCGACGTTCTCGGTGGGACCCACGGCCAGTGAGTCGATGTTGTAACCCCGTCGGCTGAACAACGCCGACACCCGGGCCAGCACACCAGGCTTGTTCTCCACCAGGACCGAAAGCGTATGTCTGCTCAACTTGTCCGCCCCTCGCTCGCTGCGCTGACCACTCGCTCCGCTCCGTCAGTCCGCCTCATGCGCTTCGCGCACCGGCCGGTCCGCTCCTCCCTCGCTGGCGCTCGGTCGATGCTCCCGCCCTCTCGGCGCTGCTCGTTCCTCGCTGCGATGCTCACTCGTTCTCGGCGCATCATGCTTTGCCGCTCCTAGACCTGGGACTCGTCGAAGACCGGGCGAACATCACGCGCGGCGAGGATCTCGTCGTTGCTGGTTCCGGCGGGCACCATCGGCCAGACCTGGGCGTCCTGACCGACGCAGAAGTCCACCACCACCGGAGCATCGTTGACGGCCATGGCCTTCTCGATCGTCATGTCGACGTCGGCCTTCGTCTCGCACCGTAGCCCGATGCAACCCAGTGCCTCAGCGAGGAGCACGAAGTCCGGGATCCGGCGAGTCTGGTCGGTCTGCAGGGTGCCCAGGCCGGTGTTGGAGTAGCGGCCGTCGTAGAACAGCGTCTGCCACTGGCGCACCATGCCGAGGTTCCCGTTGTTGATGATGGCCACCTTGATCGGGATGCCCTCGATCGCGCAGGTTGCCAGTTCCTGATTGGTCATCTGGAAGCAACCATCGCCGTCGATCGCCCATACGGTCGCCTCCGGGCGGCCGACCTTGGCGCCCATTGCCGCTGGCACGGCGTACCCCATCGTTCCCAGGCCACCTGAGTTCAGCCAGGTGTAGGGCTTCTCGTAGCTGATGAACTGCGCAGCCCACATCTGGTGCTGACCGACACCGGCCACATAGATCGCATCGGGTCCGGCGATCGCCCCGAGTCGCTCGATCACGTACTGCGGGGCCAGTTCGCCGTCGTCGGGCCACTCGTAGCCCAGCGGATAGGTCTCCCGGTAGCCGTCCAGCTGGCGCCACCAGGCGGTGAGATCAGGCTTGCGCCCGGCGGCGAACTCAGCCCCCAGGGCGTCGTACAGGGCGGCGATCGTCTCCTTGCAGTCCCCCACGATCGGTACGTCGGCGAGGCGGTTCTTCGAGATCTCGGCCGGATCGATGTCGGCGTGGATGACCTTGGCTCCCGGGGCAAAGCTGGACAACTTGCCGGTCACCCGGTCGTCGAATCGCGCACCCAGGCAGATCAGCAGATCGCTGCGCTGCAGTGCCGTCACCGCCGCGACGTTGCCGTGCATGCCGGGCATCTTGAGGTTCTGCGGGTGGCTGTCCGGGAACGCGCCACGGGCCATCAGGGTCGTCACGACCGGGGCGCCAGTGAGTTCGGCCAGCTTGGCCAGCTCCGCGCATGCGTGGGCTTTGAGCACGCCGCCACCGACATAGAGCACCGGGCGCTTCGCCTGCGTGATGACGGTGGCCGCTTCGCGTACCTGCTTTCCATGTGGACGCAGGTTGGGCCGGTAGCCCGGAAGGTCGACCCGGCTGGGCCAGCTGAAGGTGGTCCGCGCTTGGAGGATGTCCTTGGGAACATCGACCAGGACCGGGCCGGGCCGCCCGGTCGCGGCCAGGTGAAAGGCCGCAGCGACTGTGGATGGGATGTCCGACGGGTCGGTCACCAGGAAGTTGTGCTTGGTGATCGGCATCGTGATGCCACAGATATCCGCTTCCTGAAATGCGTCGCTGCCGATGGAGGCACTGGGAACCTGGCCCGTGATGGCCACGATCGGCACCGAGTCCATGTGCGCATCGGCGAGCGGGGTGACCAGGTTCGTTGCGCCCGGACCAGAGGTGGCCATGCAGACGCCGACCTTGCCGGTGGCCTGGGCATATCCCTCGGCGGCGTGCCCGGCACCCTGCTCATGGCGGACCAGGACGTGGCGCACGGCAGTGGAGTCGAACAGCGGATCGTAGAGCGGAAGGATCGCACCACCCGGGATGCCGAAGACGACGTTGGCACCGACCGCTTCGAGAGAGCGGACCAGGCTCTGCGCGCCGGTACAACTCGTGTCGTCGATGGGATCGGTGCTCATGGTCGGTGTGCTCCTGTCGGTGGCTCTCGTGGCAACGTGGCTGACGGCAACAAAAAACCCCTCGTGCAGAGCACGAAGGGTGAGCGCGTCGGTCCGGATCGGACCGCGCGCTAGGTGATTACTACGAGGTTCGAAATCGATGGCACGACCCCAGCGTGACGCATGAAAACACTGGAGTCAAACGCCCGTCGCACCTAGCCTCGACGGCTAGTCGACGGCTACCGGCCCACCGCGCCGTCGATGCGCTGGCGCAACAGGTCGATATGGCCGTTGTGGCGGGCGTACTCCTCCACCATGTGCACCAGCACCCAGCGCAGCGAGACCGGGCCGCGCCAGGGATCGTTGCCCGTGGCGTCTAGATCGGGCGTCGGCCACGAACCGCTCGGCGAACGCGACCTCGGCCCGCCAGGCGTTCCACGCCTGCGCCACAACCTCCGGGTCGGGCACTGCCCCGATGAAATCCCCGTCCGGGTCGGTCTTGGAGCAGAACAGCGGCGTCGAGGCCGGAGCACTTGAGTTCCAGTGTGTCGCGCTGCCAGCCAAGAAAGGCAACGATCGTGCTGCGCTCGTCGGCCTGCGGGGGCGGATCAGACCGGGGGTCGGTGCCGGGGTCAGTGCCGGGGTCGGTGAACATGTCGATGGACATGCTCGCGATCATCGGGGGTCCGCGCGGCAGCCGCCACGGATTATGACGGTGTCTCAGTTGCCGGCGGTGTCAGCCTGTTGCCCACACTGAGCTAGCCGCAAACGGCACCCTCGGCTGCCGAGCCGACCAGCTTGGCGTATTTGCCCAGCACGCCGGTGGGGTATCGCGCGGGCGGGGCGGTCCAGCCCTCGCGGCGACGCGCCAGTTCGGTTTCGTCGACGAGGAGATCGAGGTTTCGAGTCGTCATGTCCAGCCGGATCCGGTCACCGTCCCGTACGAAGGCGATCGGTCCCCCGTCGGTCGCCTCCGGGGCGACGTGACCGACGCACAGGCCGGTCGTCCCACCGGAGAACCGCCCGTCGGTGAGCAGCAGGACATCCTTGCCCAGGCCGGCTCCCTTGATCGCCCCGGTCACAGCGAGCATCTCGCGCATCCCGGGTCCGCCCTTTGGACCCTCATACCGGATGACGAGGACGTCCCCCGTCCGCAGGGTGCCGTCGCTCACCGCTGCCATGGCTCCGGCCTCACCCTCGAAAACCCTTGCAGTGCCTTCGAAGACATCACTGTCGAAGCCGGCCGACTTCACGACGGCACCGTCCGGACTCAGGGATCCGCGCAGTACGAGCAGACCGCCGGTGCGATGGATCGGGTTGCTCATCGCGCGGATGATCTCGCCGTCCGGGTCCGGGGGGTCGATGTGTGCCAGGTTCTCGGCCAGGGTCTTGCCGGTGACGGTCAACGCATCCCCGTGCAGCAGGCCGGCATCCAGCAATGCCTTCATCACCACCGGCACCCCCCCGATCCGGTCCACGTCCGACATCACGTAGCGGCCGAAGGGCTTGACGTCGGCCAGGTGCGGCGTCCGGTCACCGATGACATTGAAGTCGTCCAGGGTGAGCGGCACCTGCGCCTCCTTGGCGATGGCCAGCAGGTGCAGTACCGCATTGGTCGATCCGCCGAGGGCCATGACGACCGTGATCGCGTTCTCGAAGGCCTCGCGGGTCATGATCTGGCGGGCAGTGATGCCGTGGTGCAGCAAGCCGACGACGGCCTGGCCCGAGGCGACTGCGAAGTCGTCGCGTCTGCGGTCGATGGCCGGTGGGGCAGCACTACCGGGCAGGGACATGCCCAGTGCCTCGGCCGCGCTGGCCATCGTGTTCGCGGTGTACATGCCCGCGCACGCACCCTCGCCGGGGCAGGTGGCCTTCTCGATCTCGGTCAGTTCAGCCTCGGTCATCAGCCCGCGTGCACAGGCTCCGACGCCTTCGAAGACATCGATGATGGTGAGGTCGCGGTCATGGAGCCTGCCGGGCATCGTGGCCCCGGCATAGAGAAAGACTGCAGCCAGATCGAGCCGGGCCGCGGCCATCAACATGCCGGGCAACGACTTGTCACAGCCGGCCAGCAGCACCGAACCGTCCAAACGCTCGGCGAACATCACGGTTTCCACCGAATCGGCGATGACCTCGCGGCTGACCAGGGAGGCACGCATCCCTTCGTGCCCCATCGAGATCCCGTCGGAAACCGAGATCGTGCCGAACTCCATCCCGAAGCCGCCGGCCTCCCGGATGCCTTCTTTGACCCGCTTGGCCAGCCGGTCCAGGGACAGGTTGCACGGGGTGATCTCGTTCCAGGACGAGGCGATCCCGATCTGCGGTTTGGCCATGTCCTCGTCACGCATGCCGACGGCGCGCAGCATGGCTCGAGCGGGCGCACGCTGGTATCCGTCGGTCACCTCGTGGCTGCGTGGTTTGAGGGTGTTTGTCGCCGGTTGCGTCATCGTCTTCGCTTCCACAGTCGTGCTCACGCCTGCGGACTCTAGGCGAGCCGGGCGGCCCTGTCGTTGCAGGTCGTCGGACCAGCGCAGTCAGTGCCTATCGAGGGGATGGCAGCATGGGTCTCGATGGCCCGGACGGTGGTGCGACTTCAGATGAACCGGATCTCGCTGGTTCCTGCCGTGGTGGCCATGGTGTGTGCGCTTCCGCTGGCCACCGCGCGGCCTTGGTTGCTGCTCATCCTCCTGCTGCCCGCCGCCTGGATCTGCTACGTCCTGCGCAGCGGCGTTGATGTCGATGACGATGGCTTGGTCGTGCGCGCCTTGTTCGGGTCCGTACGCATCCCGTGGGCGCGGATTAGTGGCGTGTTGATCGGTAAGGGCCAAGACCTTTCGGTAGTCACCGTCGAGGGCGGCGCCGTACGACTGCCGAGTCTGCGGGTACGGGACCTCCCGCGGCTGTACGAGGCCAGCGGCGGGCGGCTGGGCCTGTCCGCCGCTGCCGACGGTGCCTGATCCGGTGAGCCGGCCGCTTCTAGAGTGGCAAGGTTGCCTCAACGCCCGCGACGTCGGCGGTCTACCCGTGGTCGGTGGCGGTCGGGTCAGATGGAACGCGCTCCTGCGGGCGGACAGCTTGGGCCACTTGACTCCCGGCGGAGTCGAGGCCGTTCGACGCTGTGGCGTGAGCCGGATCATCGATCTGCGCTACGTCGGCGAGGGCCAGCCCGATGCGCCGCATGCGGGGGGCCCGACCGGGGCCAGCAACAAACTCATACCCAAACCCTAGAGACTGGGTCTGACATTCTTGGCCTCTGAAAGCCGCTGCGGCAGAATGATTTCGAGAATCTTTGGCCACTTCGGTCACACCCGAACGCCGTGTGGCAGCGACGAGGTCAACACCCTGATGACAGCCGGCCGACAGGCAACAACACCGAGGCTGAGCGCGCCAGACCCACCGATCCGCCAGCCAACCGAGGGCCAGACGCGCCGTACCTCGCACCCGCGGCGAAACCGAGGGGCAACCGCAGACCAACGACGCAACTCCATCGCGATCCGAGGACCAGGCCGCTGCGTCTTTTCGTTCCAGGAGCCAACCAGCCGGCGAACCGATCCGGCCGCTCACGGCCGTATCTCTCGTGCCGGCAGAAGCCCGAGTCGCAGATCGAACTCGATTGGGCAGCGCAGCAGCCCGGCATGAGTACTGGCCGATCAGTAGGCGCCGCTGACCACGTTCTGGAGCGGTTGGCCGGCCAGCACTCGTTCGAGTTGCGCAGTAACGACGGCCAGCGCCCGCTCGCCGGCCCTGGGCACGCTTCCCGCGATGTGCGGGGTCAACAACAGATTGGGGGCCGACCACAATGGATGGCCCTGCGGCAACGGCTCGGGATCGGTGACGTCCAGCGCGGCGTGCAAGCGCCGGCTGGTGAGCTCGGCGAGCAGCGCATCGGTGTCGACGACTGGCCCGCGGGCAGCGTTGACCAGGAGAGCGCCGTCCGGCATCGCGGCTAGGAACTCGGCGTCGACCAGACCACGAGTTTCCGGTGTCGTCGGGACCAGCAGCACCACGATCTCATGGCGTGGCAACAGGCTGGGCAGTTCGCTGACCGCTGAGATCTCGTCCCGAGCCGTACGGGCGACGTAGCTCACCTCGACGTCGAATCCCGCCAGTCGCCGGCCGACCGCCCGGCCGATGTCACCTGCGCCGACGACGAGGACGCGCCGACCGGCCAACTCGTCGTTCCTCGGGTTGTCCCACTCGCCTCGGACTTGGGCTGCGAAGAACCGCGGGAAGTGCCGGATCGAGGCGAGCATCGCGGCCATGATCCACTCCGCAGTAGCGCCGGTGTGCGCACCTCGAGCGTTGCACAGGACGACGCCGTCCGGGACGTGCTCGACGAAACGCTCTGCGCCGGCGCTGAGTAGCTGGATCAGCTCGAGCCGCGGCAGCTGGGAAATCACGCCGGCGACATCCAGTGAGGCCAGGAATGGCGGCACCCACACTGTCGAATTGCGCCCGTCCGGCGTGACCTCACCTGTTCCCGCGTAGACGTGGCAACGCAGATCAGGCAGTTCGGCCAACTGCTGTGCGACGCGATCGCTGGGAAGGAGCACCTCGAGAGTCACGATGCAGCAGCCTAAGTGGCCGCGATGTTGGCCGCGATGTCGACCGCCCTGTTGGCCGCACTTCACACGCCTGCAACGGGGCACCTACCTAGGCTGCTGTGGTGACCCGTTCCAGTCGGCGCGCTCGTGGGACTGCCTGCAGTCCTGCGTCGCGTTCCAGACGCGCCCTAGCCGTCAGCGGCCTCGGCATCCTGGCGCTGGCCGGTTGTTCGGATGGTTACAGCCCGGCCGGGGCATGGGTCGTCAAGCCCGAGGGCCCGCCGCCGGTAGTGGCGCCCCCGCAGGATCCGAGCCCCAACCAGGTCCCACCGGGCGAACCCGGACCCGACGGTGAGGGCGGGGACTCCAACATCGTCGCGACCGGGTTGTCACTACCGACCGGACTCGTCCTCCTGACCGATGGCAGTGCCCTGGTCGGCGAACGCAACACCGGGCGCATCCTGCAGGTCTTCCCCGACGCCTCACCACCGGTGGAGCTCATGGTGCTGCCGGGACTGGATGTGACCGGCGACGGTGGTCTGCTGGGGCTCGCGCTGTCACCGACCTACGATCAGGATCAGCTTCTCTATGCCTACGTCACCACCCCGGAAGACAACCGGGTGGTGAGGTTTCCGATCGGGGGTTCACCCAATCCGGTGTTCACCGGAATCCCTAGAGGCGCAACGCACAACGGCGGGGCGCTCATCTTCGGCGTCGACGGCGCGCTGTACGTCGGAACGGGCGACACAGGCGTCGCTGACTTGGCCGGGAACGAACAGAATCTCGCCGGAAAGGTGCTGCGGATCGATATCTTCGGCGAGCCAGCTGGGCCAGAGGCGATCTTCACCAGCGGCCACAGCAATGTCACCGCCCTGTGCCAGGGCCCGGACGGGCAGTTGTTCGGGACCGATGTGATCGACGGGAATCCCGACGAGCTTAACGTTCTGGTCGAGGACGAGGAGTACGGCTGGCCACGAGCCGACTCGGGCGCGATTGATCCGATCCTGGAGATCGACCCGCCGGGTGATGGTCTCGGCGGCTGCGCCCTGGCCGGCCGTGCGATCGCCGTGTCGGGGTTGGATGGTCAACGCATCTACGTGAGCCAGCTGGACGCGCAATACGCCGCACTCGGTGAACTGCAGGAATTTCTGGCGACGTACGGCCGATTGCGCACCCTCGTCTTCGACGCCGAAGGAGCGCTATGGGTGACGACCAACAACCGGGACGGCGTCGGGACTCCGACCGAGGACGACGATCGGGTGCTGCGCATCCTGTCGCCCCCGATCGGCGGCGGCGGAGGCGGCAACTCCTGATCGAGGTGCCAGGCGGTCACGCCGCGTAGATCGAACCCAACCCGGATCCGATGTCGTCATCGGCCCGGCGAGCGGCTGCTGCCCCCGAGACGGCACTGGTCCCCAGGGTGTTGGTGTGGGCCTGTAGCGAAGTCAGCTGGCCCACTACGTCGGCGCAGTAATCCAGAGCCCCGTTCGCGACCGGCATTTCGTTGCAACTAGCGTCGCTCAGCCGCGACATCTCCGTCTGAAAGCTGGTGCTGATCCCGGCGTACCGCTCGGCCAACGACGCCACCTCCCCGCCTGCCTGTTCGGCTGACGTGGTGTCGACACCTACCCCGTCCGCACCCACCCTTGGCTCCTCCTCTTCGTGATCGGCTGGTGCATGACGGTAAGCCCGTGAGCGCTGCATCCTCGACAGCCTGTGGATAACTCCTGCCGCCTGCGGTCTCGTCGTCCTAGCGTTTCGCGGGACGGATTTGTGACCGGAGGGCGTTTCCCCGGACGGCGTTCAACCGGACGGCGTCTCAACAGGACGGCGTATCAACAGGACGGCGAGGATGACCACCGACTTCTATCCAACTGACACCAAGGCCGATCCCGAACAGATCCGGCGCAGCGCGGAGGGACTTCAGTCGATCAGCGGCGTGCTGCTGGGTCACGGAGACAATGTGCATTCGGTTCTGAGCCAGGTGGCGCTGTCCTTCTCCGAGGTCACTTCCGAAGCGGTGGCGGCCCAGATCGGAGACAACCTGACCGCCTTGGAGACCGCCGTCGAGGGCACCCAGTACGGGTACGCAGTCGGCAGCGCATGGGCAGATGATGTCGACGCTTTCATTTCCGGGCGGGCTGCTCTGATCGCCCAATGGGAGGCGGCCGAACTGACTGAGTTCGGAGTGCCGCCGCTCCAGGGGCTGGCCAACGCCGAACCCGAGATGACGGAGCAGATGGCCGTGCAGCGCGATCGGGTCATCGCCGCTACCCGCCTGGAGATCCTGGGCGACTACATCGCCGAAGCCGCACGACGGTGGGAGCGATTTCAGGATCAGGTCCGCGAAAAGGGACGGATGTTCCGAGACGGCCCGTCTGCTGAGAACCTCTCGCTTCTAGTCTCGTACCTGGGCTGGAGTGGGATGACCCTCTGGCCGGAATCAGCGACGACCCCGGTCGGGGGCACTGATGATGGCGCGGCTGCCGCGGCGACCGTCGTCGACGGTCTGGACGGCGGAGCCACAGCTGCGGAAGTCGCCGAAGCCCTCTCAACGATCGCCATGATCACGAGACGGGCTGCCGAAGGGCACGAACTCACTGACGCCGAACTCGACTACCTGGAAGCCTTCTACGCCACGATGGGTGTCCGCATCCTTGACGTGCCGGCCTACCTCTCATCGATTTCCGGGCAATCGTTCAGTGACTCGGACACTCCGCCGAGGTACCTGCCGTCGATTCCCTTCAACGGCAGCCCCGAACTCGTCGAGGCACTTACGGTGGCCGCAGCCAACGGGCTGCTCGTCCTCTCGCGACCGACCAGCCGGAGCTCCGACGACGCCCGTGATGGCTATGAACGCCTACCGTCGTGGCTGCGGGACACGATGGCCATCGAGGACAACGACCCCTACAACAACCCGCTTGTGCAACTTGAGCGATTGACGGATCTGGGTGATCTGCTGGGCCACTCGACGGTCGAGGCCGGCACCGGTCTGAGCCGGGAACTCGCTGAGTCGGTGGGCTGGATGATCGAGTACGCCGAGTACCGCGAGGACTCCCTCTCGCCAGAAGCCGAAGACGACATGCGTGGTCACATCGCTGCGTCGGCCCCAGCCCTGCTGACTGTCGTGTCCCGCAACGACGAAGTGTGCTTCGACCTGCTGACGGGATCCGGGATGCCCGACGACTTCTCGCCCACCGACTATTTCACCGACATCTACACCTTCGATTGGGCAGCCGACGGAGGTGCAGCCGCCGCCAGTCTCACTGACTTCATTCCCTTGTGGGCAGTGAGCGACGATCAAGTCGAGCAAGGTCGGGCAGAGGCTGCCATGTTCGACTTGGTGCAGATCGTGACTGGCGACGAAAGTTTCGAACTGCTCATGGATGGAGTCGGCAACTCCGGGGTGGCAGCGGAATCAGCTGTAGGCCAAGTAAATCCAGCGATCACCCAGGGCTTTGTCGCCGCCATGGCGCCGTTCATGGACCAGTTCGCGGGCGAGCAGGTCAACAATGCGGATCCCAATGCCGTACCCATGGGACTCCGCGACTTGCCCTTCGACACCAGAGTGCGATTCACGACTTTGATCGGAACCGATACGGACTCAGCGACGACGTTGGCCGGTGTGGCCTATGCCTACGAGCAGCAAGAGCTCTATGAGTATGTGATCTCGGGCAACACGGAGGTGAATGGCGGGAACGTCGGTCGCATCCGTGGGATCGTCGACGCTGGCCTGATCCAGGCCGAGACGGACGCTGGTGCGGACCAGAATGCTGCTGAAGCGGCAGCCGCACGAACGAGCCAGCTAGGCCGAGATATCGCTGCCGGGCTTCTGGGTGGGATTCCTGTTCCGGGCGCCTCGGCGCTTATAGACACTGTCGCCGCCGTCGCCAACGCGCAAGCCGCTGAAAATGTGCCAACGGAGAGCGCTACGCCGTTCCCCGGCAGGACCGAACCCGAACTGCGCTACGACACTGCGGCCGGTGTCATGATGGCCTTGGTCGCCACCGGTCAGGTTCCCCCCTTCGCAGTGCCCGATCCCTTCGTCGTAACCGTGCCGGCCGAGGGCGAGCCCTCGACGGATGAGCTCACCCAGGCCCTGGTGAACGCCGCGGCAGTGGCAGGCTACGACCTCAACGACATTCTGGACCGGATCGAATCGGCGTATTCGGATCAGGAGTTGATCGACGAGCGAGGCGAGTAGTCGCCGATCCGCCGGATGGCCGGGGTTCCCTCCTAGGCGAGGCGCCAGTCAAAGATCCACGCCGAGGCGTTGGGCGATCATGGCTTTCACCGACGCGGCATCGGCCCGGCCGCGGGTGGCCTTCATGACCGATCCGAGCAGCACGCCCACGGCTGTGACCTTTCCACTCCGGATCTTGACGACGACGTCAGAGTTGTCCGCAATCGCCGCGTCCACTGCCGCATCCAGGGCTCCGGTGTCGCTGACCACCGCCAGGCCACGAGCGGCGACAACCTGTTCCGGGTCACCCTCCCCCGCGAGCACGCCGTCCAGAACCTGCCTGGCCAGCCGGTCATTGATCCTCCCGTCCGCGACCAAGCGTGCCAGCGCCGCCACCTGGGCCGGCGTGACCGCCAGGTCGGCCAGCTCGACGTCCTCCGCGTTGGCCCTGCGGGTCAGATCCCCGAGCCACCACTTGCGGGCATCGGCAGCCGAGGCGCCGACCGCGACCGTCTCGGCGAACAGTTCCAGTGCACCGGTGTTGACCAGCCCGGACATCTCGTCGTCGGACAGGCCCAGCTCGGCCTGCCGGCGACCCCGCTGGACCGACGGGGCATCTGGGAGCGCCGCCCGCAACTCCTCGACCCAGGCCGGGTCCGGTGCCACCGGGACGAGATCGGGCTCGGGGAAGTATCGGTAGTCGGTGGCCTCTTCCTTGCTCCGACCCGAGGTTGTCGAAGAGGTGTCCTCGTGGAAGTGCCGCGTTTCCTGGACGATTCGGCCGCCCTCGTCGAGCACCTGCGATTGGCGGATCATCTCCGAGCGGACCGCGCGTTCCACCGACCGCAGCGAGTTGACGTTCTTCGTCTCGGTCCGAGTGCCCCAGGCAGCAGCACCTTTGGGCGCCAGCGACGTGTTGACGTCGCAGCGCATCGAGCCCTGCTCCATCCGCACGTCGGAAACGTCGAGCCCGCGGAGCAGTTCCCGCAGTTCGGTGACGTACGCACGCGCCGCGGCGGGCGCCCGTCGGCCAGTACCGGCGATCGGCTTGGTGACAATCTCCACCAACGGGATACCGGCCCGGTTGTAGTCGACCAGCGAGTGATCGGCCCCATGGATCCGCCCGGTGGCGCCTCCGACGTGCAAGCTCTTGCCGGTGTCCTCCTCGAGGTGGACCCGTTCGATCTCGACTCGGAACGGTTCGCCGTCGACCATGACGTCGAGGTACCCATCGGTGCACAACGGTTCGTCGTACTGACTGATCTGGAAGTCCTTGGGCATGTCCGGGTAGAAGTAGTTCTTCCGGGCGAACCGACACCACGAGGCGATCGTGCAGTTCAGCGCCAGCCCGATCCGGATCGTGGACTCGATGGACTTCACGTTGACGACTGGAAGCGCACCGGGCAGGCCCAGACAGACCGGGCACGTCTGGGTGTTGGGCTCTGCGCCGAATTCGGTCGGGCAACCGCAGAACATCTTCGACAGCGTTCCGAGCTCGACGTGGGTCTCCAAGCCGATCACCGGGTCGTACCTGGCAACGACGTCATCGACACTGATCTCAGCGGCGGCCGTCACAGGACCTCCAGGCGGACGTTGCTGCGCACCGCGGCAGCGGTGCTCAGACCCGAGGATGCCTGACGAACAGGTCCCAGAACCAATACCCCACCAGCCCCGTGTAGACGGTGAACAGGACCCGGAAGAGCCAGTCGAGGTTCCACAGGTATCCGGTGATCGACAACAGGACGAGCATCAACGCACCGCCGACGAGCCGCTGAACGAGCAATTCCCGTGGGGTCGGGGGTTCTGGCTGGAAGCCCAGCTGCGGCGGGGGCGTCGCGGACGGGGCAGGGAGCGGAGGCAGCGGAGGCAGGGGCGGCAGGGTGCGCACAGATGGGCGAACCTGAGTTGCTGCCTGGGTTCGGGGGTCGAACCCGGCCCATTGGGTCGTCATGCGTGTCCCTCCCCAACCACTCGTCCACCTGTGATGTGCAGATCACTCTACGTCCGATCCGGTGCCGGTAGCGGAGCTGCGCGTGCTCAGATAACCGGCGCGTCCGGTCAGCGCACCGACGACGGCGAAAATCGGGAACAGCACCACCCCCCAGCAGCAGGACAAAGGCGGCCAGCCCGTACGCGATTCTCATGAGGGTGGCTGGCCTCATCGGACTGGCACCTCCTGCAGCAAGGGATGTCCGCGGCGGGCGTCCAGTGCGGATTCGACGGCGGCGGCTACCCGGTAGCAGCGGTCATCGGCCAGGGCAGGCGCCATGATCTGCAGACCGACCGGCAGGCCTTCGGACAGTCCAGAGGGCACCGAGATGGCCGGGGTGCCGGCCAGGCTGGCCGGCAACGTGCACAGGTCCGCGGCGTACATCGCCAGCGGGTCATCGGTGCGTGCCCCCAGCGGAAAGGCAACCGTCGGTGTGCTCGGCGAAACCAGCACGTCGGCGCTCTTGAAAGCCGCGGCGAAGTCTCGACCGATCAGCGTACGGACTTTCTGTGCCTGCCCGTAGTACGCCTGGTAGTAGCCACTCGACAGCGCATAGGTCCCGATCATGATGCGGCGCTTGACCTCTGCGCCGAAGCCCGCCTGACGGGTCAGCGCCATCACGTCATCGAGGCCGCGTACACCGTCATCACCCACGCGTAGCCCGTACCGGACGGCGTCGAAGCGAGCCAGGTTGGACGAAGCCTCACTGGGCGCAATCAGGTAGTAGGTGGCCAGTGCGTACCCGAAGTGCGGACAGGACACTTCGACGACCTCCGCGCCCAGCCCGGCCAGCACGTCGATGGCTTCGGTGAAGCTGGACAGGACTCCCGGTTCGTACCCGTCGGCGAACCCCTGACCACCGAGTTCGCGGACGACACCGATCCGCAGGCCGTTCAGGTCAGCACCGGCACCGGCGCGTGCGGCGGCGACGACCGGCGGGACGGGCAGCGGGATGGACGTCGAGTCAGCCGGGTCGTGTCCGCCGATCGCCTCGTGTAACAACGCCGTGTCCAGGACCGTACGGCCGAATGGCCCGGCCTGATCCAGACTGGAGGAGAACGCAATCAGGCCGTAGCGGCTGACTCCGCCGTAGGTCGGCTTGTGCCCGACCAGGCCGGTGACCGCGGCGGGTTGCCGGATGGATCCGCCGGTGTCCGTGCCGATCCCCAGCGGTGCCAGGCACCCGGCCACCGCCGCACTGGAGCCGCCCGAGGACCCGCCGGGGATGCGGTCGAGATCCCACGGGTTGTGCGAGGGGCCGAAACCGGAGTTCTCCGTGGACGAACCCATCGCGAACTCGTCCATGTTGGTCTTGCCGAGAATCACGATCCCGGCCGCTTTGATCCTGTTCGTGATCGTCGCGTCGTACGGCGGAATCCAACCGGCCAGGATCTTGGATCCGCTGGTGGTCTCCAAGCCCTTGGTGACCACCACGTCCTTGAGGGCCAGCGGGACACCGGCTAACGGCCCCAACGGCTCCCCCGCGGCGCGCCGGTCATCGACGGCCTGAGCAGCAGCGAGGGCACCGTCGGTGTCGACCCGCAAAAAGGCATGCAGCGCCCCGTCGTCGGAGTCGATACGGTCCAGATGCGCCTGAGTCACCGCGACGGCACTGATCTCACCTGCGCTGATCAGCGCAGCGATCTCCACCGCCGAAGCGGAGGTCAGGGATGACGAACCGCCGGTCATGCCGGCTCGTCCAGGATGCGGGGCACGCGGAAGCGCCCGCCCTCGGCAGCCGGTGCTGCCGCGAGGACGTCATCGGGATGCAGGGACGGGCCCAGTTCGTCCGGGCGGGTGATGTTGGTCAACGGAACGGCATGCGTCGTCGGCGGGATGTCGGCGGCGGCGACGTCGGCGACATGCGCTACCGAGGCGAGGATGACGTCGAGCTGCCCCGCGAAGAGATCGAGTTCCTGTTCGGTGACCGTCAGCCGGGCAAGGTGTGCCAAGTGAGCGACGTCATCGCGGGAGATGGCGGTCATGCGGTGGCGGTCATGCGGTGGCAGTCATGCAGGGGAAAGCTCCTCGAGCGCTGATGGACGGCCAGCCGCGAATGTCGTCCGTGGGGGGCCGGGGGTCGTCAGAAGTTTATAGAAGCGGCCGACCACGGGCATCGCGGCATCCCGAGCGCCAGAGGCGTCGGTCTGTCACGCGAACGTGACGCCACGTCATCGCGTCGATGGTCATTCGTCTGGCACTGTTGCCCGTGCCATGTCCTATCTCCTGCGCGTCGTCGTACCGGATCGTCCAGGCATGTTGGGTGCCCTGGCGACGTCCCTGGGTGCCGCCGGCGCGGACATCGTCAGCATCGACGTCGTTCAGCGCGCCGGCGGCGAAGCGATCGACGACATCGTGGTCGAGTTACCTCCCGAGCGGCTCCCGGACGGACTGATCACAGCCGCCCGGTCGATCCAGGGAGTGTCCGTCGAGTCGCTCCGGCCGTTCTCCGGGTCATTGGACACCCATCGAGAACTGGCCCTCGTCGAGGCCCTCGCCGGCTCGGGGCCCGGTCTCGCGCAGTTGCTGGCCGACGAACTCCCCCGGATCTTCCGAGCCAGCTGGGCGCTGCTGGTCGGCTGTCCGCCGCCGTACGGGCGCGACTCGACGGTGATCGCCGCCAGCGGCGCCGCCCCGGAGATCGTGGAGAAGGAGATCGAGTCCTTGCCCTGGTGCCCCATGCCCACACCGACGCTGCTCGATTCCGAAGCCGACGACGTTCCGACGATCTTCTCCTCGCTCGGCACCGAGATGATGGGAGCGCCGATGGGAGATCCTCGCCAGGTCGTGCTGGTCGGCCGTGCCGGCGG
>JBPCOF010000194.1:0-5028 GCA_051000515.1 Geodermatophilaceae bacterium
TCGCTGCCCTCGTCGGTCTTCATCAAAAAGGCGACCAGAGTGGCGTTCTCCCCATTGGTCAGCCACATCTTCGACCCGGACAGCACATAGTCGTCACCATCGCGAACCGCCTTGGAGCGGATCGCCGCCACATCGGAGCCCAGGCCAGGCTCGCTCATCGAGAAAGCGCCGCGGACCTCACCGGTGGCCATGCGGGGCAGGTAGTTCCGCTTCTGTTCCTCCGTGCCGTGCTGACCGATCATGTAGCTGAGGATGAAGTGGGTGTTGATCACTCCGGACACGCTCATCCAGCCGCGGGCGATCTCCTCGGCGACCAGCGCGTAGGTGAGCAAGGACTCGCCCAGACCGCCGTACTCCTCGGGGATGGTGAGCCCGAACAGGCCCATCTCCTTCATCTGCTCGACGATCTTGTCCGGATAGATGTCGCCGTGCTCGAGTTCCTGCGCCTGCGGCACGATCTCCTTGTCGGTGAAGGTGCGGACGGCAGCCAAGATCTCGGTCTGAATGTCGGTGAGATCGGCGGTCTGAGCAAGGCGGGCCATGGGATCGTGTGTCTCCTTCGTGGTCCGGCGGTACCGGCAGTATCCCCCCGATGGCGCTGGGCCCGGAATCAATGCGCGGTGATCTGAACCACCCGGTGTGTCCCTCGCCTACCGTTGGTCGGATGGGACGGAGTCCACGCAGGTTCGCACTGGCGATGACGGCTGCCGTGCTCCTCGGCGGCTGCACCGCATCGGACTCCGGCTCCGGCGACAAGGACTCTGAGCCGACCGCCACCCGGTTGACGGTCTCCGGACCGGGCGGCTCGGTCGGGCCCACGGAGGAAAACGGTCCATCCCGCATCCCCGAGTCTCCCGAACAGGCAGTACACACGATCGCCCTGACGGCCGCCGATCTCCCGACGGGCTGGACGGTCGAGGAATCCCCGACCGATGACAACATCGACGACGACCCGACCTTCTCCGGGCTGTGCGATTTCGAGTTCCTCTCCGAACGCCGGCGTACGGCCAAGGTCCCGGTCACCGGCATCAACCCGGACGGCAACGCGGTGCTGACTACTGAAGCGGTCGCCTACGACGAGTACGACGGTGCCCAGTTGGCCCTGATCGAGTTGCGTGGTGCGTATGCGAACTGCCCTCCCGACCAGACGTTCACCGAGATCCCGACGGTGGAGCAGACCGGACTGGCCGAGGATCGCGTGGTGGTCGAGTACACGCTTGCCGAGGGCACCACGCAGACCGTCATCGTCCAGCGACGCGGCTCTGTACTGTCTGTCGTGTTGGGCGAGGCTCGGCTGATCGTCTTCGATGCCGCTCGCAAGATCTTCAAGCGGATGACCGCCCTGACCCCTGAAGCCGCCGGCGAGGCGTAGGCGGCTTGACTAGCCCCACCCCCGGCCGCCCTCCCGGCCGCCCCGATGTCCAGCCAGAAGGAGTGAGATATGACCTCGTCCAGGACAGTCGATACCGGCGAGCCCGGCCGCGTGCGCGTGGGTATACAGCTGCAGCCACAACACGCGGAGTGGTCGGCGATCGTGGACGCCGCACAGCAGGCCGACGAGATGGGCGCCGACGTGATCTTCACCTGGGATCACTTTTACCCGCTGTCCGGTGCGGCCGACGGCAAGCACTTCGAGTGCTGGACGATGTTGGCAGCTCTGGCTCAAGCCACCCAGCGGGTCGAACTGGGGGCGCTGGTGACCTGCAACTCCTATCGCAATCCCGAGCTGCTCGCGGACATGGCCCGCACGGTGGATCACATCAGTAACGGCCGACTCATCCTGGGCATCGGCTCCGGCTGGTTCGAGAAGGACTACCTGGAGTACGGCTACGAGTTCGGTACGCCCGGTGAACGCCTGTCCGCGCTGGCCGAAGCACTGCCCCGGATCGAGGCCCGACTCGGCAAGCTCAATCCTGCGCCGACGCGTGACATCCCGGTGCTGATCGGCGGCGGTGGCGAGAAGAAGACGCTGCGCCTCGTGGCCCGGCACGCCGACATCTGGCACGGCTTCGGCGATGTCGAACGGGTCGCTCACAAACACCGGGTGCTCGACGAGTGGTGTGCCAAGGAGAACCGCGATCCTGCGGACATCACCCGCTCGGTGACCGCGAACGGCGATCCCAGCCAGCTCGCCCAGCCGTACCACGACGTGGGGACACGGCTCTTCGTGGTCAACCAGTCAGGGCCGGACTACGACGTCTCAGTGCTCACCGACTGGCTTGCTTGGCGGGACGACGTCAACGGTTCATCGGCGTAGGCACCTGGCAGGATCACGGCACACCGATCGAAACCAGGGGGCCGCTATGAGTCAGTACCAGCCGAACCAACCGCCACCGGGGGCGTACCCCTACGGGCCACGTCCGACAAACACAATGGCAATCCTGGCCATCATCTTCGCTTTCGTGTTCACTCCGCTCGGCATCATCTTCGGATTCATCGCCCGATCTCAGATCAAGCAAACGGGCGAGGGTGGCGGCGGACTTGCCTTGGCAGGCATCATCATCGGCTTCGTCGGCATGGCTATCGCCATCATCGCCATCATCGGCGTGGCCAGCGCCGGAGTCAGCGTCGGTTACTAACGCCCGTCGAAGTCGGCGTACGAGCCGTCAGTCGTGGGGTGGGGTGAACGACGACGACGTTCGTTCCATGCCGGCGGCACGGCCTTTTCCGGCGATGACCAAGGCCATCTTGGCGCTGGCCTCGTCGATCATCTCGTCGCCGAGCATGGCCGAACCCTTCTTGCCGCCGGCCTCTGAGGTGGCGTGCTCGTAGGCGTCCAGGATGAGTTCGGCGTGGTCGTAGTCCTCTTGTGAGGGGGCGTAGATCTCGTTGGCCGCGTCGATCTGGCCGGGATGCAGGACCCACTTGCCGTCGAAGCCCAGCATCGCCGAGCGCTTGGCGACCTCCTCGAAGGCCGGTACGTCGCGTACCTGCAGGAACGGTCCGTCGATCGCGTGCACGCCACGGGCCCGGGCGGCCATCAGGATCTGCATGAGGATGTAGTGGAAGGGGTCCCCGGGATAGTCCGGATGCAGCGCGCCGACGACGAGGGACTTCATGTTGATGCTGGCCATGAAGTCGGCGGGACCGAAGATGATCGCTTCGATCCGCGGACTGGCGAAGGCGATGTCGTTGACGTTGATCAGGCCCTGGGCGGTCTCGATCTGGGCCTCGATGCCGATCCTGCCGACCTCGAGGCCGTTGGTCTTCTCGATCTGGGTCAACAGGATGTCCAGCGCCTGGACCTGTGCCGCGTCGGCGACCTTGGGCAGCATGATGCAGTCCAAGTTCTGCCCTGCTCCTTCCACAACCTCGATCACATCGCGATAGGTCCAGTGCGTGGTCCAGTCGTTCACCCGTACGACGCGCAGCCGCTCCCCCCAGCCGCCCTCGTTGAGCGCGGCCACGATGTTCTTGCGGGCCCCGGGCTTGGCCAGTGGCGCGCAGGCATCCTCGAGGTCGAGGAACACCTGGTCGGAGTTCAGACTCTTGGCTTTTCCGAGGAAGCGCGGATTGCTGCCGGGTACGGCCAGGCACGAACGGCGGGGTCGCAGGTCCGGCACAGGAGACTCCTCATCGACGTCGGGCCTCGACACTATGGGGTGAACTGCTCCAGATTCGTCACTTCGGCCCGGTGATCTCCGGCACGCACCACCAGAGCAACGCCCAGCACGACCAGGGCCAGGCCAGGCAGCGCAAGGACCGGTGGCACCTGCCCGATGAGAATCAGCGCGAACAGCGCCGCCCCGGGCACCTCGAGCAACAGCACCAGACCCACAACGGTGGGGCCGACATCGGAGACGACCAGGTTGAACACCGTGTGCCCCAATAACTGCGCGGCTACTGTGATGGCCAGGATGAGCAGCCAGTCCCGCAGCTCGAAACCGACGAGCGGCACGCCCACCACTAGAGCGACAGCGCCCAGCAGTACCGCGCAGACGCCATAGCAGCAGACCGCGTACGTGGTGGTGCTGATTTCCTCGCGCACCCGAGCACCGATCAACACGTACCCGGCGGCGAAGATGCCCCCGGCCAAGGCAAGGGTGTCGCCGAGCACAGCTCGCGCAGACACACTCACGTCGACGCCGGCGATCACGGCCGTTCCGATGATCGCCAGGAACAGCCCGATCCAGACGTTGCGCGGCATCCGCTGCCCGGCGATCCTCGCGGCCAGTGCCGTCCAGATCGGGGTGGTGCATACCAGGGCTGTCGCCGTCGAGACGGAGGTGAGCGTGATGCTCGGGATCCAGGTTCCGAAGTGTGCGGCGAGAAAGGCCCCTGCCAAGGCACAACGACCGATCACAGCCGGGCGTAGGGCACGAAACTCCGCGCCGCGCCGCACCGCTGCGGTGGGTAGCAGGAAGGCGGCTCCCAGCGCTGTACGCCAGAACCCGAGTGCCAGAGCCGGAGCCGCCAGCAGGGCCGTCAGTGGGGCGGACAGGGACACACCGAGGACACCGATCAGCAACAACGTCCATGACCTGGCGCTGGGCCGGTGCACTGCCCAATCGTGTGCCGAGACCGCCGTCGGACCTCCGTCTCCCACAGGCGGAGTCTGTCACCGGCCCTACCGGGTCGTCGCGGTTCACCGAATGCACCATTCTCGGCGCCGCAAGGGTGCGGACGGCGCTCCGCGATGGCTCCGTTCCGGTTGCGCCTCCAGAGTTAGGCTCGCCAACGTGGCTGGAGACAATCCCGAGGCGTCGGCTGTGGTCGAGGCGGCCATGAAGGCGGCCGGAGTGGTGTGGCTGCGCCCAGACCGAGGCTCCACCGGAAATCCGGTGCATCCGGTTAGCACCGGGCCGGTCTGGCACGTCTGGTCCGACGGGGCCTGCTATCTGCTGACCGGTCCCGGAGAGCAACCACTTCCAGGAGTCGTCCACGGCGCCCGGTGCCAGGTCACGGCCCGGGACCGTGCCGGGGGGCGAGCCATCACCTGGGCGGCGACAGTGGAAGCCGTCGATCCTGCCGGACCGGAATGGGGATCCGTCGCCCCTAAGCTGGCAGCCGGGCGACTCAACGGTGGCG
>JBPCOF010000212.1:0-3275 GCA_051000515.1 Geodermatophilaceae bacterium
CCCGGACCGAGGTACGCGTGACTACGGGCATCTCGGAGACCCACGCGGCCTCCTCGTACAGCGCGGCCAGGTCGGCTGCCCGAGCGAGGCTGTCCCGGTCAGTGTGCCGAGCCGCCTCCTGCAGCAGATGCCGGTAGTCCCGCAGCCGCTCCAGGCGTTGCTCTCGCCCGGTGCCTGCGGGGTCAGCCGTGCCGTCACCGGTCTCCTCGACCTCGGTGGCCGGCGGCACTTCCTCGGCAGGTGTGCCGCTGTGGTCAGCGCAGTCAAGGACGTCGTCTTTGAGAATGTCGCTGTTCATCAGGCCACCTGCCGATCGCGCAGCAGGAGAGCCAGCCGATCGCGTTGTTCTTGGGTGAGCGGCGGTGCCTCGGCGACGACGCGGGCGACGTACTCAGCCAACAGATCGGGTTGGGGCTGTCCGCCCATTGCATCGGTGTCGATGGCCGTTGCCACGCGGGCGCTCACCGGGTACCGCCGGCAGCGACTCGGGCCTCGAGCAGGGTCTGAAGCCGCCGGACCTGGGCCTCACTCAGCAGTGGAGCCGAGATGAGCAGCCTTGCGATCTTGTCGGCTCGTCGTTGGGCTGCTGACTCTCTGGTCAGCCGAGCCATGTGCGCGGGACTGTGATCGGGCATACTCGCCGTCCAAGGACAGCGCAGCGCCCCCACTGCGTTAGCAACACACTCGCTCAAAGCGACGGTTGCTTCCGGGCCGAAGCCCGAGGCTAAGGAGTTCTCCTAGGAAGCCTCACCCTATGGGTTAAAGACGAACTTGTCACGAGCCGCGTCAAACCAACTCCGGGCCTCGTGAAGGCTGATCCGTACCTTCTGATGACAAGGGCAGGAAGCCGTCGGCAGCAGCTCTCCGGCTGGCCACTCATCCAGTGTCATGAGTTCGCCGTCGATGCTTCGCATCCCGAACTTGTCCTTGCCCACTCGACTGGCGACGGGGACGATCCCGCGCTCGGTCCGGATCAGCCAGACGAGGGGGTGGCCCTTATCGCATCGGAGCACCTTCAGGAACTTCTCCGGCCTGCCCTTGTTGGCAAGATCGCGGCGTAGCTGCTCCGCGGCCGAGATTCCGGGTTGGGCCGAGCTCATCTGGTGGACCTCCTCCAGGGTCGTTGAGGGAACGCAGCCGTTGTATCTCCATGACGTTTCATCCCGGATGCGGGCCGGCCTGGACCCGGAGACACCGACCGAGCGCGTCGGCCGATCCTGTACGCCCCCACTCAGCGATCCCGCGTCAGCGCGAGTAGTCCGCGGTCGACGGTGCGGCAGACCCCCGGTCGCCGCGCAACCAGCCCGCAGGTTAGAAGCGCCAGGTCCAGCCCTTGCCGAGCCGGACGGCGCCGCGGCCGCGGGAGTTGATCGTCCACCGCCCGAGCCGCTTGGACGCGCTCAGACCAGACTTGCTGAGGTTCAGTCGCGATCCCCTGCCGAGCCGGATGCTCCTGCGGAAGACGAGTCCCATATTTCAGCGCCCCCTACCGTTCACAGTCGACGCCATCGTGGTCGGCGTCCCGATACCAGTAATACACGAGCGACGCCGACCGACTCCGGGCCATCGTCGAAGTGTTCAACCGGACCGGCTTTTCGGGCAAGACCGAGGTTGAGCTGTCTCTCGCGCCGTGGCAGTCGATCATCAGCGACATCGTCATGGACGTACCGGACGACCCGTTCAACTGGGACAAGCCCATCGACCCCGAAGACTGCAGGTTGGTGCAGTCTGGGGAGCAGGCACCGGGGTGTGCCCGTCGGCCGCCTCGTGCGACAACCGGTCTCGGGTACGACCATGGAGCCATGACTGCGGACTTGGCCAACTGGCCAGCGGCCGAGCAGCGCATCGCTGAGCTGGCCCGGACCCGCCGAGGGCGGCACCGGAATACCGCCCTCGCCTCCTGGCGGAAGACCCGGGCGGTCGAGCTCCGGGCCACTGGGATGAGCTACGCCCAGATCGCGGCCGAGGTGGGATACGCAAACCGCGGCACCGTTCACTCGGTGGTCATTCAGGCGCTACAAGGCCGGGAAGCCGAGAGCGTCGACCTGCTCCGGCAGGTGGAGCTCGATCGCCTCAACGCCGTCCATGCCGCCCTGTGGCCCAAGGCTATGGCGGGGGACGTCGATGCGGTGACGGCGCTGTTGCGGGTCATCGAGGCCCGCTGCCGGCTGCTGGGGCTGTATGGCGGCCCTCGTACCAAGGACTCGGGGGACGGTTGGGACAACTGCCAGGGACCGGCCACTGTTGTCGTTCGGGCCGATGACTGCCGGCACCAAGGGTGCGAGCGGCACGGGCGGTTTCCAGTGTCGTACGCGGACATCAGGCTCCCACTTCGACGGCACCGCGAGGCGAAGGCACCTGAACGTCGAGGGGCGACATCAGTGGGACCGGGGATATAGCAGCTCGGCCGAGCCTCAACGGGTGTTTAGGCCGACCGCCACTCGATCTTGACGGTATCCGGGTCGAAGGTGCGAGCGCCACGGACCGCCGGCAGGATGCGTATGGTCATCAGCAGCCGGATGATCTCCCGGCGCACAGTGATCGGCAGTTCCTGCCACCGCTCGCCGATGTCGCCGCGGGACGCCACCTCCCGCAGCACCGGGGCCACGGTCACCTCTCGGGCGTAGCGCTCGGCGGCCTCGATCTCCGGTAGGAGCCTGGCCTCGATCCGAGCCAGCGCCGTCGGCGTCAATTCCCCTGCAGCCGCCGCGTCGTAGAAGGACTCCAGTCGGGAGCGCTTCTCTGCAGCCTCCCCCAGCGCAGCACTGACCCGGGCGTCCGCCTGGGTACCGCCCAGCAGCTCGAGGGCGTATGGGCGAGACAGCCGGGCCACGATGACCTTGTTGACGAGTTGGTCGACGTGCTCCTGCCGCCTGGACACATGGAAGCCATCGGGGCATAGGTACGCCCGAAAACCCCGGTTCTTCTGGACGACCACGCGGGCACCGCAGACGCCGCAGACCGCAATCCCGCTGAGAAGGTGCTTGATGGCGCTGTCCCGAACGTCTTCCGGCGCGGGTCGCTCATCCGGCTCACGCAGGTGTAGAACGTGGCCTCGTCGACCAGTGCCGGCCAGACCGCCTCCCCCACCACTTTGCCCCGATGAACCCGCTTGCCCACGTAGGCCGCGTTGGTCACCAGCCGGCGGACCTGGGTGCGATCCCAGCAACCCCCGCGGGGTGCCGAAATCCCGCGCCGGTTCAGGTCACTCGCCACCGCGTGCGGCGTTTCCCCTGTCGCCACCCGTCGGGCTGCCTCCCGGACGACGACGGCCT
>JBPCOF010000267.1:0-3746 GCA_051000515.1 Geodermatophilaceae bacterium
CCGCGTAGCCAAAGGCGCGGCTGTGTAGGTCGGACAAAGCCTGGTCATCAACGGCGAAGCGGACACGCACGTCCATCAGCTCATCCATGGTTCGAGCGTCCAGCGACGATGGCAGGCCGTCGAGCGGCTTGTTAGCGAGGGCGACAGGAACAGTGCTGCCTCGGTCCGCCAGATCACCATCACTCGATACCGTGTGCCTATCCCTGACGGGTAAGCAGGCCGCGGCCGAAGCCGGTCAGGCGGACTTGCGCCATACCGAGACATGGCTCTCGCTGTCGCCCGTGAATGGGGCGCCGTTCCAGTTGGCCAGGCGGCGCTCGAGCGTCATCCCGGCCAGCTGCGCCATCAGGTCGCAGTCGGCAGGCCAGATGTACCGGAAATTGCTGGCGCTGTAGGTCATCGTGCCGTCGGGGTGGCGACTGTAGTGATGTGCGAACTGGTTGCGCGGCGCGGGGTAGCCGGCGGGTTCCGAGAAGCACCGCGCCTCAGTGAGCCGCAGTCGCCGACTGGGTATTGTGCGTGGCCAACTCGCCGTCCCGCATGGCCAGCACGGTGTTGGCCCGCTCCCAGACCACCGGGTTGTGCGTTGCGATCAGGCAGGCCGAACCTTGCTCGGCCAGGCGGGTGAAAGCTGCGAACAGAACGTCGGACCAGCCGGCGTCCTGATGCGCGGAAGGTTCGTCGGCAAGGATCACCATCGGGCTCAGCAGCAGGGCGCGCGCCACGGCAGTGCGCTGCTGCTCCCCGAGCGAGACTTGGTCGGGATAGCGGACCGCCAGGTGGTCGATGCCGAACTCCGCCATGAGTTCAGCGGCCCTGCCCGCCATGGGTTTCACGCCACCGGCCAGTCGCGCGGGCATCAGTACGTTGTCCAGGATCGTGAGCTCCTCGAGCAGACCCAGGGCCTGCGGTACGAGGGCGACGCGGCCCCACGGAAGATCCTCTGGCTTGCTGGCTCCGAGCGCCTCGTCCAGGAGCAGCTCGCCCGCCTCGACATGCTCCCAGCCGCAGAGCACGTTGAGCAGCGTGCTCTTCCCGGATCCGGATGGGCCGATCAGGGCGACGACCTGACCTCGACGGATCGACAGGTTGACCCCGCGAAGGGCGTGCACAGTCTCGGCGTCGCGGCGGTAGGACTTCACCAAGCCCTCGGCGCTGATCAACTCGCCGTGCTTTGTCATGAACTCTCCTCCACCCTGCCGTGATCCAGACGCAGCAGGTGGTCCGCGATCGCGACCACCCGCGGGTCGTGGGAGGAGATTACGAACGCCACGCCCTCGGTCCGCAGATCTCCGAACGCTTCCAGGACTCGGTCGGCTGCAGCGGAGTCGAGTTCGGCGGTCGGCTCGTCGGCGATCACGATGGCCGGGGAGCCGATCACCGCGCAGGCCGCGGCGAGGCGCTGCTGCTCGCCTCCGGAGAGTTGGTGCGGGGTATGTCGGAGGCGGTGGTCGAGCCTGAGAACCCGTAGCAGTCGCTCGATCTCCTCGGTGCTGGTCCGGATTCCCCGCAACCGGGAGGCCAGGCGCACCTGTTCGCCGGCCGGCAGGTAGTCCACCAGGTTGTCGATGGGGTTCTGGAACATGTAGGACACCGACGACCGCCGAAGCGCCCGTCGTTGACGGACCCGAAGCGAGGCGACGTCGCGCCCCTCGACCAGCACCGACCCGGAGGTCGGCCGATCAACGCACGCCAGGATTCTGAGCAAGGAGGACTTACCCGAACCTGATGGTCCGGCGATCGTGGTGATCCGTCCGCGCGGAAAGTCCTTGGACACATCGACGAGGGCCTTCACGTGCTCGGTCGCAGTCCGGTAGACCTTGCCCACGTCGACGACAGACGCTGCCGGCATTCGAGCTGGGTCGGCGATGAGCACGCCTGCCTGCACCACCGCCTCGCCGTCGGGGGCTTCGTCGAAAGACGAGTCGCCCCAATCGAATTCCCAGGATGGGTCGTAACTCCGGTCATCCGCCAAGACGGAGCACCTCGGCAGGGTTGGCTCGATCTGAACGACGCTGGGCGTACACAGCGGTCACAAAGGCCACCACGATGGCGGCAAGAGCGATGGCTGCCAAGGTGACCCACGGAATGGCCAGCAGCGGACTGGGTTCTCGGATCGGGTCGACGTCCAGCCGCCGGTAGGCCATCGCGATTGCGGCAGCGGCCAGACCCGCGCCCACCACCCCCGCGACGACCAGGACGCTGCCCAACTCGGCGAGCAGCGACCCGAAGTGCGCCCGGCGGGACAGGCCCATCCGGCGGGCCATTGCGTACGAGGCCGTGCGCTTGCGTTGGCGGGTCTCGAGGTAGAGCAGCAGGCCGCCGATCGCGATGACGCCGACGAAGGCGGCCAGTGCCTGCAGGTAGCCGAAGGTCCAGGAGACACCGAGGAAGTTGGCCAGCTCGAAGACCTCCGTGGTGGTGAACACGCGGAACAGCCGCGCCCCCTGCTCCTGGATCTCGGCCGCCGCCGGCGCGGGATCACCGTTGGTCCAGATCTCGTAGCGCAGATTGGCCGACTGTGGCACCTCGCCGCTGATCAGCCGGTCGTCGAACAGGAGCAGTGGCTCGGCAGTACGACGGCCGGGCAGTGCGTCGGCCACGGCGACGACCTCGGCATCCAGAGTCAACGCCTGGCTGTTGCCACCGAGGTCCAACCGGATCGGGCCGAGCGGTAGGCCGCCGGCCGCGACCACCGGGATCCGGTCGTCTACCAGATCGGGAAGCTTGGCGAGCAGCTGATCGAGGTCGAGGTCGGCGAAGCTGTCCTCCCAGTACGCCTCGCTCGCAAAGTCGCCCGGATCGACGCCCAGCGCAGTGGCCTCGGCCCCGTCGACGAAGGCGTCCTGATATCGCGCCACCAGGGTGCCGGCCGCGTCCACGGCAGGTGTCGCCTCCAACGTGCCGAAGCTGGTCACAGCCCGTTCGGCGCCCACGCTGGTCAGCGCCTTGCTCTCCACAGTCCGCTGGCTGGACGCGGTCAGGGTGGCCGAGTAGGTGAGCACCGCGATCGGCAGGCAGAGCGCGGCCAACAGGCTCGCGCTCACCACCCGATTGGCGGTCAGCTGGTTGACCGCGACGAAGCCGGCCGGTGACCATCCGCTCGCCCTGCGCCGCAGCGCTGGCAGGACCAGCATGATCAGGCGTACGACCAGTACGGCAGCACCGGCCAGGAACAGCAGCGGGAAGGTGACCAGTAGCCCGTTGACCTGCGCGACCGAGCCGTCGAACACGACGGCATCCTCACCTTGAAGCTGCCACCACAGGTAGGCGGCCGCACCGAGCAGGATCAACTCGTAGGGCACGAGGCTGAGCCAGGAGCGCTTGTGCCCGATCGGTTTCTCGGTGAAGTTGCGCGAGCGGATCCCGGCGACGGCCGACAGCAGGATCACGCCGATCACGAAGCCGGCGATGGTCGTCAGGATGGCGCTGCGCAGCGCGCCAGGGTCGAGATCGTCTGCTGGCCCGGCGAGGGCGATCAGGCCCCGGGCCAGGTAATAGCCGGCCACCGTGCCGAGGGCCGCCGGGATGACCAATTCGAGGGCCGCCTTGACCGCCAGCGCCACTGGCCCGACGCCCCGCGAGGACAGCAGCCGCACCTCGCGCAGCCGCCGATCGGCCCAGTAGCTACCGGCGGCCATCACTAGGAGCAGAGCCAGGACCGTCCCGGCGACGGCGGTCGGGATGACCGGACCGCGCAAGCCGTTTTCCAGGCGCTGCGATCGATCGATCAACCGGCCGAGCTC
>JBPCOF010000279.1:0-9901 GCA_051000515.1 Geodermatophilaceae bacterium
CCGGACGTCCCGGACGATCCGGTCACCAGTCCCGCCCACCCGATTGCTTCACTTCCGGGCGGGCCAAGCGGGCCGCCGACGAACACACCTCCTCCTGCTGGACCGACGGAGCCGACCAAGCCGACGGAGCCGACCGAACCCACGGACTCCAACGGACCCACGGAGCCCACGGAGCCCACGGAGCCGACGGAGCCCACGGACCCGACGGAGCCCACGGACCCGACCGAGCCCGCCGAGCCCACCGAGCCGCCCGAACCCACCGAGCCGCCCGAACCCACCGAGCCGACTGGGTCTTCCACAACGCCGGGTACCGACGATCCGTCAGCTACCTCTTCCACCACCGCACCGCCGACCGGCACGGGGCCAGCGCCGACGCCTTGACCCAATCGGTTGTGCCGCAAGGCGATACGTAGGCTAGCGACCGAGGCGCGCACACCCACGTCGGGTCCGTTCCCCTGCAAGAGGAGCACAGGCGCGTTCATCGGGGTGTGGGAATTGGCACACCACTGGGCCGGAATCAAATGGGCACGCCGAGCGATGTTCCTAGTGCGATGAACGTTTCGAACCTCACACACCTGCCTGCACTACTACGACCAACGGTCCCTGCCTCCGCCGAACCGAGCGGCGCTGAACCGATCACCGTGACCGTGGCTCGCACCGTCTTGCCGGACAACCAGCGGGCCTTCGAGGACTGGGCCGGCGGCATCCAGTCGCGGATGTCGGGCTATCCGGGTCATCTCGGATCGACGATGCTCAGCCCCGGACCTGATGAGGACGAGTACCACATCGTCTACCGCTTTGCTGACGCGCAGACCCTGCACAACTGGGAGGGGTCCGAGGAGCGCGCCCAGTGGTTGGCCAAGCTCGAGGAGATGGTCGAGAGCGAGCGCGTCGCCCATGTCACCGGACTGGAGACCTGGTTCAGCCTCCCCGACAGGGCAGACCAGGGGCCACCGCGCTGGAAGATGGTCGCGGTCACCAGCACGGTCATCTTCGCCCTGCAATTGCCGATCCAGGCCTACCTGCTCTCCGTCCTGCTTGATTGGCCACTCGTCCTGCGGGCCGCAATCATGTCGGTGGCGATGACACTGCTGATGACCTACATCGTCATGCCGCGGGTGACCCGGCTGCTGCGGCGTTGGCTGTACCCGAATCCAGATCAGCCCGCGATCACTACCGGCGTGGGCGGGGCGGAGCGTCGCGCGTCCACTGACCCAACGCAGCGATCGGTCGTGCGCTTCTGGGAGCAGGTCGGACATGCCCAGCCCGCTCGGGCTGCCGCGCGGGACCGGACGCTGGCCGGCCTCGACGTCCTGGCTCCTCCCGCGCGCTGACCGGCCTCGACGTCCTGGCTTCTCCCGCCCGCTGACCCGAGCCGTTGCCTTTGACGGTTCGCTACCCAACCGTCGCTTTGGGCGCCGTCAGCCGTCGTTCGGTTCCCAATGGATGGTTGAGACGGGTGGTTGAGCGGCTCAGGCTCGGCGCAACCTAAGGCCACGCGGGGTCACCGAGAAGCCGGCTTCCTCCAGGGCTCGGGTCACCGGGGAGTCCTCTGTCGCGGGGGCGCCGTCGCTGCGCTGCACGGTCAGCCGGCCCAGTGCCCCTCGCTGGGCCCCATCGGCCAGCGACGTCGCGGCTGCGGCGAGCGCGTCCGGATCGTCGGTGAAGGTGAGCAGAGATCGGCCGCCGCGTTCGACGTAGAGCACCAACGCTCCGGCCACCAGCACCACCAGCCCGCCAGCCTTGCGGCCCGGGCGGTGCCCGCCGTCTCGCGCTGGCCAGGGCAATGCCGCACCGTACGGGTTGGCCGGGTCCGCGGCCGCCAGAAGCACGGCACCGAAGCCTCGGGCGTCACTGGGGCTGGTGATTCCCCGGAGCCGGTCGACCGCGCCGATCGAGCCGAACTGCGCGGCTCCGAGGGACTCGATGAAGTAGCCACGTCGCAGCCGCCCGCTCTCCTCCATCGCGCGCAGCACCGGATACAGAGTGCCGAAGGCCCCCGGCAGCTCATCCACCCCCGAGGCGCTGCGGGTCAACACCCCATGGCGCTCGACCAGGCTCTCCGCCAGTGCGTGTGCCCGGCGGGTCGGATCCGGGTCACGCTCGGGGACTGTCGACCAGCGGCCGCCGACCTGCGGCGGCCCGGAGCGGGAAGGCAGCCGTGCCCGACCGGGACGGGCCCCTCGGCCGTACCGGGGCTTGACCGTCGTCGATTGCCGGTGAGTTCCGCGTCCGGCCAAGGTCGTCCGCAGCGGCGACAACGTGTCGTTGGTCAGCAGCCCGGCCCAGACGAGATCCCAGATAGCGCCGACCACCTCGGCGTCGTCGGTGCTGCCCACAGCCGTGACCAGGTCACGGAAGAACATCGCCCGCCCGTCGCCGAGCGCACTCAGCACGGCGAGGGCGAGATCGGAGTCGACCGGAAGGGCCTCAGGCAGCAGGAGTGGCGCAAGATCGGCTGGGACCACAGTGAGCCAGCCGTCCGAGCCCGGCAGCCCGCCGGCACCGGTCCACAGCACCTCACCCGCGCTGGTGAGCTCATCCAGCATCGAGGGCTGGTAGTCGCGCACTCGGACCGGGAGGACCAGGGTCTCCAATGCCGATGCCGGGACGAGCGCCCCAGCAAGCTGCTCCACGACGGTGAGTACACCGTCCACACCGGACATCCGCGGGCCAACCCCTTGCCAGATCGGCAGGAATCGCCCGAACGTCTGCGGCTCGACCGGCTCGACTTCCTTGCGCAGGGCGGCCAACGAGCGCCGGCGGATCATCCGCAGGACGTCGGAGTCGCACCATTCCAGCCCAGTTCCTTGCGGCCGGAACTCCCCACGTGTGATCCGGCCGCCACCTGAGAGTCGGCTCAAGGTCGCGTTGACGACGGCCACCCCTAGGCCAAGCCGCCCGGCGCAGTCCTCGGCGTGGAAGGGCCCGTGCGTACGGGCGAAGCGACCGACGAGATCACCGACCGGGTCTGCCACGGGCTCGGTGAAGACCTCGGGGACGCCGACCGGCAGCGCAACCCCGAGCGCATCGCGTAGCCGTCCGGCGTCCTCTATGGCAGCGAACCGCTCGTCACCCGCCACCCGCACTGGAAGAATTCGCCGCGCTGCGACCAGTTCATCCAGCCAGGCCGCCGAAACTCCGCGGGCGGCAGCCTCGTCACCGCACAGGTCGCCCACCAATCGGAAGAGATCCGCGGCCGCGTCCAGATCACGTGGATGCCGGTCGATGGGCAGCCGTTGTATCTCGCTCTCGACCTCCAGCAATCCGGTGAGATCGAGCAGTTCACGCAATTCGGCCTGGCCGAGCAATTCGGCCAGCAGCGTGTTGTCCAGGGCCAGGGCCTGGGCTCGCCGTTCGGCCAGCGGTGCGTCGCCGTCGTAGATGAAGGCGCCGACGTAGCCGAACAGCAGCGACTGGGCGAACGGCGAGGCGGTGGCGGTCTCGACGTCGACCACGCGGATCCGCCGGGAGGTGATGTCGCGCATCAAGGTGACCAGGCCGGCCACGTCGTACACGTCCTGGAGGCACTCCCGTACGGTCTCCAGCACGATCGGGAAGGAGCCGTAATCACTTGCCACACCGAGCAATTGGGCTGCACGCTGGCGTTGCTGCCAGAGCGGGGTGCGGCGTCGCGGATCGCGGCGGGGCAGCAGCAGCGCACGCGCCGCGCATTCCCGGAACCGGGAGGCGAACAGCGCCGACCCGCCGACTTCCGCGGTGACCGCGGCCTCGACCTCGTCCGGGTCGAGCAGGATCAACGCGGCCGACGGTGCCTCACCGGTCGTATCCGGCAGCCGCAGCACGATGCCGTCGTCGGAGTGCATGGCCGCGACGTCGGTGCCCAGTTTCTCGCGCAGCCGCGCTGTCAGGACCAGAGCCCATGGGGCGTTGACCGGCGCTCCGAAGGGGGAGTGCACGACCAGTCGCCAGTCGCCGAGTTCGTCGCGGAAGCGCTCGACCACCATCGTCCGGTCATCAGGCAGGTGGCCCGTCGCCTCGGTCTGGTCCCGGAGGTAGGTGAGCAGATTGTCGGTCGCCCAAACATCCAGCCCGGCCTCCCCCAGCCGGCCGCGGGCCCGGTCCTGTGCGCCTTCGCGCTGGTTGCCGACCTCGCGGAGAAACGCGCCCACCGCGCGACCGAGTTCCAGCGGACGCCCGGGAGCATCCCCGTGCCAGAACGGCATCTTTCCCGGCTGGCCCGGTGCCGGGCTCACGAGCACCCGGTCGTGGGTGATGTCCTGGATCCGCCACGACGAGGAGCCGAGCAGGAACACGTCGCCGTTCCGGGACTCGTAGACCATCTCCTCGTCGAGCTCGCCGACCCGGCGGCCGACCATCCCTGGGTCGCCGACCAGAAACACGCCGAACATCCCACGGTCGGGGATGGTGCCGCCGCTGGTCACGGCCAATCGCTGCGCCCCGGCGCGGGCGGTAACCGTGTCAGTGACCCGGTCCCAGGTCACCCGCGGGCGGAGTTCGGCGAACGCGTCGGAGGGATAGCGCCCGGCGAGCATGTCCAACACGGCGTGCAGGGCTGATTCCGGGAGCCCGGCGTACGGCGCCGCCCGCCGTACGAGCGTCCCGATCTCGTCCACGCTCAGCGGGCCGAGGGCCACTATCGCGACGATCTGTTGAGCCAGCACGTCCAACGGGTTGCGCAGGTACCGCAGCGATTCGATCTGGCCGGTCTGCATCCGTTCGGCGACCACCGCGGTCTGTAGCAGGTCACCGCGGAACTTCGGGAACAGCACGCCGCTGCTCACCGCCCCGACCTGATGTCCGGCCCGCCCGACCCGCTGCAGCCCGGAGGCCACCGTCGGCGGTGATTCCACCTGGATCACCAGATCGACAGCCCCCATGTCGATGCCGAGTTCCAGGCTCGAGGTGGCGACGACGGCGGGCAGCCGGCCGGACTTCAGCGCCTCCTCCACAACGGCGCGCTGCTCCCGGGAGACCGAGCCGTGGTGGGCGGCCGCCACCGGGACGAAACCGTCCGGTTGGGCGGCGCCGATCCCGGCTTGGGCCATGAGCTGGGCCGGCATCTGTCGGGCATCGTCGACCGCTATGCCGGCCCGTGTGGCGGCCAGTTCGTTGAGCCGGGAGGTCAGTCGCTCGGCCAGCCGTCGGGAGTTGACGAACACGATCGTGCTGCGGTGGGCCTCGACGAGGTCCAGGACACGTTCCTCGACGTGCGGCCAGATGCTCGTACGAGGCTGTGAGCCGGCGGCCGATCCGGCGAGTTCGCCGGTCTCGGCGCCGAGTTCGGCGAGATCCTCGACCGGGACGACGACCGACAGCTCCACCTGCTTGTCCACCGGCGGCGCAACCACTTGGACCGGTCGGCCGCCGGCGAGGAAGGTCGCCACCTCATCGATCGGCCGTACGGTCGCGGACAGGCCGATCCGCTGTGCCGGCTGGTCGAGCAGATCGTCGAGGCGCTCCAGTGTCAACGCCAGGTGCGTCCCTCGCTTGCTCGACAGCACCGCATGCACCTCGTCGATGATCACCGTCGTGACCGAGCGCAACGCTTCTCGCGCGCTGCTGGTCAGGATCAGGAACAACGACTCGGGGGTGGTGATGAGAATGTCCGCTCCGTGTCTGGCAAAGGCACGTCGCTGCTCGGGCGAGGTATCCCCGGATCGGATGGCGACCTCGATGTCCGGCGGTGCCTCCCCGAGCCGAGCCGCGGCCTGACCGATGCCGGCCAACGGAGCGCGCAGGTTGCGCTCGATGTCCACAGCCAACGCTTTGAGCGGGGAGATGTAGAGCACCCGACAGCGGGCCTCCGGGATCGGCGGCGGGTCAGATCGCGTGCCGCGCCGGCGGGGCGCCCGGCGGGGAAGCGGATTCCGGGCGAGTTCGTCGATCGACCAGAGAAATGCCGCGAGAGTCTTGCCGGAACCGGTCGGGGCCACGACCAGGGTGTGCGCCCCCCCGGCGATCGATTCCCAGGCCGCGACCTGCGCGCTGGTGGGAGCCGCGAAGGCGCCGCTGAACCAGGCACGGGTGGCTGGTCCGAACCGATCCAGAGAGCTCACCCGCTCATCCTCGCCCAGATGTCGGACAACCGGTCGGTCAGTCCTTCACGTGCGCAAGACACGGGGAAGGGTCACACTCTGTTGGTGAGCAGAACTTCGACTCCTCCCCGGGCTCGTTCCAGCCGGCGCCGTGGTCTGCGGGCGAGCCTGATCTTGGGCCTGGCCCTCGTCTTGAGCGGTTGCCTCAAGTATGACCTGACCCTGGTCGTCAGCCAGGACGACACGTTGGACGGCACCTTGATCGTCGCCGTGGCTCGTGAGTTCGCGGTGGGTCAGGATGTCTTCGGGCGGTCCGGGGAGCTGACCCCGTCGCAGGGGTCGGTCACCAAGGAAGCCTACGAGGATGCCGACTACGTGGGCTCCAGGTATGTCATCAGCGGAGTTCCGATCTCGGAGATCGACGCCTTGTCCTCCGACAGCTCCATCCGGTTCGCGCTGACTCGCGAGGGCGATGACTACCTTCTCGATGCCAGTCTGGATTTCAATCTTGCCGGCCCCGACACAGTGCCAACCGGTAACAGCTTCACCGCAATGGTGTCGATGACCTTCCCAGGGGCGGTCACCGAGTCCAACGGCACGATCCAGGGGAACACTGTGGCCTGGACGCAGTTGCGTCCGGACGCCGAGAACACCCTGACCGCACGGGCCAGTGCCATCGCCAACGGCGAAGCCGGCAGTGCCTCGGACTCCGGCATCGCTTGGTGGGTGTGGGTGCTCGGTGGCATCGGTTTGCTGCTGGTGGCCACCCTGGTGACCGGACTGCTCCTGGGCCGGCGTCGAGCCGCCACGTCAGCCCGGGCGGCGCAGGCGGAGTCGGCCACCCACGAATGGCCGGGACAGCCGGAAGGCTACGAGGGGAGCGGGTCCTGGGCGCCCCAGGGGGGCCAGGGGCCCCAGAGCGGCTACTACGACTCAGATCAAGGCGACGGGTACGACTCGTACTACGGCATGCCGGAGGGCACCTACGGCGACCCGTACTCCGGCCAGTCGTACCCGCACGACTCGGACGGCGAGAGCTCCGGCACGTCGTACGGCGGGGCCTACGGTGGTCCTCCGGGAACGCTGCCGTACCCACAGGCCGCCCCGCCGCACGACGACAACTCAGGACAGCCGGTCGTTGGCGCTCCAGACAGCTCTGCGCCACATGGCGGGTCGCCCAAGCCCACTACCTAGGGGCCAGCCCGACGGTTACCTGCCAGTAGGAACGGGCCGGTCGGTGGCACACTCAGATCATGAAAAGCACGTTGTACGAGACCGAGCACACCGCCTTCCGGGAGATGACCCGCGGCTTCCTCGCCCGACACGTCGTGCCCTTCCACGAGCAATGGGAAGCAGACGGGATCGTCGACCGGGGAATCTGGACCGAAGCCGGCCAGCAGGGACTGCTCGGGACTGACGTCGCCGTGGCCTACGGGGGCGGAGGCGTACGAGACTTCCGGTACAACGCAGTCGTCGGCGAGGAGTTGGTCCGAGTCGGCGCGAGCGGCCTCGGGTTCGCTGTGCACAACGATGTCGTCGCCCCGTACCTGATGAGCCTGACCACCGAGGAGCAGAAGCAGCGGTGGCTACCTGGCCTCTGCTCGGGCGAGATCATCACTGCTATCGCGATGAGCGAGCCCTCGGCAGGCAGCGACCTGCAGAGCATCACGACCACGGCTCGTCGGGACGGGACCGACTACCTCGTGAATGGCTCGAAGACGTTCGTCACGAACGGGATCCTGTCCGACCTGGTCATAGTAGTCGCGCACACCGATCCGGGAAGAGCTGGGGCGCAAGGTCTGTCACTGCTCGCCGTCGAGCGGGGAATGCGTGGGTTCGAACGCGGTCGCAATCTGGACAAGGTCGGCCTCAAGGCCCAGGACACCGCAGAGCTGTTCTTCGACGACGTACGGGTTCCAGTCGAGAACCTGATCGGTACCGAGAACGGCGGCTTCATCCACCTCATGGAGAACCTTCCGCAGGAACGACTGTCCATTGCGGTCATGGCCGCAGCCGGCTGTGACCGGATGATCGAGACCACCCTGGAGTACGTCAAGGGCCGCACGGCGTTCGGGCGCCCGATCGGCAGTTTCCAGAACAGCCGATTCATCCTCGCCGACCTGGCTACCAAGACCCAGATCGCCAGGGTGTTCGTGGACAGGTGCGTCGTCGCGCACAACGCCGGCGAACTGAGCGCCGTCGACGCTGCCATGGCGAAGTACTGGACGACAGACCTGCAGAACACCGTGGCCGACGCCTGTCTGCAGCTGCACGGGGGATACGGGTACATGAGCGAATACCCCATCTCAAAGGCCTGGCGAGACAGCAGAGTGCAGTCGATCTACGGGGGTACCAACGAGATCATGAAGGAAATCATCGGCCGCAGCATGGGCCTTTGATCGTCGCTCTTGGTCGCCGCCAGGGTCGCGGGTCAGTCCCGGTCGTTGCGTCTGCGGTAGGCCAGGATGAGGAACACCAGCGCGCCGATCAGGACAACAGCGGTCACGATTTGCCACTGCAGGTCGTATTCCCCGCCGAGGTCCATGCCTTGGATCGTGCCACGCCTCGTAGTCTCGGTGAAGTGCGGATGACCGAGTTCTGGGCCCAGATGAACGCGCAGTTCGGCCCGGCCTACGCCGAATCCGTCGCCCAGGACCACGTCTCAGCTCGGTTGAACGGTCGGACCGCTGTTCAGGCGGTCGAAGCCGGCGAACCGTACAAGAAGATCTGGCTGGCGATCTGCGGCGACTTCGAACTGCCGCCCCGGGTCCGCTGACGATCTGGATGCGGCCGTTTCGGCGTGTCGCTGTTGATCGAACACGTGTTCGGATAGCGTCCTCCACAGGCCGCAACACGTTGTCCCCAGATCGCTCGGAGACCGCGGTTGTGTCGGTGGCCGGCCGTAGCGTCGTGTTCCGTCCCCAGGTACGGGGAGCGCGACCCGAAAAGAAGGTGGGAGCACGATGGCAGGACCCGACCGGGACAAGGCGCTGGACATGGCTTTGGCCAACATCGAGAAGCAGTACGGCAAGGGTTCGGTCATGCGCCTTGGTGACGACCAGCGCCCGGCGATGAAGGTCATCCCGACCGGCTCCATCGCCTTGGACGTCGCACTCGGCGTCGGTGGACTGCCGCGGGGGCGGGTGATCGAGATCTACGGACCGGAGTCGTCGGGAAAAACCACCGTGGCGCTGCACGCCGTGGCCAGTGCTCAGGCCGCCGGTGGCATCGCCGCGTTCATCGACGCCGAACACGCGCTGGATCCGGACTACGCGAAGGCGCTCGGCGTCGATACCGATGCGCTGCTGGTCTCCCAACCCGACACCGGTGAGCAGGCGCTCGAGATCACCGACATGCTGGTCCGCTCCGGCGCTCTGGACATCGTCGTCATCGACTCGGTGGCTGCGCTCGTCCCCCGCGCCGAGATCGAGGGTGAGATGGGGGACAGCCATGTCGGCCTCCAGGCCCGCCTGATGAGTCAGGCGTTGCGCAAACTCACTGGGGCACTCAGCAATTCGGGTACGACCCTGATCTTCATCAACCAGCTCAGGGAAAAGATAGGAATAATGTTCGGGTCTCCCGAAACGACCACGGGTGGAAAGGCGCTGAAGTTCTACGCCTCGGTCCGGTTGGACGTACGGCGGATCGAGACGCTCAAGGACGGCACCGACGCGGTCGGCAACCGGACCCGGATCAAGGTCGTGAAGAACAAGTGCTTGGCCGAAGGCAGCTTGATCTTCGACCCGATCACCGGAATCACTCGTCGCATCGAGGACATCGTCGACAACCGGATACCCGTCTCGGTCGTCTCGGCGGCCAAGGACAACACGCTTCACGTCCGCCCGGTGACGGACTGGTTCGATCAGGGTGAGCAGGACGTC
>JBPCOF010000168.1:0-3264 GCA_051000515.1 Geodermatophilaceae bacterium
ATCCACGACCTCAAGAACGCCAACACCGAGGCGCGGGTGCACGTGAAACTCGTGTCCGAGATCGGAGTCGGCACGGTCGCGGCCGGAGTGAGCAAGGCACACGCCGATGTCGTACTGATCTCCGGTCATGACGGTGGCACCGGTGCCGCGCCGCTGACCTCGCTCAAGCACGCCGGCGCGCCGTGGGAGCTCGGCCTTGCCGAGACCCAGCAGACGTTGCTGCTCAATGGGCTGCGGGACCGGATCGTCGTGCAATGCGACGGACAGCTCAAGACCGGTCGCGACGTCGTGATCGCTGCGCTGCTCGGCGCCGAAGAGTTCGGCTTCGCCACCGCGCCGCTGGTCGTGTCGGGTTGCGTGATGATGCGGGTCTGTCATCTCGACACCTGTCCGGTGGGTGTGGCCACGCAGAACCCGGACTTGCGCAAGCGGTTCACCGGCAAGCCCGAGTTCGTCGTCACCTTCTTCACCTATCTCGCCGAGCAGGTGCGCGGGTATCTCGCCGAGTTGGGGTTCCGCACGATGGACGAGGCGATTGGTCACGCCGAGTTGCTCGACATCCGAAAGGCGGTGGAGCACTGGAAGTCCGGCGGCCTGGATCTGGCCCCTCTCCTGACCGTCCCTGAGCTTCCCGAGGGAACGCCACGGCGTCGCGTCCGCGGCCAGGACCACGGTCTGGACCGGGCGCTGGACAACACTCTGATCCAACTCTGCGAAGGTGCCCTGCTCGACGGCCAACCGGTCAAGTTGGAGCTGCCCGTCCGCAACGTCAACCGCACCGTCGGCACCATGCTCGGCTCGCTGGTGACCAAGCGGTACGGCGCACGGGGCCTGCCTGACAACACCATCGATCTGACTCTCACCGGCTCGGCGGGTCAGTCCTTCGGCGCCTTCCTCCCACGCGGGATCACTCTGCGGCTCGTCGGCGATGCCAACGACTATCTCGGCAAGGGTCTGTCCGGCGGCCGGATCGTGCTGCGTCCAGATCCCGCCGCACCGTTCCTTCCCGAGTCGAACGTCGTGGCCGGCAACGTCATTGCCTACGGGGCAACCTCGGGTGAGGTGTTCATCCGCGGCCTGGTGGGAGAGCGCTTTTGCGTCCGCAACTCGGGGGCGACGGCCGTGGTCGAGGGCGTCGGGGACCATGCCTGCGAATACATGACCGGAGGTCGGGTGGTCATTCTCGGGCCGATGGGACGCAACCTCGCAGCCGGCATGTCCGGTGGAAGCGCGTACGTGCTCGATCTGGTACGGCAGCGCGTGAACACAGACATGGTCGCCATCGAGGAGTTGACCGCCGACGACCGCGACTGGCTGAGCGAGACCGTCGCCAAGCATGCGGAGCTCACCGGCTCCACGATCGCCACCGGCCTGCTCTCTGACTGGCCCCGTCGGGTCGAGGCGTTCGCCAAGATCATGCCGCTGGACTACAAGCGCGCCCTCGAAGCCTCCCGGATCGCCGAGGCAGCCGGCCAGGACGTGGACACCGCCGTGATGGAGGCCGCACGTGGCTGATCCGGCTGGGTTCCTCAAACATGATCGTGCGCTACCACCACGTCGACCCGTGGAGTTGCGCCTGCAGGACTGGCAGGAGGTCTGTGAGGGTAAGGACGCCTTCGGACCGGAGCGAGTACGGACGCAGGCCGCCCGGTGCATGGACTGCGGCATCCCGTTCTGCCACCACGGGTGT
Source organism: Geodermatophilaceae bacterium (assembly GCA_051000515.1). Taxonomy (GTDB): domain Bacteria; phylum Actinomycetota; class Actinomycetes; order Mycobacteriales; family Geodermatophilaceae; genus JACCQS01. Next base: position 1,691 of record JBPCOF010000168.1, read on the forward strand.
CCACTGGGCAACCTCATCCCGGAGTGGAACGACCTGGTCCGACGCGACGACTGGCGAGAGGCCATCGAACGGTTGCACGCGACCAACAACTTCCCGGAGTTCACCGGTCGTCTGTGCCCGGCTCCGTGCGAGGGCGCCTGCGTCTTGAACATCAGCGACGACGCGGTGACGATCAAGCAGGTCGAGGTGGAGATCATCGACCGGGCCTTCGAGCAAGGTTGGGTCAGCCCACAACCGCCAGAGGTCAACAGCGGCAGGAGCGTCGCCGTCGTGGGATCGGGTCCATCCGGCCTGGCCGCTGCGCAGCAGTTGACGCGGGCCGGCCACCAGGTCACCGTCTTTGAACGCGCGGATCGAATCGGCGGCTTGCTCCGGTACGGAATACCGGAGTTCAAGATGGAGAAGCGGCACCTGGACCGGCGCCTGGACCAGATGCGTGGCGAGGGAACCCGATTCGTCGCCGGCTGCGATGTCGGCGTGGATCTGGCCGTCGAGGACCTGCGGGCTTCCTACGAGGCGGTCGTCCTGGCCTGCGGTGCCACAGTGGCCCGCGACCTGCTCATTCCAGGTCGCGAGTACGACGGCATCCACCTGGCCATGGACTATTTGCCATTGGCCAACCGCGTGGTCAACGGTGATCTATCCCGGTCTCCGATCAGTGCCGAAGGCCGGCACGTCGTGATCATGGGTGGTGGGGACACCGGTGCGGACTGCCTGGGCACCGCGCACCGGCAGGGAGCCGCCTCGGTCACCCAGCTCGAGATCATGCCCGCACCTCCCGAGGCCCGGGCGCACGCGAACCCGTGGCCGACCTGGCCGCTGATCCTGCGCACCACCAGTGCCCATGAGGAGGGCGGCGAACGAAGCTTCGCCGTCGAGACCGAGCAGTTGTTTGCCGACGAGCACGGTCGGGTACGCGCGTTGGTTTTGCACGAGGTGGACATGCGCGGCGGGCGCTTCACCCCGGTCGAGGGAAGTGCCCGGGAGATTCCGGCAGATCTGGTGCTGCTCGCGATGGGTTTCACCGGGGTGCAGCTGACCGGACTGATCGCGACGTTGGGCGTGGACATCGACGGCCGCGGCAACGTCGTACGAGACTCTGACTGGCAATCCACCGTGCCCGGCGTGTTCGTCGCCGGCGACGCCGGACGTGGGCAATCACTGATCGTCTGGGCGATCGCCGAAGGCCGGGCGGCTGCCGCAGCCGTCGACGGTTTCCTGACCGGTACCTCGATGCTGCCCAGACCGGTCTCGCCGACCACGATGGCGCTGCGCTGAGGCCCCGCTAGCCGCCCCTAGGCTGAACCCATGTCACGCCGAGCCAAGATCGTTTGCACCATCGGGCCGGCGACGGCAGGGCCCGAGAGGATCCAAGCCCTCGTCGAGGCCGGGATGGACGTTGCCCGGCTGAACTTCAGTCACGGCACCCATGTCGACCACGAGGCCGCGTACCGGATGGTGCGGGAGGCCTCTGATCGGACCGGCCGTGCTGTCGGAATACTGGCCGACCTGCAAGGGCCAAAGATCCGGCTCGGCCGGTTCGAGGGCGGGCGAGCCGACTGGCCGGCCGGTTG
>JBPCOF010000183.1:0-3223 GCA_051000515.1 Geodermatophilaceae bacterium
TCAGGTGGGTCGCTTGACGCCCACGCCCTTGAAGAACGTGTAGCAGAAGACCCCGTCCGCCTCGGTCGTTCGGTACAGATCTCGCACGCCGGCATCGAAGCCGGACGCCTCGATCAGACCGGCCGCCAATGCGGGCTCCCGAACGCCTTCGACCATCGCGGTGAAAGTCTTGCGGATGAAGCCATCGACCAGCTCAGGCCGGCTGGAATCCACGTAGACCATCCGGGGAGAAACGCTGACTTCGTCGAAGCCGGCCGCGACCATCAGTGGGTAGACCTGTCGGCCCAGCAGAGCGTTCCCACCCGCCCGCTCCTGCAAGGTGACCTGGCACTGGATCGCCGCCTGGGCCGCGGGGCTGTCCGGATAGAAGTAAGCCGAGCCGTGATCACCCTCGATCACGGTGATGGTGCCGCCGGGTCGGAGCAGCCGCCTGAGCCCCGCCAAGGCGTGCACCGGCCGGGTGAGGTGCTCCAGGACGAAGCAGACGAAGACGTGGTCGAAGGACTCGTCGTCGAAGGGCAGATCGAAGATGTCCGCCTGCCGGAAGTCCACGTTGGTCAGTGCCGCCGCAGCAGCCCTTCGGCTGGCCTCGGCGATCGAGTCCGACGAGACGTCAACCGACAGAAACCGGGCATCCGGGCTTCGTCGGGCCAGGGTGAGCGTTTGGGCGCCCACCCCACAGCCGGCTTCCAGGACCGTACTGCCGGCCGGGTACGCGGTGTCGGCGTGCAGGAGTTCGACGAGCGTTCCGGCCTGGTCCTGCAGGCGCTCGTTCTCCCGCGGCTGGTAGCCGTGCACATAGACCTGGCTCATGGGCTCACCTCCGCGGTCGGCGGCGTGATCGGAAGGCGCTCAGTGACCGGGAGGTGCTCCGACCACCAGCGCAGGATGTGGGCGAACCGGTCCCGGCGGTGGGTCGGCTTGCCCGAGCGCGACATTTCGTGCCCCTCACCCGGGAAGATCAACAGCTGCGCCGGTACGCCGAGGCGGCGCAGGGCGACGAACCAGCGTTGACCCTGTTCGATCGGGGTGCGCCAGTCCGCCTCGGAGTGGATGACCATGGTCGGCGTCGTGACCCGGTCCACATGGGACATCGGAGATTGCTCGCGCAGCGCAGCATCCGGATCCGCGCCTGATTCCTCGGTGCGGCCCACTTTCTCGGTGCCAGCCACAGCCTCGGCGCCGTCCGCTTTCTCAGTACGGTGGTATTGGTCCGGGAAGAACCAGCCGATGTCGGACGAGCCGACGAAGGAGGCGGCGTCGAGATAGCCGCGTTCCACGATCGCCGCGGCGAACCGGTTGGTACGGGTGGTCAGCCAGGCCGTCATGTAGCCGCCGTACGAGCCGCCCATCACTCCGACCCGGTCGGCATCCAGCGACAGCTCGGGATCTTGGAGCGCGGTCTCCAAGAACGCCAGGATGTCGTCGGCATCCACGCTGCCCATCGCACCCTTGATTGCCAAGCCGTGCGCCTGCCCGTACCCGGCCGACCCCCGCGGGTTGCACATCAGTACGGCGTACCCGGCTCCGGCGTAGACCTGCGGTTCGTCGAAGAAAGAGCCGACGTAGGACGCGTACGGCCCGCCGTGGATGTTGAGCAGGACGGGGTACGGACCGCCGCCGTGGACATCCGGGTCCGGCAGCACCGCCCAGCCATGCACGGGATAGCCGTCCGCACCCAGAATCTCCCTCTCGACGGGTGGCTGAGGCCGGGCGACGTCACGGAGCCGGCGACTCACGTCGGTCAGTCGGCGCGGCCGTTGCGGCGCGGAGGGATGTCGTACAAGCACAAGATCACTGGGCCGGTCGACCTCGGCGACAGCTGCGACGACGGTGTCCCCGGACAGAGTCACGGCGTGTCCACGATGCCAAGCCTGGCCGCCGGCGATCTCGACTGCGGAATTCACGTCGACACAGTCCCCGGTCGGGTCGATCTCCAGCAGCCGTACCGTGCCTCGCCGCCGGTCCTGCACGATGACGCCTCGCTCGTTGACCGACAGGTGACTGCCGACCTCGCCGAGGTCAATGGTTTCGGCGTCGGTCAGCCGGCGGTGGCTGCCCGGTACGGTTGAGCCGTCGTCCGATGACTCAGAATTACTCGGCGCGGGTACGGCGTACAGGCCGGAGTTCCGGGCCACGAACTCCAAGCCGTTGGCTCCGAGTTCTTGCGCCAAGAAGACGATCTGCAAGCCGTCAAGCGTCCACTGTGGACCGTTGCAGGAGAGTCCGGTGCCAGCCGCGTAGCTGAGGTCACTGCCGTCCGGTGTACACGTGAAGATCGACGAGGTGAGGTCCTCGTGCTCCTTCGCTCCGCCGTCCATGTCCCGGTCGCTGACGAAGACCAAGCGGGACCCGTCCGGGCTCCAGGAGACGTCGACGTCATCGTAGTCGCCGTCGGTGATCTGCCGCGCCTCGGGCAACCTCTGATCCTTGGTTGTTCCGTCGGCGGAGTCGGCGGAGTCGGTCGAGCCGGTCGAGCCGGTCGAGTCGGTCGCCTCGCTCGTGGCCATGCGCTCCTCGAGGGCATCCAGATCGGGTACGTCGAGGACGAACAGGTGGTTGGGCCGGTCGTTGGTGTAGCCGAGCCCATCTTCGCGATAGGCCAGCTTGGTGATCAGCCGCGGGGCCTCGGAGTCGGCGTCGATGTCCTCGTCGGTCCCGTACCGCCCCTGCTCCGGAACCCGGGCGGCGAACGCGATCCGTCGCGAGTCCGGGCTCCACCGCGGCGCGCCGGCACCGAGCGGGGCGTCGGTGAGGGCGACCGGCTCCCCTCCGCCGACCTCTACGACGTAGAGCTGCGGCTTGGCTTCCTTCGCCGCGCGGAGAAAGGCCACCAGTGCACCGTCCGGGCTTATCGCTGGACCGGTGTCGCGATGGCCGCGGGTCAGCCGGCGCGGAGGCCCCGAGCCGTCCAGCGGTACGGACCAGAGTCCGCCCACGTACTCGTTGCTGTCGAGGTCCGGCCGGATGACGGAGACGATCGCGAGGCTGCCGTCGGGATGCAACGTGGGCGTGGCGCACATGGCGAGCAGGTCAAGGTGTTCGGGGCGCATGGCCACCGAACCTAGCCCGCCCGCTGAGCCGCCCCGTGAGCGCATTCGACCGGTTCGTGAGGGACCCAGCTCAGCTCGCTGTGCTTGGCTGGATCAGGTCAGGGGTACGACGTCGGGGGCGCCCATCCGGGCGGCGTCAGCCGTCTCGTCATCGGGCATCTGCTGGCTCT
>JBPCOF010000186.1:0-17658 GCA_051000515.1 Geodermatophilaceae bacterium
TCGAACGTCTACACGCGCTCGCTGGCGCGGGCGTTCGGTCATCTGGGTCACGAGGTGGTTGTCATCTGCCAGGACCCCGACCCGGAGGAATACGACTTGGCGGGTGCACGGGTCGTACGCCCGAAGATCGGGCCGCTGCTGCCGGTGTTCGTCCTTGACCACTACAAGGGCGTGACAGCTCGCCTATTGGGCGACCTGACCGCGGCCGAGCGGGCGCGGGTGGTCGATGCCAACGCGGCGGCCCTGCGCGCCGAACTGCCGGCGGACCTCGTACTGGTCAACCACGTGCTGCTCGGGGCGGCGGTCGGCGCGGCGGCCGGGACGCCGTACGTGGTGAAGGCGCACGGCTCGGAACTCGAGTTCGCGATGCGCGGCAACCCCGAGCTGTGCTCGTGGGCCCGGGAGTGCCTGCTGTCGGCGCGGGCGGTGATCGCCGGTTCGGCCCACATCGTGTCGGTGCTCCACGAGGTGCTCGGCCCGGGCCCGTACCTTGACCGCGTGCTCACCGTGCCACCCGGAGTCGACGTGCACGCGCTGCGCCCGCGGCCTCGTGCCGAGGCACTGGCCGCGCTCGTGGCTGAGTCGCGGCGCGACGCCCCGAACCCACCGGACCACCACGACCCGCGCAGGCCCGACGACGGGAACGCCGAGCGGTTGGACGCCTTCCTCGCGGACGACGCCCCCACGGTTCTGTACGTCGGCAAGCTCAGCCGCGAGAAGGGCGTTCACCTGCTGCTCGACGCCCTGCGCGGCCTTGACGCGCGGGCGGTCATCGTCGGGTTCGGCCCGGAGCGCCGGGCGCTGGAGCGGGCCGCGGAGGGGTGGGTGCTGTTCACCGGCGCGCTGGAGCACCGGCACCTCGCCCAGCTCTGGCCGCTCGCAGACGTCAGCGTCACCCCGTCGGTCTTCCCGGAGGCCTTCGGCATGGTGGCGGCCGAGGCTGCGGCCTGCGGCTCGCCGCCGCTGGTCGCGCGTCACTCCGGGCTGGCCGAAGTGGCCACCGGACTGGCCGAGGAGTACCCGCCCCTGCGGCGCGACCTGGTGGCGTTCGCGCCTGGTGACGCCGGCGACCTGGCGGTCAAGCTGCGTACGCTCCTTGCGCTGCCACCGGACGAGCGCGAGGAGTTGGGGCGCGCGGCGCGGCGGGCGGCTGTCCGCCTGTGGAGCTGGGAGGGGATCGCGGCCCGCCTGCTGGCGGCCGGAGCGACCGCTTCTGGCTGAGCTCGGTGAGCGCGGTGTCGCCGGATCGAGAAAGCGGGTAGTCGAGCGGCCAGGGGTGGTGCCCTGACGGGCGATGTGGCAGCGGCGCGGCGGCAGTGCCGTCGACGTCGTACGGCGCTTGAGCTAACCGACGGCAATCAGCGTTGCCTGGCCGACCGGCTCGCCGCACTCGGCGGGTGACCCGGGGATTGTGTACGTCCAGCCTTGCCCGTTTGCGGGGGAAGCCGATCGCTCAGCTCGAGAGTGGCAAGAAGGAGTCAACGGTCCCGAGTCGGCGGAGCCAACAGAATCTTGATCAGCATCGCGCGCAGTTGCGCGGCACCCTTCGTACCCAGGATCTTGACGATGTCGTCCTCGATTCCAGTGATAGTGGACTCGCCGGCGGCGACAGCGGCCTGACCACGCACGGTCAGCGAGATGAGCTTGGCCCGACGATCTTTGGGGTCCGGTCGTCGTGTGACGTACCCCAGGGCCTCGAGTTCGTCAACGATCTCGCCCATCGATTGCGGCGTGATGTTTGCCCCTGCAGCGAGCTCAGTCAGGCGGGAGCCCTCTGGCTTGATCTGTGCAAAGACAGCCGAGTGTGACGGTTTGATCGGATGGCCGGCCCCAACCACGCCCTCGACGATCTGAAACCCGAGCAGGCTGTAGGCCTGTCCCAGCATCGCGATCGTGTTGAACCGGGCCGGTTCCGGCTCTTGATCTTCCGTCACCCTACCCCTTAAGGTTACCTTACATTAAGACTGCCTTACAAGATTAGTAGCCTACGTCAGGACACGTTATGAGCATCCGTGAGACTTCGCCGCCATCGACTGTTGCAGCCGGCGACACCGTTCGTCGACTCGGCTTGGCGTGCGCTGCTTCGGGCGTCCTCGGCGTGCTGGCCGCTGACACAGCCTGACCCGCCTGGTCACCGACGAGATGGTCCGGGAGTTCGCGGAGCTCTCTGGAGACCGCAACCCGCTGCACGTCGACGACGATTTCGCCGGCCGGATGCGCTGGCAGCGGCGACTCGCGCACGGCGCGCTGAGCAACGCGTTCATCTCTGCTGCGCTGACCGAACTCTCGGCGGGCTGGGTTTACCTCAGCCAGGAGACGACGTTCCTGAAACCGGTGTCCCCAGGCGACACCGTGACCGCCTAGGTTTCCGTCACCGAGAAGCGACCGCCTAAGCGGATGGTGCTGCACACCGAGATTCGGATCGGCGACGAGGTCGCTGCACGCGGCACGGCAGTGATGCAGGAGTTGGGCGAGGCGTTCGGCAAGCCAGTCTGACCTCGGGTGGCCGACCTCGGTGACGGTTTCGTCGGTACTCCGCCGGGTAACTTCGACCCATGATGGCCGAGCCGGCCGGCGTGGGCCGGGTCCTGGCCGGCCGGTACACCTTGCGTACGCCGTTGGGGCGCGGCGGCATGGGTACGGTCTGGCTTGCCACCGACTCCGTCCTGGGCCGGCAGGTAGCGATCAAAGAAGTCACCTTCGAGGCCGCCGCCGTGGACGAACGACGCCTGCTGCGAGAGCGGACGCTGCGCGAGGCGCGAGCCGCAGCCCGGTTCGAGCATCCGCGGGTGACCACCGTCCACGACGTCGTGGAGGAGGACGGCAGGCCGTGGATCGTGATGGAGCACATACCCTCTCGCACCCTGGCGCAAGTGCTCCAGGATCAAGGCCCGATGCCCCCGGACCTGGTGTCCCGGATCGGGCTGGACCTGCTCGGCGCGCTGCAGGCGGCCCACCGGGCGGGAATCGTGCACCGCGACGTGAAGCCCGACAACGTGCTGATCGGTGCGCAATGGCGAGCGTGGCTCACCGACTTCGGCATCGCCACGTCCAGCGGTGAGTCCGGCCTCACCGAAGCGGGCATCCTCCTGGGATCGCCGTCCTACATGTCACCGGAGCGAGCTCGCAACGAACTTCCCTCGCCCGCGGCGGATGTGTGGTCGCTCGGGGCGACCCTCTTCACCGCAGTGGAGGGGCGGCCGCCGTTCGACCGTGGCGAAGCGATGTCAACGCTGCTTGCGGTGATCACCGAGCCGCCGGCCCCGATTCTGGCTGCCGGACCACTGACGCCGGTGCTCCTGGGTTGCCTGACCAAGGACCCGGCTCAACGGCTGACCGTTGACCAGGTACAGGCCGGCCTGAACCGGGTGCTGATGGGACCCGCCGCCCCTGCGATGAACCGACCAGCCGCTGCGCCGCCGCCTTCGTACGTTCCTCGCCAACCGACCAAGGTGGAGCGCCTGGACGTCGCTGACCTGTCGGCCCTGGCCAAGGCGACGCGCTCGTTGGCCAGCAAGGCCGCGCAAAAGGCTGCGGAGACCGCTTCTGCAACGCACGGACGTCCGCCCTCAAGCGCGAACGGGCCGGCGAATCCGTCCAGGCAGAAGCTGTCGATCCGTGAGCCTGCACAGCCTGCACAGCCTGCACAGCCTGCACAGCTCGCACGGCCTGCAGCACAGCGGCCGAAGTGGCGCTTCAAGCGGCGGTGGGTCGTCGTCCCGGTTGTCGTTGTCCTGGTGCTCTGCATCGCCGCTGTCGTGCTGGTGATCTACTTACTGGGCGCCCTCGAGGGCACTATGGGCGGCTGACCGACGACCGCGTTATCCGCGACTGGTTGCGTCAGGTCCGGGTCCGACATCGCCCCCCTCGGCGGACCGGTCAGCGTGCGCGTCGCCGACAGCGCCGTCGGACATGTCGGGGTCCACCTCATCGGCGCTGCGCAGCAAGTCCGCATGCTCGGTCCGTTTCGCGGACACTTGCTCGGCCCGCTCCTGGGCCACCAATTGAAGTTGCTCCGCCTCGGCGGCCTTGCGGTCGGCCTCGGCTCGAGCCTGGCGGGCCAGGGCATCCTGCTCGACCGCCTCAGCCTCGTGCCGGCGTACGGTCGTTTCCTCCGAAGCCGCCTGCTGCCTGATGTCACCGGCCTTCGCACGCTGACGGTCCAGTTTCCGGCGGCCACTCAGCCTGACAACCACAGCGATCACAGCCAGGACGACCAGGACTGCCACGACGATCCAGACGATGGTGCTCGTGTCCATGATGCCTCCACGTTGAGGTTGGTAGTCCGAACGGCTTTGTTACCCGTTCGGTCGTTGCTGAACCGTCAAGCCGCTTCGCCGGGCTACTTGCGGGCCAGGGCACGCAGCGCCAAGAACCCGCGAGGTTCGCGGTGTAGCAGTTCGTAGTCTTCCGGATGCAACGCTTGGGCCTCGCGTACCGGTCTCGGTTCGCGAAGCCGCTCGATCAGGAAGCCGGCTTCGTGGAGCTCCTCACAGGTCTGCTCCAGGTTGTCTGCTGCGGGCGAGGTTGTCCTTCGGGTCCGCAACTGACGCTTACCTGTTGCCGATCTCTTACCGGATGATTAGCTCGGCGCGGTCCGCTTTGCCCTGCCCACCACCTCATAGTTGGTGACGGCTTCAGGGTCTGACGTGATGCCGCTGCACCGCTCATGCGCGGCTTGGCGGCTCACCTTCAGCGCTAGAGCGATACGCGCCCAGGAGTAGCCGGCGGCCCGCGCGGTGACGACCGAAGCGTCGATGAGCCGCTGCGTCATTTCGAGCTGGTCTACATGCTCGGCGATCGCCCGTAGCTCTGTGGGGTTGCTGACCTTGACGGTGTCGGGGTCGAGGTCGAGGGCCCGCTCGAGCGCCTCGGTGTCGGCCTGTTCAGTCTTGGTGCTCATCTAGCATCGCCCTTGGCAAGCAGTCGGCGGAACTTCGGTCTGAGGTCCTCTGCCGCGGTCGGCGTCACTAGACTCACTTGGACCAGCTGCGAACCATCGTCGCCCCCTTCGCCAGCACCGTACGTCTACGGTCTGACCTTTCATCGCTCCCTCCGGCCGCTGCCAGCTGCGCGGAGAGTGGCTTTGGGGCTGGGCCCCATGCGCATCGGCCTGAGCCGCGGTGACGCCTAGCGCGTTTCGACCAGCGCGAGGTCGCGCACAGCGTAGCGGCGGTGTTCGCAGTGTTCTCTCATCACCACGCGCAGGCACTCGCCGAGCGAGTGCGACTCCTCGCCCCACGCCGGCGCTGGTACGGCGGTGCGGATCCGTTCGAGGTCGCGGTCGGTCACGCCCGCGACGGCGCCGCGCATCCGAATCCTGCGCTCGGCATGCAGCTCCAGCACCTCGGCGTACGAGGGTCGGGCGTCGAGGTCGATCCCAAGCTCCGACATGCCCGCGGCGGGATAGTCCGTGGGCGGCAAGCCAAGCCGGTGGTAGCCCGGTTCGTCGAGGATCATCCGACCCACCCACACATCGTCGGCGAAGACGAGATGGCGCAGTGTCTCGACCAGCGACCACTCGTCGTCGACCCGTTCCTGGCGCGCGGATTCGGGTAGCCGTTCGGCGCTGGCGAGGGTCTCTGACCAGAGTCGTTCGACGGTGGCCCACATCGCGCGGTAGTCGTCGGCCGTGCGCATCGTTCGCAGCTGCAGCCGCTCGGGGTATCGCCGGTCGAGTTCGGCGCTCACGTAGGCGGTGACGTCGACGTCGTTCACGACGACCGTGCCGATGCTTCCGTGCAATCCGGAGACCCGGAAGTCCGCGACCCGCGAAGCCACGATCCTGACCTGGCTCAGGTCGCAGTCACGGAAGGTCGCCCCGGTTAAGTCGGCGGACGTGAACGTTGCACCGCGGAACGCATCCGTGTGGGTGTAATCCTCGGCCATCGCGCCGCAGTCCCTTCAGAAGTCGATCCGCATGACGACCCGCCGCTTGGACGGCCGACTCACCGGGCGCAGCCCCGCCTCCTCGTACACGCTCAGCGCTCCGACGTGGAGTTCACCCCAGGTGATCTCCTTGCCGGGCTCGGTGATCATCGCGTACCCCTCGAGTGCGGTGGCCCCGCGCTCCCGGGCAAAGTCGACCGCGGCCCGGGCGAGCGGGTAGGTGAGACCGCGCTTGCGGTAGCCCTTCCGGACCGCGAAGCAGGTCACCGCCCAGACGCCGTCATCGTCCTTGTCCTCGTTCCGACCGCGCCACGGGGTGGGAGACGTGCGCAGTTTGGGGTAGGCCGTCCGCGGCTCTACCGCCACCCAGCCGGCCGGCTCGTCGTCGTCGTAGGCCACCAGCCCGCTGGTCGCTGCGGCGCCCGGGTCGCCGCAGGCGGTCTGGCCCCGGAGCATGGTGATCCGCTCGTCCTGCGTGGTGTCGCGCCAGAACCAGCCGACGACTTTGAACCGCTGGCACCGGCACCGGCCCGGATAGTCGGCGGTGCCGAAGACGGCATCGAGGTCGCCTCCTGAGGCCTCGTTGGCAGGGAGGATGGTCAGTTGCTCGGCCCGAATGGGTGCCTGCATGGCCGCCATCATGGCTGCGGCGGATCCTCGCCCACCAGACCGTCCACCGACTCGCGGATCAAGTCTGCCTGGCCGTTGTGGCGCGCGTACTCGTCGATCATGTCGACCACGAGCCGTCGCAGGTTGGCGTGCTCGTCTGGGGGGTTGGTGAGGTGGACCGGCTGGCCCATGTCACCGCGGGTCAGCGCCTCGGCGACGCTGGCCCGGGAGCGTTCGACCGCCTCCTGCCACAGTGCGAACAGTTCCTCCGGAGTGTCCTCGGCGGCACTGCCCCACTCCCACGCCCACTCGGCGGTGTCCCACGGCGGCGTCGGGTCGTGCCCGTACAGCTTGACCGAGAACACCTCGTCCTCGACTCGGGATAGGTGCTTGAGCAGACCGCCGAGGGTCACCGCGGACGGGCCGAGCGTCGTGCGCAGACCGGCGGCGTCCAGGCCTCCGCACTTCCATGCAAGGACGCTGCGGGTACGGTCCAGGATGCCAAGGAGCAGCTCGATCTCGTCTCCGGCGACCGGCGGCTCTCGGAAGATGATTGAGTCCATGGCGCGCACGCTACTGTCCATTCCGGACGATATGCGTCCGGAACGAAGGCCCGCCACCTCGGCCGGCACCTGAGCCGCGCAACCTCGTCCGGCTGGGCCCATCGCGATGACCCGGCGTTATGTCCTGCTCGCCGCTGATCGCGATGTCCCTGATCCTGGGGTCCCGCAATCGCTTGAGCCAAGTGAGTTCAGCTGGCTGCCGCGGTCAGGCCGACCAGATCAGTGCTCACCTGCCAGAGCCGTGCCGCGTCGGCCTTGTCGTAGCTGGGTTTGGCGGATTTCTTGGTTTGCCGTTCGAGAAATATTGGCCCGTCACCTCCTGGAGATCGGGAGCTGAGGCGAGCTGGATGGACGTAAGCGCTCCCCGAGCGGGGCTCTTCATGAGCGGCCGTACGAAGGGGATGAAGACACGCTGGACGGTGGCAGGGTCCTCGGCTCCGAACGACGTGCTCACCGCGCCGGGATGCAGCGCGATGGCGGTGACGGACGTGCCCCGCAGGCGCCGGGCCAGCTCATAGGAGAACAGCACGTTGGCCAGTTTGGACTGGTTGTATGCACGTGCGCCGGAGTAGGACTGTTCGCCCTGTAGATCGTCGAAGTCGATGTGCCCCAGGGAGTGCGCGTTGGAGGACACTGTGACCACGCGGGCTGGCGGACTCTGCTGCAATCGGTCGAGGAGCAGATTGGTGAGCAGGAAGGGTGCGAGATGGTTGAGGGCGAAGGTGCGCTCGAGGCCCTCAGCCGTGACGTGCCGGGTGTTCCAGTAGCCACCGACGTTATTGACCAGCACGTGGACCCGGGAAAGGCTTTGCAGCACTTCGGCAGCGAGCCGCCGCACCTCGGACTGGGCGGTCAGGTCCGCCACGAACACATCGACCGGCCCACCCCCGGCTGTGCGGATCTCGCGAGGCCGCGTCCTCCGTACGACCGCGGTCCCGGCCGGTGATCGCCACCTTCGCACCCATCTTGGCGAGGCCAAGCGCGATTGCCTTGCCGATGCCACTCGTCGCACCGGTGACCAGGACCGTCCTGCCGGCCATCGGTCGGCTGGGGATCTCGCTCATCACGCGAGGATGAACGGCGGGTACTGGTCGGTGAGCAGTCCGGTGTAGGCCTGCACGCGCACGTTGTAGCGATAGACGCCAACCAGCCCCCGTACCGATGGCGGTCTACCACCACGTCGCCAACAAGGACGAGATCATCGACGGCATCGTCGACCTCGTCTACAGCGAGATCGACCTACCGTCGGCTGACGCGACTGGCATGCGGAAATGCGCCGGCGAGCGATCTCGGCCCGCCGGGTGCTGAGGGTCCACCCATGGGCGATACCGCTCTTGCAGTCGCGCACCAGCCCCGGCCCGGCCACCCTGGCCCACCACGACGCAGTGATCGGCAGCCTGCGGGCGGGGGGGGTTCTCGGTGGAGATGACCGCCCATGCCTTTGCCCTGATCGACAGCTACGTGTTCGGATTCGCGCTGTCCGAGGCGTCGCTGCCGATCAACGGCCCGGAGACCGTCGCCGAGGTTGCCGAATCGATGATGCTGCAGTATCTGGCCGCGGCCTATCCCGCCCTTCTCGAATTCACGACCGAACACGTCCTCAAGCCCGGGTACGACTTCGACGCCGAGTTCGAGTTCGGGCTCAACCTGATCCTGGACGGCCTCGCGACGGCGATTCCCGGTAGTTTGCTGCCTGATTGATCGCGTCGCCAGGGGAGGCCGCTCGGATGAGCATCGCCGGTTCGATGATCAGACAGGCTCGGGAGAAAGCTGCAGCGCGGCTGACCCAACCGGTCATCGATGCGGTCCTGGTCAACCGCTTCGGCACCTTGAGCGGCATCCTCGCCTCGACGGCGATCGGAGTCGCAACCGACGGCGCAGCTGGGGCGTGGGTGCCCAAGGACGCGATCCATCGTGCCGGGCACAAGCCGGTCCCCCTGCCGCACGCCTTTCTGCTCGCAGTCACGCCGTCGACGATTCATGTGTTCACGGTTCGGATGATCATGGGCCGGCTGAAGCTGAAGAATGAGACCGGCGTCTTCGAACGTGCGGGTCTGCAACTGGGCCTCGAGAACACCCCGCTGGTCACCGTGTTTCGGCTCTTTTCACCCAGCCAAGGCCAGGACATGACCTTCGAGATCATGGCCTCGGATTACGCAAGCCAGTTCGCCGCGCTGCTGGGCGGATCCGGACCGGGGCCCTCCGGGGGCGGGTAACTCGGGTCCGCCGATCGCTTGGTACGTCGAGCAGGCCCGGTGACGGGTCAGTGCGCGATCTCCCAGATGTGGCCAGCGGGATCGCGGAAGCTCGCGGTACGCACTCCCCACGGCCGATCCATCGGTCCGTTCAGCAGTTCCACGCCGCGGCCGGTCAGCTCCGCGCAGATGGCGTCCACGTTCTCGACCTCGATGGTGAACTGGAAGCGGGATCCGCTCGCCTGATCGCCCACCACCGCAGGCTCGATGAGTTCCGGCGCCGCTGTGACCGACAGCAGGTTGATGATCGTGTTGCCGAAGTTGAACACAGCTGAGGCGTCGTCTTCGTAGGTGACCGGCAACCCGAAGACCTCCAGGTAGAACTGCTTGGTGGACACCAAGTCCTCGGTGAACACAGTGATGGCACTGATCCCGCTCGGCCACGAACTCATCGACTAGTCCCGCCCCTTCAGCTTGCGCCAGCCACCGGCGCGGTTGTTGGCGATGATCTGCTTGAACATTGCGCTGAGCGCAGGCGCGTTGATCGCCTCGTCCCGGCGGAAGGCGACGGTACGCGCGGTCTTGTTGTCGTGTCCGGCGGTGATGATCCCCTCCGGATCGGGCACGATCGCGCCGTCGTACAGGAAGACGTTGACATGGTCCTTGGCCGCAAGCAGGGCGCAGACGTTGCCCTCCATCACGAAGTACGGCTGGACCGTGCGCTTGATGGTCTCGACGACCTCGGGGTCGGCGGCATGGACCAGATCGCGGACCTCGCGGCAGATATCCTGCTGCCACTCCGCCAAGGCGTCGATGTAGCTGTCAACGCGTGGATCGGCGGAATAGGTCACGGATCTCTCCATAGCGTGAAGACGTCGCTCGAATGTGTACGTCGCTCGAATGTGTACGTCGCGAGCCCGGAGGGTAAGGCCACCACATGCCCAAGACAACGAAGAGCGGCAAAGCGAAGCAGAGTGAGCTGCCCAGCACCCTGCAGCGCTCGGATGCCCACGCCCAGCAGACCTTCGCGAAGGCGCACGACTCGGCAGCCGATCAGTACGGCGGGGATGCCGAGCGGGCGCACCGGGTCGCGTTCTCCGCGCTCAAGCACACCCACGAGAAGGTCGGCGACCATTGGGAACCCAAGGAGGGCGGCAAGAAGGGCCCCTCCGACAAGCAGGCCGAAGGCGGTGTCAACACCTCACGCGAGACCGCGGGGGGCGTCGATGCCAACGCATCCAAGAAGCACCTGCAGGACATCGCGAAGCGGCTCGACGTACCAGGTCGGTCCCGGATGGGCAAGGACGAACTCGTCGATGCGATCCAGAAGGCCAACAACCGGGCGAGCGCGAAAGCCCGCTCCTGATCCTGGCCTTCGGGCGTAAAACCCCAGTTGATCATCGGCAAAGCGGACGTTTCCGGCGGGTCAATACCCCACTTTGCCGATGATCAACACTGCACTCCCGCGGCTCAGGCGGCTCGGGCAGCTCCGGCGACTCGAACTCAGGCCTCGTCGTCGGGTACGACGTGCATGGCGGCCTCTTCGGCGCTGGCCGCCGCGCTGTCGATTCCCACGTCGTCGGCGTTGAGCTGACCTTCGACATCGGTGTGCGCGCCCTCGTCGGGTGCCACCAGTCGGCCGGCTCGGCCCGCACCCACCTGGTCGTCGATCAGTTCGCCGACCTGGTTGTCGACCGCGGCGCCGGCACCGTCGAGCTCAGCGTCGAGGTCGGAGGTTAGGTCGGTGTCGATCTCCGCGTCGACCGGGTCCTCGCCCTCCGTGCTGGCCGCGGCGGACTGCTCGACCTCGGCCAGGGCGGGATCGGGCTGTTCCTGGACCAGCCGCTGGTCGAGGGACTCCCCGTGCTCCTCTTCCTCCGCGGTCGTGCCGAATCCCTGACCGGGTGACCACTTCTCCGGGGCGGTGTAGCCCTCGTCCAGCACGTCGTCGACATTGCGGTCCACAAGGGTGTCTTCGGACTGCAGCTGGGTCTCCTCGTCGACGCTGTAGGTGTTGTACGGCGTGGTGTCGTCGCTCTGGCTCATGGCTCTAGCGTCGCATGACCCCATTTTTCCCGTCAGCACGCAGTCCCGGTGCAGTCTTTCGTGACGTCGTAGCTTTGCCGGTGACGCGCCGGGCGCGTTGCCTGCTTTCCTACGACATCAAGTCGGGGGCTCGCGTGATGTCGTAGCTTTGCCGGTGACGCGCCCGGCGAGTTGCCTGCTTTCCTACGACATCTGGCAGCGGGCCGGGTCCGGTGGCATCTGCATGTGCGCCGAACAGCTGGGTACCGGACGGACATGACCGTCGTGCGCTTTCAGGATTTTCCGCTCGGAGACCGCGAAACGGCTTGGGACAGCAACGCGGCGGAGAAGCGGGTACGGAAGTGGGCCTCGGCCAAGGAGGAGCCGAACACCAGCTACCGAGACGCTCATGTCTGGTACGACGGGTCGGCGCCGGATAACTTCGGCAGTTACAAGCTGCTCATCGCCGACGTCGTCAACGGCCGGCTGACCGCTATGCCACGCGGCGTAATGGCCGCGGCGGCTGTGCTGCAGGGCTCCCGCGGCGGCGTGGATCTGCCCGACGACGAGAGCCCACGAGTCCGCGGACACCTGGCCCGTTACTACGAGAAAATGGGCGACGACGCTCCCTGGGAGCGCTGAGCCGCGACGCGGCCGTAGGTCCGCGGCCGGTACGGCGCCGTACGCCGAATGCGCCGTACGCGGAATGCACCTATCCCGAATCGGAACGGTGCACTTGGTGCCTCTCGGCGCTGTGCGCCGGTTCGCCACCTGAACGCGCCTATCCGCGAACAGGGACGTGTGAGCGTGGCGACTCGGGACGCAAATTCTGCGGTTCTAGCCAGGCTGCGCGGGGCCTGGCTTGCGCAGGGCAAGAGCGACTCCGGCGGTGGTGACGACCACGCCGAGGATGCTGACCGGCGCCAGGTCCTCACCGAAGAACAGGTACGCCTCGATCGCCGTGGCGGGCGGCACCAGATAGAACAGGCTCGACACCCCGGATGCGCTGCCCCGCTTGAGCAGGAACAACAGGAGCAGGACTGCACCGAGGGACAGGGCGAGCACCAGCCAGGCCATCGCCAGGCTGAACTCGAGGGTGCAGTCGACGGTCTGGGTCTCGAAGCTCAGCGACAGGATCCCGAGCACAGCAGCGGCAGCGAGGTACTGCACCGCCGTACCGCTGACCAACGGAATGCCGTCGCCGTGCCGCTTCTGGTGCAGGGTCCCGGCCGTACCCGCACAGAGCGCGACGAGGCACGACACGATGCCCAGGATCGGGAAGTCGGCTGACCTGCCGGCATCAAGGACGCCGGGCGCCAGCACCATGGCCACCCCGAGGACGCCGAGGACCAGCCCGAACCACTGCAGCCGGCTCAGGCGTTCACCGAGAAAGCGGTTGGCCAGGGCACCGACGACAACGGGTTGCAGGCTCACGATGACCGCCGCAACTCCGGCCGGCAGCCCGTGCCAGATCGCCCAGAAGACACCACCGAGGTACGCACCGTGCAGCAGAACCCCGGTGACTGCCGAGCGGCCCCACTGCACCCGCGTGTGTGGCCCATCCGAGCGAGTGATCGCGACGATCAGCCAGAGCAGCGCGCTGGCGATCATCAGCCGAAGGGCGAGAAAGGTGAACGGCTCGGCGTACGGAAGACCGTACTTCGCCCCGATGAAACCGGTGCTCCACAGCAGCACAAAGCCGACGGGCGCGCTGCCGATGGCAAACGAGCGCCGAGTCGGTGCAGCCACCAGGGCAGTCGATCACATGACTGCTCGGTGACCTGCGCCCGATGCCATGAGAGACCGGCCACAATGACGGCATGGCCTCCGAAGACGACGTACGTACGGCTGCGCTGTCCCTGCCGGAGACGAGCGAGAAACCGTCGTACGGGATGCCGGGCTTTCGGGTGCGTACCAAGGGTTTTGCCCGATGGCACGAGGAACCTGGGGTCCTGATGCTGTGGTGCGCCGACGTCGGCGAGAAGCAAGCGCTGATCGCATCGGAGCCGGAGACCTTCTTCACCACGCCGCATTACGACGGGTACAGCTCGGTCCTGGTCCGCCTGGATCGGATCGACCGCAACGCACTTGTCGACCTTCTCACCGCGGCATGGCGTTCCCGGGCACCCAAGCGCCTGCTCGATGAGTTCGACGCAACGGCATATGACGCCGAAGGTCCGCCAACGATGGCTGAGCCCGTGGAGGGACGGTAGCGTCGCCCAATGGACTTCGGACTGACCGAGGAAGAGCGGGCGATCCGCGACACGGTGCGGGATTTCGTCAAGCGCGAGGTCATGCCCCTGGAGACCGAATGCCTGCGCAACGAGCGGGCCGGGCGGGTCGGCGTCGACCGGGCCACCCTGAAGGGCTTGCAGCACAAGGCGAAGCAGGCCGGCTTCTGGGGGATCAACACCCCGGAGGCGTACGGCGGCATGGGTCTCGGTCCGGTCATGACCGCGCTGCTCAGCCTGGAACTCGCTCGTACGTTCGTGCCGTTCTACTTCGGTGGGTACGCCGACAACATTCTCTATCACTGCACGCCCGAGCAGGCCGAGAGCTACCTCCTGCCGGTCATCGCGGGAGACAAGATCTCTTGCTTCGCGATCACCGAGCCCGGTGCCGGGTCGGATGCCAAGGCGATCACCACCTCGGCCCGCAAGGAGGGCGACGCCTGGATCATCCGCGGCGAGAAGACGTTCATCACCCGCGGCAACGACGCCGACTTCACGATGGTCTTCGCAGTCACCGACAAGGAGAAGGGTGCCGACGGCGGGGTGACCGCGTTCCTCGTCGACCGGGACATGGGGTGGAAGTCCGAGCCGATCGACACGATGGGGGAGTGGGGGCCGGCCGCGCTGGTCTTCGACGATGTGGCCGTACCCGAGCAGAACATCCTCGGCGAGATCGGCCAAGGCTTCACCCTGGCGATGGAATGGATCAACGCCGGGCGGTTCATCCTGCCGGCCCGCGCCGTCGGCGCCTGCGAGCGGCTGCTCCAGTTCGCGTTGGACTACGCCAATTCACGATCGACCTTCGGACAGCCGCTGGCCCAACGCCAGGCCATCCAGTGGATGATCGCCGACTCCGCGGTGGAGATCGAGGCGATGAAGTGGCTGACCCTGCATGCGGCTTGGCAGCTGCAGCAGGGCCAGGACAACCGGCACACCTCGTCAATGGCCAAGCTGTACGCCGGCGTCAAGGCGAACGAGGTAGTGGACCGGGTCCTTCAGATCCACGGCGGGATGGGCTACACACGCGAACTGCCGATCGAGCGCTGGTACCGGGAGCTGCGGCTGCTGCGCATCTATGAGGGCACCGACGAGATCCAGCGCCAGTCGATCGCCCGTAACCTGCTCAAGGGCAACGTGAAACTGGCTTCGACCCCCAACTGACCCGCCCCGTCGTGGGGTGCCCGCGTGTCAGCTCGCAAGGCGATCAACTCGAATGTGCGGCGACCTTCGGTTCGATGAACTGCAGGTCCAGTTCGATCTTGACCACGTCGCCGAGCATCGCACTGAGAGGGCCGAAGTCAAGACCGAAGTCCGAGCGGTGAATCTCGCCGGTCGCCTCGAACCCGGCGTGCCGGGTTCCGTCGAAGAACGCCTCGACGCCGCCGAACTCGATCGCGAGGGTGAGCGGCCGGGTGACGTCGCCGATCGTCAGCTCGCCGTCCAGGGTCCAGTCGGAACCCTCGCCGCGGATCTGCGTAGACCGGTAGGACATCGTTGTTCGGGCTTCTACATCGAGGAGTTCGGCCGAGCGCAGGTGCGCATCGCGCGTCTCGTTGCCCGTGTCGATCGAGGCCAGGTCGACGCTGGCCGTAACCGTGGAGTCCTCGAGGGTCGGGCCGATCACCAGTTCGGCGGAAACAGCACCGAATCGGCCGCGGACCTTGGCGACGCCGAGGTGGCGGATGGTGAAGCCGACGGTGGTGTGGTCGCTGTCCAGGGCCCAACGGCCATGGGCGAGTGGGAGAGTCGCATGTGCGGTTGAGGTCGTCATGGGATCGATCCTCTGCGCCGGACGCGATCCGAGGGAGACCGCGCCGTACCTGGCACGACCGAGACCGGCCTTGCCAAGACTGGCCTTGGCGGGGCCACCATGGGGTGGTCGGACGAGAGCACACTGTAGAGATGATGGAGGGTGAGCTCGGCTCGTTCCTGCGCAGCCGCCGAGAAGCAATGAGCCCAGCCGAGGTCGGCCTAGCCAGCTCGGCGCGTCGACGTACCCCGGGCTTGCGACGCGCCGAACTCGCCACCCTGGCCGGGGTCAGCGTCGACTATCTGATTCGGCTCGAGCAGGGTCGGGACATCCATCCGTCGACCCAGGTGCTGGGGGCGCTGGCCGCGGCGCTGCGATTCGACGACGATGACCGTGACCACCTCCAAGCCCTTGCCGTCATCAGTAACGGCACCGAGCTGTGTCCGCAGACGACGGCAGCTGCCCGTGCTGTCCGGCCCACCGTGCAGGCCATGCTCGACCAGCTCGAGCCTGCCCCGGCCTTCGTGCTCAACCATCTGGCTGACCTATTGGCCTGGACCGAGGGCTACGACCGACTGGCGCGTCCCCTCGGCATTCTCGATGGCGACGAGCCGAACCTGGTGTGGTTCACCTTCGCCGACGATCGAGCGCGGGTCGCGTACCCCGATTGGGCCGACATCGCCGACGAGCAGGTCGCGAGCCTGATGGAGCTACGCCAATGCGACACCAACACTGACACGCTAGCCGCCCGACTTGCGCAGGCCGCGGGGTCGGAGTTCACCGACCGATGGGAGCGCCGCCCGGTCGGGAGGAAGCGCACCGGGATCAGGGCGATCTCGCACCCGGCCGTGGGCGTCCTGCGGCTGGCTTTCGAGACGCTGGGGCTGCCCGATGCCGACCGCCAGCGTCTCGTGGTCTACCTGCCCGCCGACGCGGCGACGACAGCCGGCCTGGATCGGCTCGCCGGTCGCCAGCCGGGCGGCCTTCGGTCCGTACGCGCCGGCTAGCTCTGAGCCCTCGTGCGCGCGCCGCAGCCGCCGGGCACAACAGCGAGCCGATCTGACCGGCATTCGGCAGCCGGTTGTCGGCTACCAACTGCAACTTCGTACGGGCCGGTCACATCGAGCGACTGGAACCCGGCAAAGATCGGGATGACGACGTGGTGAACTGGCGGGCCCCCGAGCGTGCTGATGCCCGGGGCAGGCGTCAACGACAGGTACCCCACCTATTCTGCCAAGTTCCGCTTCCTCGCCGTCCGCACTGCCGGGCGGCCCGCCACCGGAGTACCGGTCGCCGCAAGCCGTAGGGTCAAAGGGCAACCTCAAGGGCGATCCGAGGAGTCAAGTAACCATTTGCCCCGCAACGACGTCTTACTGGGGGTGCCGCCTTCGACCAGCCAGGGCAGTCGAATGCCACCATGGTGACTGCATAGGCGGACAGGGACAGGCCGGGATCGGGAGGAGGATGCGTCGTGGGTAGCGATACCGCTCCCCTGCCCTTCGGTGGCCTGCCTCCGCGTCGACCTCCACCCGGCCCTAGTCGCCCTCAGGCAAATCCGAGCCGACCTTCGCCGGGGTCCGGGCGAGTTCCGAGCACGAGTCCAAGGCCGGCGGCGTCGGGCCGCACCCCACCGCGGAACCGGGTGTCGTCTGGGGGCCGTCCGACGGCGCCGGGGGCTGCGCGAACACAGTTACCGGCCCGACTCGACCCCCGTGCCGGTGGACCAAGCGCGCGACATCGCCGGCGCCAGCCAGCGGGCATCGGTCGAGTCCTGACGTTGAGTGTGCTCGGCGCGTTGATCCCGGGACTGGCATATCTCCTCGCTGGCCGGCGCGCCCTCGGGTTGTTCACCCTCACCGTCTTTCTGAGTGTGGTCGGGGCGGCGGTCTGGCTCATTCAAGGTGACGAGCGCAGGTTGCTCCGCCTGCTCGTCGACGGAAATGCCCTGGTCGTACTAGGCATCGGAGTCATGGTCCTTGGTGTCGGCTGGATCACAGTGATACTCACCGGACATCGGCTGCTCCGACCAAGCGGCCTGCGGACGGGGCAGCGGTTGGTCGGCGCTGTGCTGATGGCGGTGCTGAGCCTTGGTATTGCGCTACCGGCCGCGGCTGCTGCCAATGCGGTCTTTCTGGCCCGCGACACCCTCGCCGAGATCTTCGCCGACGACGGGCAGAGCGCGACGGTCCCAGACGGCCAAGAGCCGGGCAATCCGTTCGGCGACAAGGAGCGGGTCAACGTCCTACTGCTCGGCGGCGACGGCCTGCCCACGAGGGAGGGAATCCGTACAGACAGCGTCATCGTCGCCAGCACCGACACCGAGAGCGGGGCGACGACCCTGCTCAGCCTTCCTCGCAACCTGGAGAACCTGCCCTTTCCAGAGGGGCCGCTGCGGG
>JBPCOF010000207.1:0-18822 GCA_051000515.1 Geodermatophilaceae bacterium
GTGCCGATGTAGAGCGGGCGGTCCTGAGCGTCCTTGAACAGGTAGACCCCGGGGGCGTGCGGCAGATGAGCGGCCAGGTGCCGCTTACGCCGCCGGATCGGGTCGACCTGCTTGGTCAGGTCGGTGAGTTCCTCCAGGGATTGCACGCCGAGCGGACCGAGCCGCTCGAAGAGCCCATGCAGGACGTCCACGGTGGCCCGGGCGTCGGCCAGCGCCCGGTGACAGGGCGCGGTGTGCGCACGGAAATAAGGCGCCAGCGTCGAGAGCTTGCAGTTGGGCACCTCGTCGCGGGTCAGCAACCGACGCGCCAAGATCGCGGTGTCCACCGACCCGAACTTCGGCCACGGCGTCGCCGATGCTGCACAAGCAGCTTTAAGGAACCCCAGGTCGAACGGCGCGTTGTGGGCGACCAGGACGCAACCTCGGGCGAACTCCAGGAACGCCGGCAGCACCTCGCCGATTCGTGGGGCCGCGATCACCATCGAGTCGGTGATCCCGGTCAGGATCGAGATGTACGGGGGGATTGCCGATCCGGGGTCCACCAGCGTCTGGAACTCCCCGAGTCGTTCTCCGGCGCGGACCTTCACAGCTCCGATCTCGGTGATCGCGCAGCCCTCCGGCGAGCCGCCGGTGGTCTCCAGGTCGACCACGACGAAGGTCACGTCCCGCAACGGCGTACCGAGTTCGTCGATCGAGATCTGAACGTAGGGCGAGCGCAGCGCGGCGACTGCTGCCGAGCCGGTCGGCGAGCTCAGCCGAGCGCTGCGCGCCATGCACACTTCCGGTCCGCAAGCCCTGCCCTCACTCCAGCGACGCTAAGCCGGGGGTACGACACCCGGCCTCAGGCGCGCCGTGATGCGCGTCGGATTGACATCTGTCCACAGCTCGCCGGTACACCGACCCGCCGCATTGGTTGGGGGCAGCTCGTCGGCCCGCTGCCGCACCTGTTCACGGCGCTCGGCTTCGACAGCGGCGAAGTAACAGGTACGGATCGCCCGTCTCGGGCGGCAGATACGAGTCGCGCTGCTTCCAGCCCATCGTGGTCGGGTCGAGACTGGGCAGCAGCGCTACCCACGGCGGGGTCGGCTCGGACCTCGCGTCGTCGTCGGCCGCCACCCATCCTTGAGAGCCGTCCAGGTCAACGGACACGGCGGCACAGTCGGCCAGTGCCTGGCGGGTCGCCGACACCGTCCAGCCCATCCACCAACGCAGATCGGTGGTCGTGCCCGGGCCGAACCGACGCAGCCATTGGTGGCCACATCCCGGGCCGCATCCCGCTCGTCGAGGCAATCGAGCCGCCGGGAAGCACGGAGTCCGTCGCGGCCCACGTGTACTGCCCGTTGATCCACGATCCGGACGGGCGGCTACGACCAGCGCCCCGTCGAAGCCCAACCCGAGCAGCACCCGGGTGTGCGCGGCCTGGGTTGCGGCGTCCGACTTTCTGGGAGACAGCACCTCACGTTTTGCAGGACACAGCCAGGCGTCGCCGTCGTCGATGCCGTTGTCCTGCAGGAGCTGCACCGTGCGCTTGTGTTCCGTGACGGCCAGCTTGCGGGTCGCCGCCGCACGCATCCGACGGATCGTCTGTGGCGTGGCCACCCACAGGGTGCGGCGCATCGCATGCTGACGCAGCAGCGTCCCTTCCTCGTAGAGGGCGCGTTCCACCGCCTGCACCGAGGGCGATCGCATCCGCACCATCACAGACAGATAGACCGTCACCGGATCGGTGGTGCAGCGCGACGAGATCCTCGGCGATGGTTGCAATGTCGTCGGTGCGCAGCTCGGGCAGCAGCCTGTGTCGCCATGCGAGCCGAGACTGCCGCTCGGCGACATCGATTCGGCGTCGGTTCATCGTCGGTAGACGAACGCCGATCCGGTGTTGTTCCCCAGGACCGTGCTGTCGCTCTCCGAGCCCTGGACCACCATCGTGTCCGTGCGCATCGCCTCGCATACCTTCTCGCGTCGCGACGTCGTCACGGGCACAGGGTCACATGGGAGTGCGTCGAGGAAACCGATTTCCCGCCTGATTCGTTGTGTTGTGGGTGACCGAGAGCCGCGATTCCAGAAGGCGGCGCCGGCAACGGCTGGTCATCGTCGCGATCGTGGTCTTCGCGATGCTGGCAGCTACCCTCGCCGGACTCGTCGCAGCCTTTGCCGATCCGAGCGTCCAGTCCGGCGGTACGTCGGCCGTCCTGACACCGACATGATCGGCGCGAAGGTTTCTGACCGGGCGGCTCTTGAAGGGGTGCCAGCCGTGGCACGCATTGTGGTGAACACGCGGTCGGCAGGCCGTCGCCGGTCACCGGCAGGATCGCTGGCCGCGACGCTGCTGTTTGTGGGTGCGGTGTTTCTTGCGCACGGACTCCAGTGCGCCGCAGGACAAGGGCACGACGCGGTCGCCACAAGCCATCCGCCGACTGTTCTTGGCACTGTTGATGCTTCGATCCACACCGTCGATGCCGGAGTCGGTCTGCTGTTCTCCGTGGCCGTGCCTCAACTGGGGCATCTGGTCGATCCGGCTGGAGCTGACGGGTTGAGCCACGCGGGCATGGTCTGCGTGGCTGTCCTCCTCACCGGAGCGGTTTTTGCGATGTCTCTCACGAGGCGACAGCCATCCCGCGGTGACCCCCCACCGTGGCCGGCGCGCAACCCAGGGGTACTCCGGACAGTCATGGATCGAAGGCTCCCCCCGCCGCCCACCCTGGCGCTGCTCTGCGTCTGCCGGACCTGATCGGTCTCCGCCTGTCGTGACAACGACGGCGGCTGCCCCGTTCATCCATCAGACACGCTAGTCAGGAGAAGGACCATGCGCACACGTATCAGCACTGTCCTCGGCACTGTCGCCGCGGCCGCTCTGCTCGCCGCCTGCGGCAGCGACGCCGAGACCACAGCACAGGACCACAATGCGGCGGACGTCAGTTTCGCCACCGAGATGATTCCACACCATCGCCAAGCTCTGGAGATGGCCGAAATGGCATCGACCCGGGCCAGCAGCCCCGATGTCGTGCAGCTGGCCGAGGAGATTGCCGGCGCACAGGACCCCGAGATCGAGAACATGTCCGGCTGGCTCGAGGCGTGGGGAGAGCCGGTCCCCGAGGAGATGGGCGGCATGGAGATGGGCGGCATGCCCGGCATGATGTCCGAGGAGCAGATGCAGGCCCTCGAGGGAGCCGGCGGGGCGGCCTTCGACGAGATGTTCCTGGAGATGATGATCGAGCATCACACCGGTGCCATCCAGATGGCCCAGACCGAACAGAGCGACGGTCAGTATCCGGAGGCGATCGACCTCGCCGAGCAGATCGAAGAGGGGCAGACCGCCGAGGTCGAGACGATGCAGGACCTGCTCGGTACGAACGAATAGCTTGCCCGCCATGGGGGTGGTCCTGCCTGGACCATCCCCTGGCCAGGTCGACTTCCACGCCTGCAGTGGGCTCACGGTCGCGTCTATGGCTGGATTCCGGGTCTGGTCAGTTCCTGGTCTCCTTCGACGACGGGAGCGCCAGCTGGGAAAACGTGGCGATGTGGGTGGGGAGCCCGAGGGCGGCCTCGACTTCGCCACCCGGTACACCGATTGCCCCGCTTCGATCGGCGCCAGATCTTTCGCGCAGATTGGGCGCCCGGGATTTGCCGGCATGAAGCAGGGCACTACCGTCGACGCTGTCGGCCGAACCCCGTCACCAGGAGCAGCCAAGTGGGAGTGATCGCAAGGCAATTCGGTCTACCGTCGGGACCTGTTGGTCGCGTCGTCGGCCGCTTGATGGCTCGCAACAACGGAAGCTTCAATCACTGGCTGGTCGACCAGGTCGCCGCTGCAGTACCTGTGGCCGGCCGAGTCGTCGAGCTCGGATACGGTCCGGGCGTCGGCCTGCAGGCCCTCCTTGCCGCCTTTCCCGATGCCCTGATCGTCGGTGCGGACCCCTCGTCCGCGCTGAAAGGACAGGCCGAACGACGCAACCGTCCGGCGATAACCGACGCGCGGTGAGGCTGGTCGAAGGAGACGCCGGCGCACTTGCCGGGTCTGCGCCGATGGACCTGGTGCTCGCGGTGCACGTGCTGTATTTCTGGCATCTGCCAGACCGTGACCTGAAGCTGGTCGCTGATCTGCTCGCCGCGGGTGGCCGCCTAGCCCTTGGTTACCAGTTGCGGCGGCACATGCCGGTGGCGGCACAGCGCGACTTCCCTACCGCAGGCCACAAGCTGTACGAGTCAGACGATGACGTTCGCGAAGTCGTGGAAGCGGCGGGTTTCCAGTCCGCGGACGTCCGCATCTTCGGCGACGCAGCGAATCCGCGCGGACGCCTGATGCTCGCATCCCGCGTGTAGTCGCCGCTGCCCCGGACGGGCAGCCGATGAGCTATATCGGTGCCACCGAGTCCATCGCGCGCGGCTGCGCCTGCCGCGATCCAGCTAGCCGTGCTCGGCGTCGTCGCCGTGATCACTCAGTTGTGCCTCGAACCAGTCGTGCAGTGCATCGACGATGTCAGAGTCGTTGCTGAAGAACGTGACCCGGGCTCCATCGGGCAGGGTGGTGTGGTCCATGGTGAGCGCATCCCCGGCGGCCTCCAGCTCCCGTAGGCCGGGCATGTCCTCTCCGTGAATATCAGCAGGAGAAGAAAAGTCGCCTCGGGACCAGCGCTCGACCTCGCCTTCCAGATGGGTGCGGATGTCGGCGATCTCGTTCTGATCACGAGGGTCGCGGGCGATGACCTCTTCGATCCCTCCGGTATCGGTGGGCGTGAAAATGTGCACAGTCGCGTCGAGGTCGAAGCCCATGACGTCTTCTCCGCGCTCGGTGACGGACTCCTGCCGTTCGGTGGCTGAATCGCTATTGAGGGCCCAAACTGCCGCCCCCCCGAGCAAGACCAGGGCGAAGGCGGCGACGACGAGGGTGCGGCGATCAACGCGTGGCATGTCCTGCCTCCATGAGTTGGTGGATGACCTTGACGACCGCGGCGCGGTCGTCGGCCGGGATGGCCTCGAGGAGCCGCTCGAGCCGTTGACGCCGCGCGGTGCGCAGCGTGGCGACCTGCCGGGTGCCGGCGTCGGTCAGCGCAACAAGATGGCGCCTCCCGCCGTCGGGATGGGGACCTCGCTCGACCAGTCCCCGGCGCGCCAGACCGTCCAGCAGCCGGCTCACCGTCGACTTCTCCAAGTCCAGGGCTGCGGTGATCTCCTGCTGCGCGAGTGTCCCGCGGTCGTCCAGGAGCAACAGTGTCATCGCCTCCGACGGGGAAAAGGGCTGACCACAGGGGGTCTGGTCCGGGCGGTGAAGTCCGAGGGCGCGCACCAGGTCGGACAACGCGAAATCGAGACTGGCATCGTCATCTTCTGGCATGAGTTGCATACTACAACTCAAAGTTGCAGGATACAACTGGAACTAGTGCCCGTCGTCCGGAGGTCAGCCGAACAAGTCGAGAAGTGGTCCTGCGGCCACCCCGAGCCCGACGGAGATCGCGGCGGCCAGCACAGCAGCTCGTCGAGGCCAGGCGGGCGACCCTGCCGCCGTTCGAGCGGGCAGGTTTGCCGGTGTCTCGGTGGCACCGAACATCGGCGCGATCCAGCGCAGGTAGTAGAACAGGCTGGCCACCGTATTCACGGCGGCCAGCACCACCAGCCAGCCCAGCCCGCCCTCGGCCGTCGCGGTGAAGACGGTCAGCTTGCCGACGAAGACGCCCGTCGGGGGCGTACCCACCAGTCCCAGCAGGCAGACGAGCAGGGCCACGGTCAGGGCGGGGTGGCGACGGGCGACCCCCCGCCAGTCCTGCAACTGCGGCCCGGCCTGGACGGCGGCCACGACGGCGAAGGCACCGACGTTGGTCACGGCGTAGGCGGCGACGTACAGGCTCAACGAGGGCAGGGCGAGTTCGGCGCGGCCGGCAACAGCGATGGCCATGAGCAGATACCCGACCTGGCTGATCGTCGAGTAGGCCAGCAGCCGGCGGACCGAGTCCTGGAAGAACGCGGCCAGGTTGCCCAACGTCATGCTGGCCGCGGCCAGGATGCCGACCAGCAACGGCCAATCGCCCGGCGCGTCACCGAGCGGACCCCCGACCAGCCGGTAGGCCGCCAGGACGGCCCCGACTTTGGGGACCGTCGTCACGAAGGCGGCCACCGCCGTGGTTGCGCCTTCGGTGACATCCGGTACCCAGAAGTGCGCCGGCACCCCGCCCAGTTTGAACAGCAGACCCGCTAGCACGGCCAACCCGCCGACCCCGACAGCGAGACGGGGTGCGGTGGGCAACGACTCCGTCAAAGCCGCGTAGCCCGTGTCGCCGCCGGCGCCGTAGAGCAGGGCGACTCCGACGAGCAGGGCGACGCCGAGAAAGGCGCCCATCAGGTAGTACTTCAGCGCGGCCTCGGTCCCGGCGGCATCCTTGGCGAAGCCGGCCAGGGCATAGAGCGGCACGCTGGCCAGCAGGTAGGCGGCCACGAGCAGCAGCAGGTCGGCCGCTCCGGCCAACGCGATCGTCCCCAGCGCAGCGAGCAGCAACAGGGTGTAGAGCTCGGTCTCGCGCGGGTGCCCGACCAGTCCTCGCCCCGGAAGTGCAAGCACGAGAAGCGTTGCCGCGCAGACCACCACGCGGGCAACGGTGAGCACGAGGTCGACGGTGTAGCTGTCGTCGAAGACCGGGCCGTCCAGTCCCGAAGCGGCGATCAACGAGGCGAGGATGGCCGCGAGCAGGGTGGACGCCGTGACCAGCCGGACGACCCACTGCCGCTCACGGGCCAGGAACAGCCCGAGTAGCAGCCCGACGACCGCCCCCGCGAGGATGAGCAGCTCCGGCAAGACGGCCAGCGGTCGTTCGTTCACCGCAGGTTCACGATCCGACCAGCTCGACGACGACCCGGGCGGCTGGCTCGATCACCGCGAGCAGCCACGCCGGAAAGAGTCCGACGACGACGGCGAGGACCATCAGGGCGGCGACGGTGACCCACTCGTGCACTCGGAGATCGCTGAAGCCGGCTGGGCCGGTCGGGCCGAGCAGGATCCGTTGCAGTGCCCAGAGGAAGAGGCCAGCCGTGATCAGGATGCCCAGCAGCGCGACCGCGGTGGCCA
The DNA here is from genome assembly GCA_051000515.1 of Geodermatophilaceae bacterium. Taxonomy (GTDB): domain Bacteria; phylum Actinomycetota; class Actinomycetes; order Mycobacteriales; family Geodermatophilaceae; genus JACCQS01. The sequence goes on from JBPCOF010000207.1 coordinate 7,058, forward strand.
CTGGGGCCGAGCCCAGGCTGCCGGCAAAGATCTGGAACTCGGCGATGAAGCCACTGAAACCGGGCAGCCCCAAGGATGCGAACGCGGCCAGGGCCAGTAGGGCAGCGAATCTGGGGGCTGGACCGGCGACTCCGCCGTACTCGCTCATGTCGTAGGTGCCTCGACGGTCCCACATCACCCCGGTGAGCAGGAACAGTGCAGCAGTGATCAGTCCGTGACTGACCATCTGCGTCACGGCCCCGGTGACGGCCACCGACCTCGCTGTCTCGTCCGCGCCGACCACGCCCGCCGCGCCCAACGCCAGCAGGACATAGCCCATGTGGTTGACCGAGGTATAGGCCACCAGCCGCTTGAAGCTGTTCTGGGCCAGCGCCACCAACGCGCCCCACAACACGCTGACGACGCCCACCGCGATGATCACCCAGGCCCACGTCCGCCAGGCCTCGGGCAGGATCGGCATCGCGATCCGGACGAAGCCGAAGGTCCCCATCTTCAACAGCACTCCGGCCAGGATCGCCGAGCCACCGGCCGGAGCCTCGGTGTGCGCCGGCGGCAGCCAGGTGTGGAACGGGAAGGTCGGTGTCTTGATCGCCAGGCCCACGCCGATCGCGAGCAGCACCAGCCCGCCGAAGACCGGCTGGTCGTCCAGTGGGGTGCTGCGGGCGAGCTCGACCATGTCGAAGGTGTGCGGATCGCTAGCCACGTAGAGACCGATGAACCCGAGAAGTAGGGCCAGCGAGCCGAGAAAGGTGTAGAGAAAGAACTTCAGTGCCGCACGTGCTGCCGCGCCGTGCCCCCATCCGGCGATCACGAAGTACATGCCGACGATCGACAGGTCGAAGAAGACGAAGAACAGGATCAGGTCGAGGGAGACGAACAGCCCCGTGCACACCGTCTGCAGGAACAGGAACAACGCGGCATACGTTCGCCGGTTGCGGTCCTCGCCGAGCGCGTGCACCGCACAGGCCAGGAAGAGCACCGCGGTCAGGGCCACCAGTGGGAGCGACAGACCGTCGACTCCGATGTGGTAGGAGCTCCCCACCCCAGGAATCCAGCGCAGTCGTTCCTCGAAGGCGATCCCTTCGGTGACGCCTGGTCCGCCGTCGTAGGAAATCCAAAGCGCGACAACCAGCGCCAGGTCGGCGACGCTGGCCCCGATCCACACCCAGGTGACCGCCCGCGACGGCCCCTTCGGCCAGACCAGCATAACGAGGGCTGCCACCAGAGGCAGGAAGACGACGAGGCTGAGCACGATCACCTCACCAGCAGGATGACGAGGGAGAGCAGGGCGAGCCCGGCCGCGGCCTGGGCGTAGTACTGGTGCAGCTGTCCGGTTTGTGGTCGCCTGGCCAGCCGGCCCAGAGCCGCCGTCCCGCGCGCGAGCGAGCCAGGAATGCTGTCCACAGCGGTCTCCGCTCGGGCCATGCCGGTCGCGGCGAAGCGGCGGGTGAGCACCGCGGAGGCTTCGACGCCGCGATCGATGACTCGATCGTCGATGACTGCCAGGGCATGGGCCAGCGCAAGCACCGGGCGTACGGCGAGGCGGTCGGCTGCAGGTTCCAGCGCGAGCCAACCGGCGCACCAGGCGCCGACGGGACCGGAGCCGAATATTCGACCCTGTCGTCGGACGACGAGTACGAGGACGGCTACGGCCAGCACCCCGGAAGCGGTCAGTTCTGTGAGCCCGGGGGCTGCCACCGACGTGCCGAGGGCCTCGGCGTACGCCTGCCGAACAGCGGGTAGGGCCTGGAGCCCGAGCACCGCACCGGCCCCGGCCAGTACGACGACCGGCCCGGTGGCCAGCGCCGACACCCGACCGGTCGGGTGCTCCTCCACCGGTTGACCGGCCGGGACCGTGCGTCGACCGAGGACCGTGGCCAGGGCCCGTCCGGCGTACGCGGCAGACACCACGGCGGCGGCCAATGCAACGACGTAGAGCGGTAGCGACTCCTCGGCGGCGACCGTCAGGACAGAGTCCTTGGTCACCCACAGCGACAGCGGCGGGACACCGGCCAACGTCACCAGGGCGAGGACGGCGGCCGCCCCCAGCCAGCGATACCGGGCAGCCGCCCCGCCCAGCGCCGCCAACTGTTTCGTACCGAGTGCGGTCAGCCATGCTCCGGCGGCCAAGAACAACGCGGACTTGACAGCGGCATGTGCCACCAGCTGCATCGTGCCTCCCGCGGTGGCGCCGACGCCGGCGGCAAGGACCACGAATCCGATCTGGGCCGCTGTGCTGGCGGCGAGGAGTTGCTTGAGATCCCGTTGCGCGGCGGCGACCGCTCCGAGAGCCAGTGCGGTCAGCGCCCCTATCCAGGCCACCGTCGGTCCCGCCCAACCCGTGGACTCCAGCAACGGGCGCATCCGCAACAGCAGGTAGCCGCCGGCCGCGACCATCGTCGCTGAATGCAGCAGGGCACTGACCGCGGACGGCCCGGCCATCGCCCGACCCAGCCAGAAGGAGAACGGCAGCTGCGCTGACTTGCCCAGCGCCGCGAGGACGACCCCGGCGGTCAGGGCGTCCCGCCAGGGCTGCACCGTGCCGGCGGTGTCGCTCAGTGCCAACGAGCCGGCTCCGGCCAGTGCGGCTCCAGTGGCGAGGTAGAGACCGAGGTCCGCGGCCCGGGTGGTGAGGAAGGCGGTGTTGGCTGCACGCACACGATCTGTATCGCGCCACCAGTAACCGATCAGCATGTACGACGTCGCACCCATCACCTCCCAGGCCGCCAGTAGCACCAGCAGGGACGTGGCGGTGACGGTCAGGAGCATGGCGCCGGCGAAGACCAGCATCAATCCGAAGAACCGCGCCCGCCCATCGTCGCGCCGGAGATCGGCGGTCGCGAAGAGCAGGACCAAGGGGGTCACCACGGCAACCAGCAGCACCATGACCGCCGAGAGTCCGTCCACCTCGAGGGTCGCCTGGCTCCCGGGAATCAGCGGGGCGCTTGCGCGGGGCCGACCCGTGGCAACCAGGACGGCAAGGACCAGGACGACGACCGATACCGACAACGCCATCGGTCCGGCGGCGCGCTGCACTGATGGCCGTCGGGACAAACCGGCCAGGGCGAGGATGACGCCGGCGCCGACGGGCAGTCCGACCAAGGCCCAGAGCACGAGGCCGCTCACCGTGTCGGCTGGTCGGTGCCGGGTGGCCTGCCGGTACTCATCCGCGCAAGTCCGCGGCCGAGTCGGTCATGTCCACGTCGCGGGCGCGGAAGATCGCTGTCGTGACCGCGAACCCCATGGCCATCTCCACGGCCATGACGACCAGCGCGAGGATGACGAGGACCTGCCCGTCGAGGCTCGCTGGTGCCACGAACCACCAGAAGGCACCTCCGGCCAGCAAGACGGCGTTCACCATCAGCTCTAGGCCCATCATGATCATCACGATGGACTGTTGGGACAGGGCGCCGTACAACCCCACTGAGAACAGGCCCGCCGCAACCACGAGAAACAACTCGAGGGTCACCGGGTCACCTCGCCGTGTCCCGGATCAAGGGGGCGCTTGCGCTCCAGATGATCTCCGTATCGGTCATAGCGGCCGCGAGCGGTGGCCAGCAACACCCCGGAGATCATGGTGGCCAACAACGCGATCCCGATGACGATCATCGTCAGCATGTGCTCGCCCATCAGCGATGCGCCTATCCCGCGAGTCAGGTCCGCGGGCGGCTCGCCGACCCTGGCCGGCCAGGGAACGAGAACGGCCCCGGCACCCAGAACGACAAAGGTGCCGGCGGCGATCGTCAGTGACCCGGTCTTGTTGTGCACCATGGACATCGGCATCAATCCGGCAGGGTTCATCATGTACATGATCATGAAGACGCCCATGATCGCCATCTCCACCGTCATCATGAGGACGGTCAAGATCCCGAGGTAGGTCGAGCCGAGCAGGATCAGCTGGGCGGCAACGGCAATAAAGGACAACAACAGGGCGTACGTCGCCCGCGCCATCGAGTTGACGACGAAGACCGCGACACCTGAGCCGACAGCGATGATCCCGAGCCCTCCGCCGACGATCGCATCCAGCATCCTGTTTGCTCCCTGTCCTCAGAAGACGACGATCACGGAGACCACCAAGGCCTGCACCAGAATCGCCGGAAGGAGCACCACCCACGCGACCTCCTCGAATCTGTCGACTCGCACCAGCGGCCAGCGCCACCGCACCAAGACCAACAACCCCAGAACAGCCAGGGTCTTGACCGACCACCAAGCCCAGGAAGGAAGAAGCGGCCCTGACCCGCCACCGAGGAAGAGCGGAACCGACATTCCCGCAGCGGCCGTCAACCATGCATAGCGCCCGGCGAGGACGATCAGTCTGTCCACACCGGACAGTTCGGCCATGACCCCGCCGTTGGCGTCGGCTCCGGACGGCTGCGAGAAAGGTCCCCAGAACGACAGGGCCAGCGCGGAAATCAGGAACACCGCAAAGGCCACCGGCATCCAGACCACGAACCACAGACGGTCCTGGGCCGCGGCAATCTGGACCACGTCGAGGGAGGCAGCGCCGATGGCTGCCGTGATCAGGGCGAGCATCAGCGGCAGTTCGTAGGCCAATGCCTGGGCAAGGAAGCGGTATCCGCCGACCAACCCGGAGACGGAGTTCGCCCCCCACCCGGTGAGCCAAAGCGCTGCCCACAGCAATGTCTCGGCGGCGTTGAACCACACCACCCCTACCTCGGAGCCGATGATCGGCACGTCGCCGAGCGGCACCACAGCCGCGGCGAGCACGGCGGTCATCAGCAGTGTCGCCCCACCCACCCGCCACAGCAGGGCATCGGGGTGGCGGGTGCGGCGCCGGCGTATGACCAGCAGCCGGGTCGCCTCCTGAACAGGTCGGCCGATCGTTGCCACCGTGACCGGACGACCGGCCGCGTGGGCCTGGCAGGCTGCCGACAGCGCCGCCGCCCAGCCCGACACAAGGAGCAGACCAGGCGGAAGGAGCAGCACCGACCACATCGGCATGCCGTCAACGATGGTGGACTCCGGCGTGGGGCAGCGCTCCGGTCAACCAGGGGTCGAGGCTGGCGACCACCAACCGCATGGCACTGAGCTCGAGCCCGCCCAGGATCCGGGGTAAGAGGCGGAGAGGTTCGTCCGGCAAATCGGTGCCCGGCGCCGCGGTGCCCGACCGGACGGCGTCCACCGACTCGGTCAACCAGGATAGGTACCGGTTGGCGACATCGGTCTCGTCCACGATCCCGATGCCACGAGTCATCCAGGCCAGCGTGCGCGACTTCCCGACCCGACCGGCCAGCCGCTCCAACCGCGCGATCAGAACAAGGTCCGGTTCGCCGGCGAGCAGATCGTCCCGAATGTGCTGGGCGCGTAGGCGCTCGGCCTCCCAGCCGGCGACGGCGAGCAGTCGGCTCAGTGAATCCAGCCGGGCGGCGGCCCCTGCCCGTGCGGGGCCGTATACTTGCGCGGCCTGCCGCCAGTGGGCCGCTGCGGGCTCCGGCGCCCCGATCCGCGACGCTTCGACCTCGGTCAGGACGTCGCCGTGCATCCTGCTGGTCAGGACGAGCCCGGCCGGCCACCAGGCAAGCGCCGGGCCCCAAGGGATGCGGAGCACGTCTAGCTGAAGTCCATCGCGGTCGGGCGCGCGGTCGGCCATTGCCAGTCCCGCAGGCATCTGGTGATCCGCCATGTGGTGCCCGTCGCCATGAGCCTCGTGCTTCCCGTCCTTCTCGTGGGCAGGCACGTCGTGGACAGGCATGTCGTGGGCAGGTCTGTCGTGTTCATGGGCGTCGAGGCCCTTCCCAGGGGTTTGCCGGCTGTCCGCATCGAGTCGCTGGGCAGCTATGTCCTGCAAGCCCTCTCGGGCTCGATCGAGGGTTTGCGCTGCATTCTCAGGTGCATTCAGGATGATCTGGACGCGTGGTCCGGGCAGCTGCTCCCAGATCCGCGCGACGAATCCTTCGAGCAGATCGCCGGTCCCCGCCACGGCGAGGACATCGGCGTCGGCTGGTGAGTCCACTAGGGGCCAGCCACGCGCCCGCAGAGACCGCTCGAGCGCCATTCGCGGGGCTGTCCCGCCCGGTTCCTCTAGGAGCAGGACGTGGGGACGCGATGTGGCCTGAGAGTGCACCCAGCCCATCAGGCCCATCGCAAAGCGCCCTCGCGCCAGGCGTAGACCACTCCGACGAACAGGATGACCAGGAAGCCGAACATCTCCACGACCGCCTTGACGCCGATATCGGCCACGACCAGCGCCCAGGGGTACATGAAGACCATCTCCATGTCGAAGGCGAGGAACAACAGCGTCACCGGATACCAACGAGCGTGATAGCGAGAAACCGCGTGCTCGATGTGCGCATGCCCGGACAGGAACGGATCGCTGACGACCGGGTGTCGGCTGATCGAGACCAGCAGGTTGACGGCGTACAGCGCGAGGACCAGCGCCGCGGTGGCGACAAGTACGACAAAGGCAGCGCCCAGAGTCGCCAGAATCCAACCTCCAGAACGTGTGCTCTCGCCCGCTCGAGACTGCAGAGACGGTATACCTCTCGGGGTATAAGGCAACTGCCGCACGAGTGCCACTGGGAAAGGCCAGCTTCGAGTACCTCGCCGGTGCGGTCTCGCTGAGCCCCGAAGGTGCAGCAGCCTTCGCAAAGCTCTTGGCAGCGACCAGCGAGGGAAGTCTTACCCTCGAACGCCAGGAGCCATATTGCCGCTGTGCATTGAGCTGTCCAAACGAGAGGCGACCAGGGCAAGCTCCTGTCGTCGGATGTCGCGGTCCCGACGCTCGTAAGGGCCACCCAGTTGGACGACGGGCACGAGTCCATGAACGGGTTCCCGGTGGCCACCCTGGGCGTCAGCAAGCGACCGGACGCACGGCGAGTACCTGGTTCACGCCCAACTTTCCTTCCTCGAAGGACAGAGCGGATCCGGCCATGTAGAGCCGCCAGACCCGAGCCCGGCCTTCGCTGGTCAACTGCACAGCCTCCGACCAGCCCTGCTCCAGCCGCTGTACCCAGGCCCGAAGTGTCCGTGCGTAGTGCGGGCGCAGGGCTTGGACGCCGAGCACTTCGAGACCGCTGTCCTCGAGAACGCTGACGGTGGCGCCCAGCGTGATCAGTTCCCCGTCCGGGAAGACGTAGCGGGCGATGAAGGTGTCGCCGTCCCAGCGGGTCTCACCGCGTGACCAGGAGATCGCCTGGTTCAGGAAACGGCCGCCTGGTCGGAGCAGGTCGTGCATCCGGCGGGCGTAGTCGCTCATGTTCGCGCTGCCGACGTGCTCGGCCATGCCGATCGAGGAGATCGCGTCGTAGGGCCCGTCGTCGACATCTCGGTAGTCCTGGATGCGAATCTCGACGTGCTCTGTGAGGCCTGCTTCGGCGATCCGCTTCCTGGCCAGTTCGGCCTGTTCGTGGGACAGCGTGACGCCGACGACGTAGACACCGTAGTGCTGTGCAGCGTGGATGGCCATCGAGCCCCAGCCGCAACCGACATCCAGCAGCCGCTGCCCGGGCGAGAGGTCGAGCTTGGACGCGATCAGGTCCAGCTTCGCTGCTTGGGCCCCAACCAGGCTGGTTGTCGGGGTCTCGAAGTATGCGCAGGAATAGAGCAGGGTCGGTCCCAGGATGAGGCGGTAGAACGTTGCCCACGTCATAGTGGTGCGACACCGCCCGCTGGTCCCGTCGCCGGGCATGCGGGGTCCCAGTCAGCCGGACCTCCTCCGGCGGAGGCTTCGGGTTGAGCCCGAGCGCCCCCAGCCGAGCGGCCGTGGCAAGGAGTCGACCGCGCTGGCGCCAGGTCAACGGCTGGGCACTGTCACTGCCCAGTCGTGTCGAGGAGCTCAGCATGCCTAGAACGACGAACAGGTCACCATCGATGTCAAGGTCGTTCGAGACGTAGGCGCGAGCCAACCCGAGCTTGCCAGGCGCCCACAGCAATCGACGCAACGCTCGGCGGGACCGCAACACGAGGCAGGGAGCACCCGCCGGCCCGACGACCGAGCCATCCCAGGCGACGAGCCGGAACGGTAGTTCGGGGACGCCGAGCACCGCACGCAGCGCCGGCTCCAGCGTGGCTGCCGCTCCTCGATCGTCATCTCGTCTCCCACGGGTGGCAGGCATTAGTTGCAGCAGGAGCCGGGTGGTGAGGATTGCGCTGGACTGGTGGTGTCGGGCATGGCGGCGGCTAGTGCGCAGGCGATCAGGCAGCGCACGAGGTACCGGGCCGCCGGTACGAGCAGGGTCGCTACGCCCGGCGGGCGAGTCATGGACATTCGGGTCTCCTGGGGTGTGGGGCAGCGGCGCGAGGTAGCGGGGGTGTGGAGGCGCTGCGCGACCCGGCTGCACGGGGGCGGGGGGTTCTACCCCGCAGAACGGCGGGGTGGGTGCGCGCCCCATCCGACGGGCTCCGGCTGCGTTACCCCGGCCCTTTGCAGGGGTGGGTCATTGCCCGCCGGCGGGTTCGGCGTCACCCGCTCGGGTTGTCGATGCTGGCTCGGGGTTCGGCTCGGATCGATGGGTGCGCAGGGTGAGCGCGGCCAGGAATGCTCCGCCTAGAGCGATGAAGGCTGCCCCGAGAAAGGCTGCGGAGAATCCGTCAGTGAGGGCGGGCACGTCCCCGAGCTGATCTGCGCCGTAGGCGGCGGCCACAGCGGTCATGGCGGCCAGGCCGAGAGCGGACCCGACCTGGTAGCTAGTGTTGACGATCCCCGCGGCCAGGCCGCCCTCCTCGGGGCGGGCAGAGGAGATCGCGGTGCCCAGGGAAGGTATGAAGGCCAGCGACATTCCCAGTGCCGCGACTAGCGAGGCCGGCAGGACGTCGACCCAGAAGTTGCCGTCCGGGCGGATCAAGGATAGCCAGCCCATGCCGAGGGCCAGGATGGTCAGGCCGGCCACGATCATCGCCTTGGGCCCGAACCGGCCGATGGCTGCAGGCGCGAGGGCGATCATGTCGATCATGATCAGGATGGTCATCGGTAGCAGCGCGGCGCCGGAGGGGAAGGCGCTGTAGCCGAGAACCTGCTGCAGGTACAGGTTGAGAAAGAACCACATCGGGATCCACGCCCCGCCGAGCAGCAGCTGGGCGAGGTTGGCCGCACCGAGATTCGGTGTACGGAAGATCGACAGGCGCATCAACGGCGCTTGTCGGGCGTTCTGAATGACCAGGAAGACACCGAGCAACACCACTGCGACGACCAGTACACCCCACGTCTGGACCGATGCCCATCCGACCTCGGGCGCGCGCACGATGGCATACACGGCGGTGCCGAGCCCTGCGGTGACGGTGAGGGCACCGAAGACGTCGATCGAGCCGCGGGCGCCGGCGCCGCCGGAGGGCATCAGGGCGGGTGCGACGATCAGCGCGATCAAAGCGATGGGGACGTTGATGTAGAACACCCAGGGCCAGGAGATGTACTCGGTAATCACGCCGCCGAGGAACACTCCGGCGGTGCCGCCGGCCGGTGCCGCAGCGCCGTAGAAGGCCAGCGCCTTGGTGAGCTGCTTGGGCTCGGCCCCGAACAGCATCATCAGCAGCGTCAACGCCGAGGGGGCGATAAGCGCGGCGCCGACGCCCTGTATCGCGCGGCCGGTCAGCTCGACACCGACGGTGCCCGCGGCCCCGGCGATCACCGAGCCGATCAGTAGGACGAGCCATCCGATGCTGAACATCCTGCGCGCGCCGAACAGGTCCGACAGTCGCCCGCCGAGCAGCAGGAGCCCGCCGAAGGCGACGACGTAGGCGTTGAAGACCCAAGACAGGTTCTCCTGGGAGAAGCCGAGGTCCTCCTGCATCCGTGGCAGGGCCACCCCGATGATCGAGGTGTCCATGATGACCATGAACTGGGCGGCGGCGATCAGCCCCAGCGCCCACCAGCGCCGAGACGACGACGTGGCCTGTGCAGTAGACATTTCTGACTCCTTACCGGTACGGGGTATCCAAGCCTTAAGATGCACCCTACCCCGCGGGGGTATAATGTCAAGAGGCGAGATCCTCCTACCTGATATACCGGCTGGGGGTATAAGGTTGGATGAGTCACAACACCCCTTTCTGGCGGTAGGCGTGCGGCAGGGCAGCGGCGAGCAGGAGCATCCCGCCGATGAGGAGTGTCCGCGAGGTTGAAGGTGGGCCACCGGGTGTGTAGGTAGTCGGCGCGGATATCGACCGAAAGTCCACGGACTGCCGCACCCCGCTGCTGGATGTTGCACGAAGGCCAAGCGGAGGTTATGGCGCGCAAGGGCTTACGCGGGCACGACGGTAGGACACCACTCGACATGGCCATCGAGTACGGATACGACGACCGAGGAGCCGGGGCAGGGCCGGCCGGCCGTAGGCGGCGGCGACTGCGATGCGGTGATGAGCACCACCAGCCGGGGCCAACGCGTCGCTTCTCGCACCGCCTCGGTGCCGGGAAACCCGACTGAGTAGTCCGGTCCGGCGTCGGCGAGATGCCCCGCGCGGGCGGAGTGCCCGGCGCCGTCGACCCGGATGACTTTGGTGGCATGCGAGGCGCGTTGGCATCGCAGGGTGTGCAGCTTGTTCTGTCACGCGTTCGGCTCAGCGACGACCACGCCGCACGGTCGCGTGTACGGCTCGGATTCCGGAACCGGCATGATCCCTGCCGACGACGGGGCCAGCTGGACGTACGCAGCACCCCTGGACATCTTCGACTTCGCGGTCAGCCCGACCGACCCGAACTTCTACTTGCCACGACGACAGAGGGACTCGCAAGCGGCATCGATGGTAGGTGCTCGTGGCAACTGGTGCAGCATCCCGTGGGCGGGGCGCGACCTGGGAGACGAGAATGACGTCGGAAGACAACCTGAGGGCCTATTCGTCGACAACAGCGGAGGTGAGACGATGCTCTACCTGCGTCTCCGGTCCGCGGCATCCTGGCCAGCACGGACGGCGGCCCAGCTCTTCCCACCAGGTACAGCTTGTTCGGGCGAGCATGCTCGACGTGTGGGCGCCTACAACAGCGCCCGGCGAATCGCGGGCTGAGCGCCGAAATCGAGCGTCGAGCCTGCGTTCACCTTGGAAGCGTGCACCGCTTCCTGAAGCTCCTCGTTGAGCTGGACGGCGTCGCTCACTGCCAACTCGACCATGGCGCAAGCAGGCGACTTCGAACCCGATGAAGGCCCGCCGATATCGACCACGCGTCTGCGGGGCTTGCGACGCCTGCCGGAGGGCGATCGCGTCCTCGAGGTCCCGCCTACAGCCCGACTGCTCGGCATGCGGACCGAGCCGCCGATCAAATGCACGCGCTGCTGGAGCACGGCCCCGATCACGACGCGGTGCTTCAGCGCTTCGTCACCTCTCTCAGCCACGCTGACGAGACGGCGCTGCGCCGACTGCTCCGTCACCGGCGGAGCCTCCACGGCCTGGGCGCTGATGCTGCTCGCGGTCACGTTGGCGCCGGTAACACCCTTGCCCAGCGAGCGGGTGGCGGCCCACGGTGGGTGGGTCATCGACCCGGTCCCTGCGGTCCTCACCGCGGCCCTCGTGAGCGGGCTCGGTGCCGGAACTGTCCGGGTAGTCGCCGTGCTGCGCCGCCGCCGGGTAACCCGGGAGTTGCGAGCCTTGTGCGAGACGTGTGGCGTGGACCAGGAAGAGCTCGTCGTCGCGCCGATCGCGCATCCGCACGCATTCGCCGTGCCAGCCCGCTTCGGGCGCGCTGATTACAGTGGCGGCCGGATCCTGGTCACCGTAGGCATGCTGCGCGCCCTTGACGCCGCGGAGCGCCGGGCGCTGCTCGCCCACGAACGTGCGCACCTCATCTGCCGCCACCACCGCCAACGCGCCATCGTGGAGTT
>JBPCOF010000232.1:0-4919 GCA_051000515.1 Geodermatophilaceae bacterium
GGCCAGCGCCAGCTGCGCCCAGGGGGCCCACGGCTGCTCCATCGCGGCCGGCGCGAAGGCGATAATCATCGTGGCCAGGCCCAACGGCCAGGCGACGGCTACCCGCCACAACCAGGCTCGCTGCGCCACGGCCTCCTCGTCCTTGCCCGCCTCGTCCTCGACAGCTTCGCCACCGCTTGATCCGGTTGCCCGCTCCAGCTGGTAGCCGGCCTTGGCGACCGCTGCCCGCAGCCCGTCGGCGTCGGCGGGCTGCTCGTCGAGCACCACATGCGCGGTCGCGGTGGCAAAGTTCACCTCGGCCGAGGCCACACCCGGCTGCCTACCTAGGACGCGCTGCACGCGGTTGGCGCACGACCCGCAGGTCATCCCCCGGACGGCGAAGTCCAGCGTCGCCGGGCCGGACGGGTCCCCGTGCTGCGAGCACCCTGGATGGCTGCGGCCTAGGCTTGCGCTTCGCCGCCAGCCACGTCTGGCTGCTGTAAGCGCCGCTTGTCGACCATGTACTTCTCAAGTCGTTCGCGGCCCTCGTCGAAGCGCTCCCGCATAAGGTGGGTGTACACCCTGGCCGTCAAGGTCGGGCTCTTATGCCCCAGGCGGTGCTGTACCTCGAAGAGGGTCATGCCGGCGTCGAACATCAAAGAGGCGGCAGTGTGGCGCAGGGTGAGCCAGGTGACGCGCCGACCGACGAGGTCGGCCCGCTTGACCGCGGGAGCCAGCGCGTCACGGCTGAAGTTGCCACGCAAGATGTGGCCGCCGCGAGCATTGGTGAAGATGAGATCGTCTCGATCGGCGGCGGGTCTATACCGCGCAATGTGCGCGGTGAGGGCTTGCAGGACTGGTTGCGGGACCGGGATCGTACGCCAGTCGCCGGTCTTGGATCCGATCTTGGTGAACGTCTTGCTGCCGTTCTGGTTGATGACAAGCCGCCCGAAGGTGATCTCCCGACGCAGGGGGTTGAAGTCGCAGATCCGCAGCCCGATCGCTTCGTTCCAGCGCGGGCCGAGCCAGGCTCCCATGAAGACTAGGGCCTCATACCGGTGGTTTGTGCGCAGGCTCGCGTAGTGGACCTCGTCGTCGTGCATACCTTCGACCAGGCGGTCGACCTCCTCGGCGGTCAGGACATCGTCGAAGGTCTTTGTGATGTCCGGCATCTTGGGCAACCGGATGTCGATGCACGGGTCGGTGATGATTCGGTCGCGGGCCGCTCGCCGGAGCGGACCTCTGAGAAGGCCGTAGCACGCACGGACCGAATAGGGGCCGAGGGTTGCCGATAGCAGAGCGATCCAGTCGTCTATGTCTGAGGGCCTGATCGCGCCGATCGGCCACTTACCCCAGTAGGGGAGGACGTGCTTCTCGCACGCTGCGCGTCGGTGTGCCGGCGGGTGTCGCTGATCTGCCGGCTGTTCCACCATCGCTGGTAGCTCAGCTCGAACGGCAGCTCGCGATCCTCGCGTGCGATGTACGTGCCGCGGTAGAGCTGGGCCTCGACCTCGGACTTGCGTTCCAGGGCTTCTTGTGGCGCACGCCGCGGGCTGCCACCGCCGAAGCGCTCGGTCCGCTCTCGGCCGTCTCGCTGTCGATAACGCAGATCCCAACCGTGCGCGCGATATCGGAGACTCGCCATGATGTCCTCCTCCAGTTGATCTTGACCACAGATTGACCACAGGAGCGTGAGTAATCTGCCGTCATCGGACGACACCGCGCGGCATCTACCGACACCCAAAGCCCTTGTTCCACAACGGATTCTGCCTTCCGCCGGCACGTTTGTCGAGGTCACCGGGAGGGGCCCGAAAGCACTCTCAAGGCGGTAGCTCGATGCATTCCGGCCCCAAGCGGGAGGACCTTCGGCCGACCGCCGCCTTCGTCGCTCGACCTCATGATCATTTCTCGCTCCCGGTCGGTTCCACACTCGTCACCGGGGCGAGATGATCGAGTATCGAGTGGAGGAATGCACATGGCCAACCAGCCAGGGTCGCTAGCTGCAGCTGGGACGGTTCGGGCGGGGGGATGAGCAGGGGAGGGGTGAACAGCAGGTCGTCCGGGCCGAGGCCGAGCTCGGCAATGTGGGCTTGCAGTTGTTCGGCGACGTGGACGGCGAGCTTGATCCACCGGTGCTCGCGGTCTTTGGGGTAGTCCTTGATCAGGAGGTGGCCGCCGGTGAGGTGGAACTTCGCCACGAGCTCGACCGCGAGCCGGCTGACGGTCAGCAGCCGCATCCGCGGGTTCAGATCGCCCGGGCGGAGTTCGATCAGCTACCGTCAAACCAACGCGGCGAAATACGGAACGAGGTATTGAGGGTCGCTTTTGGACATCACCCAACCGGATGCGGCGCGTCGAGAAAGGCAACGGTCGGGTCAGTCACATCGGAGAACCCGCGGCCTCGCCCCGGGACTGGAATAGGACAAGTCCGTCCGAGCGGCTGTGCGTCCGCCTCGATCGTCCTCTCCCGCGATTGGCGGTCTCGAGTCTTGAATGTCGGTCCGTCAGCGGTCGGTGCTGCATCCGGAGTTCGTGGTGTCAACCGACGTCATCGGATTCGTGCTTCGTTCCAGATCGCGGTGAGCCGGGCGCGTTCGTCGTCGTCGAGATTGGTGTCATCGCAGGTGGCGATGAGGGTGGTGTCCCACGCGTGGTACCCGTCGAGGCGTGGTGTCAGCAGGACGGCGACGGTCCACGGGAGGTCCGCGGCTTCGATGGCGGTGAGCTCGATGAACTCGTGGCGCCGGAGAAGGACCCATCCTTTGTAGACCTCTCGGTGGGTTTCGGTCATGTGCGATCCGACGCTAAAGAACAACTGCAGAGCGTCGGCGTCCTGGATGACGAGGCGGTGTTGCCAGCTGGTGGTTCCGGCATCGACCGTCCTCGCGGCGTCGAGCCGCTCCATCAGCAGACGACCGAGTTCGGCTCGGTCTCCGACGCTGAATCGGTCCAGCTTGGCTAGAATTTCGAGCCGGTACTCTTCCTCGCCGGTGAAGGTGGACTCGGCAATGTCCTCCAGAAGTACTCGGAAGATCGCGTGGCCGCTCGCGTCCGCGGCCGATGCCGGCGCTTTCGGAAGAATCGGCCGGGCGGCTTGCACCGCTCCGATCTGCTCGATCCACGGTGTCGGGGGCCGGGGTGGCGCCTGTTCATCGGCGTGCGCGAGTTCGAAGTACCGTGCCGGCTCGTCGCCGATCGGTACCGGTGGCGCATCGACAACGCGATGCAGGTAGTCGATGACCGCGGACACCGACCGCAGGTGGTCGAACAGGAAGTCCCAATCTCGGCGCAGCACCGCGATGACCGGGATGCCGACGCTGAAGGTGGGCGCGCTGACGTCTTCAGGCGGGGATGGATGATCGAGAATGACAACCCCGATCCAGGTCAGCCGGTCGCCGTGGCAGGTGATTGTGCGGCCTCGTCCATTGACGAGCTCGACCGGCGCACGACGCAACATTCGTACCGTGCCGCCCGCTTGCCGCGCCCCCTCGAGCGCCTTCTTCGTCAACCATCTCGCCTCGCCCGCATCGTCTTTGGGTCGACCTTCACGAGACTTGACCTGCACGGCCACGGCCTTGGAGCCGGTGATGATCGTGGCGTCACCCAGCTCGCGCCGCCCAGAGCCTTTCGCGATTACCCGCGGCCGGAACACAAAATCAGGCAGCCCCCACATGCTGGCGGCCTCGATCGCGGCGTCCTCTGCTGCGGTGCCTTGTCGTTCCAATGGGTCCAACAGCGTGGCGGGCGGGATCGGTCGGCCGTAGACCGTGTCACCGACCTGAACCAGCATGACGAACTCGTCGTCATCGTTGCGGTAGGTAGCGAGCCCGATGTCGGACTGGCTCATCATCGTCGTGAGGTCGTGGTCGCCGTCCTCGAAGTGCACCGGTGCCCACGACGGCTCGTTCGAACCGGCGGCGCTCGGCAGCGCGTGTGGCAGTTTCCGCAGCGGATCTCGAAACCCGACCGAGCGCTCGCATCCCCGGATGAACTCGGACGCGGTGGCGATCAGCAGTCGTGATCGGGCGCTGAAGTTATCGTCAGGGTTCGCGGGCCACGGCGGCCGGTTCGCGATGACATCGAACCCGATGTTCGGGTTGCCGCGGACGTCGGCCTCGCCGATGTCTCCAGCTACCTGGTAGGTGGCGACGGTGCGGGCGTCGTCCAGTACACCGTCGCCGGTGGACTCAACGGACAGGACCCGACTTGGCGGGTCGACGAAAACCTCCGGTTTGGCCGAATGCGCCCACACACCGATGCGTGGGGGCACGTCGAGCTCACTTGACGGCGCTCGGAGATTGGCGAAGTGACGCATCGCGGAGCGGACCATCGTGGCGGCGGCACTCTCGCTGCTGTCGAGATCAGGCTCCTCGAATGGCTGGAACGTCTCGACCATCCGAATCTGATCGGGGCGAATCCCGGGGAAGTGGCCGTCGCGGACGTGTTGCCAGAACGTCGCTCGATCCGGCAGGGAGGGCATCCGGTGCAGGTCCGCGTCGGGCTCGCCGACCGCGGAACAGACGACCTGTGCGGTGGCAAGAATCGCGGCGTCGAAGATCTGCTGAGGGCGTCGACGAACGAAACTACGGCGCGCTCCATTGCTTGCCGGATGTCATTCGGCCATGCGCAGTGCACATCGATTCGGCCATGGCCGTCGGGATCGGTGTCGACGCTCGCGCGGAATGTCCGTTCGGCCCGCAGTTGGTTCCAGAGATGGTTGAGGGACGCCCGTGCCTCGGTGGCGGCATCGACAGACGCCCAGGCGGCGGCGAAGGGCCTCACTGGCTCCGCTTCGCGCTGGTCGGGCTCCACGACGACGATTCTCTCGCGCGCCGCCGACAAGATGTTGCGCGTCGCGGCCGTGTCCAAGGCACCGGCCGTAGCCACCGACGTCTGAGGGTGACGGCTTAGGTCGGGCGATGTCGCTGTCTGATCGAAGC
>JBPCOF010000277.1:0-3626 GCA_051000515.1 Geodermatophilaceae bacterium
GTGTGGCCCAAGGCGGCTGCTGAAGCCGACATGATCTGGCCCGGCAACAAGTGACCTCGTTCCTGCAGGCGGCGCTCTACGGCCTCCTTCAGGGAGGGCTTCTGGCACTGATCGCTGTCGGCTTCTCCCTGGTGTGGGGCGTGATGAACGTCGTCAACCTCGCGCACGGCTCATTCGTGATCCTCGGCGCCTACGTGGGCTGGGAGATGAACACCAAGCTCGGCTGGGACCCGTTCCTGGCCATGTTCGTGGCCGCAGCCGTCCTGTTCGTCCTGGGCTACGTCATCCAGCGGTATGTCATCAACCTGGTCATCAACGGGCCGATCTTCATCACGTTGCTGCTGACCTTCGGACTCGACCTTCTGATCGTGCAGGGGATGAACATCGTCTTCTCCGGCAACTACCGCAGCATCCACACCGACTACGCGAGCAACGGCCTGGACCTCGGCAGCGTCCGGGTCCCGGTCGGTCGGTTGCTGGCGTTCGGTGTCGCGGTCCTCCTCACGATCGCGCTGGTCTACCTGGTCGGCCGGACCCGGGTGGGTACGTCGATCATGGCGACCGGGATGGACCGCGGGGCGGCTCGCCTGATGGGCATCCGCGCCCGGCACGTCTATGCGCTCACCTTCGCGATCGCCGCAGCCCTGGCCGCGGTCGCCGGGGTGATGGTCGGGACCGTCGGGACGTTCAACCCCGCGGCCGCCGCCGGCTACACGCTGCTGTCGTTCGTGATCGCGGTGCTCGGCGGACTCGGCAACATGTACGGCGCCCTGCTCGGCGGGCTGCTGATCGGCCTGGTCGACTCGCTGGCCGGCCTGTACCTGCCCGGCACCTGGGTCAACGCCCTGGCGTTCCTGGTCCTGGTCGTGGTGCTGATCTTCCGGCCCTCCGGCCTGGTGGGCCGTGCCTACTACTCTGCGCGGGTCGAAGCCTGATGGCTACGGACCTCACGTCCACGCAAACCGAGGCGGCCCCGGCGGCGCCGGCGACCTCGAGCCCGTGGCGACGGTGGGGCCCCTGGGGTCTCGGCATCCTGCTGGTGGTGGCCATGCTCGCGCTCCAGGGCCAGCTGTACGTCGGCCAGGAGCGGACCGTCGCAGCGATCTTCATGTTCGTCGCCCTGGCCCAGGGCTGGAACCTGATCGGCGGCTTCACCGGCTACGCCTGTTTCGGTCAGGTGGTGTTCTTCGGTATCGGCGGCTACTTCACCGCGGTCGCGATGGTGCACTGGCAGGTGAGCTTCTGGCTGGCTCTCGTGGCCAGCGGGTTCGTGGCCGCCCTGTTCGGCGCCCTGATCGGTCTTCCACTGCTGCGGCTCAAGGGGCACTACTTCGCCATCGCCACGCTCGGGGTCGCCGAAGGCATGCGGGAGGTCGTCACGAACCTGCCGGACCTGACCGGAGGCGGCGCCGGGATCACGATTCCCACCGTCGGGGACCAGGCCACCACCGCCTACCTCGGCAACGACGGGTTCTACCTGTTGTTCCTCGCCCTGGCGGCGCTCGCCGTGCTCGTCGGCGGCCTGGTCTCGCGCAACAAGTTCGGGTTCGCCCTGCGCGCGATCAACCAGGACGAGGATGCTGCCGCGTCGATGGGGATCAACACCACCTGGGCGAAGGTCGCCGCGTTCAGCCTGTCGGGGTTCATCACCGGCCTGGTCGGCGCGACCTACGCCTTCCAGCAGGCAGTGATCTTTCCCGAGCGGCTGTTCAGCGTCGACATCACCGTCCTGATGGTGGTGATGGTGGTCATCGGCGGCAGCGGCACGGTCCTCGGACCGTTGCTCGGAGCGGTCGTGTTGCAGTTCCTCTCGGAGTACCTGCGACAGAACTTCACGAGTGCACACACCTTCATCCTCGGGGCCATCATCATCATCGCCGTCATCTTGATCCCCCAGGGTGCGGTGAACTACGTCAAAGAGGCCCGGCGTACGGGTGAGTACTCCTTGCTGGCCAACGTCCGGAGGTACCGGCTGTGAGCGCGCTGCTGGAGATTCAGGGACTCGGTCGGCGGTTCGGTGGCCTGCAAGCTGTCTCGGACGTGTCCTTCAGCGTTCCCGCCGGGCAGGTACTCGGCGTGATCGGGCCGAACGGTGCCGGCAAGAGCACCTTCATCAACCTGGTCACCGGACACATCAAGCCCACGTCGGGCAAGGTGCTGATCGACGGCAAGGACATGACCGGCGCCAAGCCGTGGGCGATCGCGCACGCCGGCGTCGCGCGCACCTTCCAGATCGTCAAACCCTTCCGCGGGATGACGGTCCGGGAGAACGTAGCGGTGGGGGTGCTCTACGGACCCTCCCGCAACAGGCGGATGGCCAGCGCGCTGGAACGGGCCGACCAGGTGCTCGAAGAAGTAGGGATCGCGCACCTGGGCGCTCGTGCTCCCGGCGAGCTGACGGTGGCCGACGCACGGCGACTTGAGTTCGCCAAGGCACTGGCGTTGGACCCGAAGCTGCTGCTGCTCGATGAGGTGATGGCGGGTCTGCGGCACAGCGAGATCGAGCCGAGCCTCGAGTTGATCCACAGCCTGAAGGAACGAGGTCTGACGGTGATCGTCGTCGAGCACGTGATGAAGGCGATCCTCGCCGTCAGCGACCAGGTGATGGTGCTGCACCAAGGTCAGATCCTGACCTCCGGCGATCCCAGGCAGGTGCTCTCGGACCCGCGGGTGATCGAGGCTTACCTCGGAAAACGCTACGCCGACCGCCAGGAGGGGCAGGCCCATGCTTGAGGTCAGTGGACTCAGCGCCGGGTACGGCCGGGCCGAAGTCCTGTGGGACATCGACCTGACCGTCCATGAGAAGGAGATCGTCGCTCTCGTCGGCCCGAACGGCGCCGGCAAGACCACGTTGCTCCGGGCGCTGTCCGGGATGGTGGCCACCACGGCCGGGTCGATCACGTTCCGCGGCACCACGGTGCAGGGACGCTCCATCGAGCAGATCGTGGACCTGGGCGTCTCGCACGTCCCCGAAGGCCGTCGGCTGTTCCCGGGTCTGACCGTCCGAGACAACCTGCGGCTGGGTGGGTGGAGGGTCAAGAACACCAACATCGACCGCGTGGTCGAGATGTTCCCCCGGCTGGGTGAGCGGCTCGGACAGGTGGCCGGCAGCATGTCCGGCGGTGAACAACAGATGTGTGCGATCGGGCGTGGGCTGATGAGTCAGCCCGAGCTCATGATGATCGACGAGCTGTCGCTGGGGTTGGCACCGCTCGTGGTCGAGGAGATCGCGAAGCGGCTGCCCGACATCGTGGCTTCCGGCACGTCGATCCTCCTGGTCGAGCAGGACGTGGACACAGCGCTGACCGTCGCGGAGCGTGCCTATGTCCTAGAGACCGGACGGATCGTGTTGTCCGGAAAGGCCGGTGAGCTGCTCGCGGATCCCCGGGTCCAGGAGAGCTACCTCGGCGTCGTGTGAGGTGCTGGCCCATCACTCGGAACGGCTCCGGGGGGTCAGCCGCTGAGCATCCGGCTGGCCAGCTGCTGGGTGGCCTCGTGCAGCAGCGGCACCGCGCGGGTGACGAGCCCGTCGGTCATCCGGGTGACCGGCCCCGAGACGGACACCGCCATCCACGACATCGGTTCCGGTCCGACCGGCACAGCCACACAACGCACCCCGGCCTCCT
>JBPCOF010000290.1:0-4322 GCA_051000515.1 Geodermatophilaceae bacterium
TCCCGGCCGACCTGAGATTCGTCGCCGGCTTCGCCCACGAGGATCAGCCCTTGTCGGATCAGCGCCGAGTGCTGGCGATGATCGAGAAACTGCTCGGCAGGCCGGTGGACATCGCATCCTCGTGCGGGCTGGGCCGGCGCGACGCAGCCGCTGCGCGACGGACTCTGGCACGCACCGCAGAACTCTGTGCGGGCTAGCACCTGCGCTGGGCAGCCGGTGGTCAGTCATCGGAACCAGCGGCAAGCCGCTGGATATGACGCCGGGCAGCCACGTCTAGCCAAGGGCCTTCCCCGACAGCGGCATTGGCCCGTGCGCGCTCCGGCTTGCTGGTAGCCGGTATGGCGCACGTCGTCCGCAGGTCGCTCAGACACCAGGCCAGCAGCGCACCCGACCACGAGGTGATGCCGAATTCGGCCAGCGGCGCCAGGTCCGCGGCACTGATCTGCCTGCGAGCCAGCGCGCCACCACCGAAGGGCCGCATCACCAGGACCCCGAGTCCGAGCTCAGCCGCGAGCGGCAGGATGCGGGCCTCGGCCTCTCGCTCGATCGGGTTGTACGGGATCTGGATCGCTTCAATGCGTCCGGTCCGCATGACGGTCTCGAGCTCGTCGTAGGCTGCGGGCTTCCAGTGCGTGGCACCGAGCAGGGTGACCTGCCCGGCATCTCGCCGGGCCTCGAGCTGGTCCAGTCGGGTACGCCAGGCGACCAGGTTGTGCACCTGGAACAGGTCGACGTTGCCGCCGAAGTAGGCCAAAGAGGCGTCGATCTGACGCTTAGCCTCAGCGTCGTCCTCGGTCCAGACCTTGGTCGCGATCTGGGCTTCGGCCCGCCGTTCGCCCAGTGCGCGGCCAGCGACCGCCTCTGCTTTGCCGTACATCGGCGAGCTGTCGATCAGCGTGCTGCCCGAGTCCAGGGCAGCGGCGATGACGTCATTGCCCAGCGACTGCTCATCCTCGGGCAGGTCGAGCGTCCGGGACGTGCCCATCCCCACAACGGGGACCGACAGGTGTGCGATCTGGCGGTGCTGCATCAGGTCTCCTCTGGGTCGTCGAGGACATTACGTACTACCGGCAAGACGTACCACTGGCCAGCCGACCGGTGAGGTGGCCTGGACCGTCGTGACACAGTGGCGAGGTGTCCACACCGCACGATTTCGACCGGATCTCGATTGACAGCCTGCGTGAGCGCGGCGGTCTGAACTGGTCGATGTATCCCGAATCCATCGGCTCCTTCGTTGCCGAGATGGACTTCGGGTGCGCGCCGGCAATCGTCGAGGCGCTGCATGCCGGAGTGGATGACCGGCGGTTCGGTTATCTACCGCCAGTGCTCGTCGACCAGATGCAGCAGGCGTGCGCGGACTGGCTGCGCGGCACCTACGGCTGGGTCGTACCCACGGCGGATATCCGCCCCGTCGGGGACGTCATCGCCGCACTGGTGACAACGATCGAACATTTCTCCCGGCCGGGCAGTGCGGTGGTGGTCCCGACCCCGGCGTACAAGCACTTCCTGGACGTGCCGCTGCGTACCGGGCGCAAGGTGATCGAGGTGCCGATGGTCCTGGTGAACGACCGCTGGGAGTTCGACCTCGACGGCCTGAATCAGGCCTTTGCCGATGGCGCCGGGCTGTTGATCCTCTGCAGCCCGTACAACCCGCTCGGCCGGGTGTTCAGCCCGGACGAGTTGCGCGCACTTGCCGAGGTCGTTGATCGGTACGACGTACGCGTTTTCGCCGACGAGATCCATTGCCCGCTCGTGCTGCCGGGCTCGGTGCACACGCCGTACGCGACGGTGTCGGCCGCGGCAGCCGAGCACAGCGTGACCGCACTGTCGGCCTCGAAGGCATGGAACCTCGCCGGCCTCAAGTGTGCCCAGCTGATCCTGACCAACGAAACAGACCGGGCGACCTGGGCCGAGCTGGGTCTCGAGCCGGAGATCGGGGCCAGCAACCTAGGTCTGGTCGCCAATGCGGCAGCCTTTCGGGCCGGGACCGGGTGGCTGGACGACGTGGTGAACTATCTCGATCGCAACCGGGCTCGGCTGGGGGAGCTGGTTGCCCAACGGCTGCCCGGCGTCGTGTATCGGCCACCGGAGGGCACCTACCTGGCCTGGCTCGACTTCACCGCCCTGGATCTCGGCGATCGACCAGGCGCCTTCTTCCGTGAGCACGCCGGCGTGGTCAGTACGGAAGGGCTTGAGTGTGGGCAGGCCGGCCGAGGCTGCCTTCGGCTGAATCTGGCCACCCCGGAGCCCATCCTGGTCGAGATCGTAGAACGGATGGCCGCTTGCTCTCGCCGGGCGTTGACCCGCTGATCGGTTCGCCAGGCTCAACGGTTCCGGTCCTCGCCGACCGGCCGATCAGGGCGGTTCAACGTCGTACGGTCTGGGCCCTTGCCGCGGCGCAAGTCGCCGGTGGCCTGGGGATCGGTGCGGCGATTTCGGTCGGTAGCCTGCTGGCGCTGGACATCTCCGGCTCGGAGATCTGGGCCGGTGTCGGCACGACGGCGATCACCCTCGGCGCGGCGCTCGCGGCTCTACCATTGGCCGCGCTGGCGGCGCGATCCGGTCGGCGCCGCAGTCTCAGCCTCGCCTGGGGCCTCGCAGCCCTCGGCGCCGCTGTCGTCATAGCGTCAGCGATCCTCGGCTCCTTCCTCCTGCTGTTCGCAGGCCTGCTGCTGACCGGGGTAGGAAATGCCGCGAGCTACCAATCACGTTATGCCGCAACCGATCTTGCGCTGCCCAACAAGCGCGGTCGAGATCTGTCGCTCGTGGTCTGGTCTACGACGGCGGGAAGCGTGCTCGGACCCAATCTCAGCGAGCCCGGTCGGCTGGTCGCGCAGACGTTGCACATTCCGGTGCTGGTGGGTCCGTTCGTCTTCTCCGCATTAGGGATGGGCGTGGCGGTCGTGCTGATCCTGACGTTGCTCCGTCCCGACCCACTGCTGCTCGCCCGTCGGTTGCAGGCGGCAGTGCCGGCGGACGTGGATACGTCGGGCCCAGATGGCGTGGAGGCAGATGGCGTAGGTGCAGCGGATCCGGATCGTCAGGTGTCGGTCTGGGCCACGGTCTGGCATAATCCCCGAGCCCGCTTGGGCATGTCTGCCATCGTCGCGAGCCAGTCCGTGATGGTCGCGGTCATGACGATGACGCCGGTGCATCTGCGCCATAACGGAGCCACGCTCACGATCATCGGGCTGACCATCAGCCTGCACATCGCTGGGATGTTCGCCTTCTCTCCGGTGTTCGGCTGGCTGGCGGACAAGCGTGGTCGGGTGACCACGATCCTGATCGGCCAGGGACTGCTGGCCTGTGCTGCCGTGGCTGCCGGGACGTCCGGGGTCTCCGAGCCTCGTCTGATGGTCGGCCTGTTCCTGCTGGGCCTCGGCTGGTCCGCCGGCCTCGTCGCCGGTTCCACATTGCTTGCGGAGTCGGTCCCGCTCCATGCACGCCTGCGAGTGCAGGGCACATCGGACGTCGTGATGAATCTGGTGGGAGCCGCCGGGGGAGCGCTTTCCGGCGTTATTCTGGGGTTGATCGACTTCAGCGGTCTGAACGCCGTGGCCGGCGTGCTGGTCGTGCCGACGGTCGTGTTCGCGGTAGCCGCCGTGCAGTCCCCCAAGCGGGGGATCCCGCCGGTCGCCAAAGCGCGGTAACTTGTTGGACACATAGACGGGAGCTACAGCATGGAAGTTATCGGCAAACTCACGACCTGGGTCATTTTGGCAGCCGTGGCCGGAGCCGCGGTGATCGGAGTCAGGTCCATCCCCGACGTACAGCGGTATCTCAGGATCCGATCGATGTGACCCGATCGGCGGTCTGATCTTGGGCCTGCTTCAAGGAGCCCGCGAGGCGGCTCGCACTCCGGCACACCTGAGTCTCGGTATGGTTCACGACCAAGATCAGTGCGAGCCGGAGGTAACGCGTGCATGAGCTCGTCAGCGGGCCGGTCCTGTTCGCCCGCTATGCCTACCCGCCCAACTCGCATGGCTACTGCGGACCCAATGACCACGCCGCCTTCTTCCAGTCGGGCGTGGCCAGGACGGATGACGGTGGCCTGCGCGCGATGTCGGCACAGTTCGCCGGTGCCTGGCCCTATCTCGAGTTGATCGCTGAGGCGACCGGGCTGACCGACCCCCTCGACCGGCGGGTCGTCGAGGCCTACTGGGTGGGCAGCCCGCGGTTGGACATGCTGAGCACACAGGCGATCGGCAATTCGATGGAGCAACGCTTCCGGCCGATGACCGGATCGAAGTTCTTCACCCTCAACGAGAGCGTGCTCTCCGGCGGGGTCCCGCATCACAGCTTCGCGGTGTTCTGCATCTATC
>JBPCOF010000319.1:0-4012 GCA_051000515.1 Geodermatophilaceae bacterium
CCGCCGCTGTCTTGGAGTCGGTGACCCTGGCGACCTCCATGTAGCCGAGCCGCCGTACCGGGTAGCCGGCCGATGATCTGGTCCGGTCGAACAGGCCGAGCTCGGCGTCCCAGCTCGAGTGAAGGGCGGGGTTGGTCCCGCGAAACCAGGTGAGCTCGGTGCCGGCCGACAGCCCGGTGTAGAGGGTCTCGGCGCGAAATCGTCCCTCGGCCAAGGCGGGCTCGGGCTGCTCGTCGAGCCGTGCCTGCCCGGGGGCGTCCACGACCAGCGTCGTGATCGTGCCGGTCATCGCTGCGCTGGATCTGGCCGGCGGCCTGGGGCCAGCGAGACCGGCCGGCCGGTGGCCGCCGACTCGGCGATGGCCAGGCCGAGGCGGTGGGTTTGCAGTGCTTCGGCGTACGGCGCGCGTACATCGTCGCCTCGTCCGGACACCGCATCGACAAAGGCGCGGTCCACGGCGAACTTGGCGTCATTACCGGCAGGGCGGGTGATCGGCGAAGCGTCGGTGTTGATCCGCAGCTCGGTTTCGGTCAGCTCGAGAGCCAGCCCGTCGGCGATGATCTCCAGACCGGCCCGATGCTTGTGCCGCAGCAGGCTGGACGCGGTGAGGGTTCCCAGCGCGCCTCCGACCATCTGCAGGGTGGCGACCGTGACGTCGTCGATGTCGCTGGCGGGATGCTCGGCTCGCGAAGCGCGGCTGCCAAAGGCCTGGACGGACTCGACCTCACCGACGAGTACCCGGAGCAGGTCGAGCACATGGGTGAGTTGTTCGACGACCTGGCCGCCGGAACGGTCGCGCCGTACCCACCAGGGGACCGGCGGCACCTTGTCCAGCCATGAGCCGATGACGACCCGCGGTGGATGCTCGGCCAGGAGCTGGGCGGCTTCGGTCACGATGTCGGAGTAACGCCAGTGATAGCCGGTCGCGGTGATCAGCCCAGCCTCCCGTACGGCAGCTTCGATCTCTTCGGCGACGGCCAACTCGATCGAGAGCGGCTTCTCGACGAAGAACGGGATGCCGCGGCTGATGCAGGCCAACTCGAGGGCACCGTGGGCGAAGGGCGGGACGCAGATGTACACCGCGTCCGATGTCTCGTTCTCCAGCATCTGGTCAGGGTCGGCATAGGGCTTGGCGCCGAAGGCTTCAGCCAGTGCCATGGCCCGGTCGGCGTCCAGATCCGCAACGGCGACCACGCTGACATCGGGGAAGCCGGCCAGCGTCTGGGCGTGCCGGGCAGCGACACCCCCGGCACCGATCATCCCGATCCGCAGCGTCGAGGAGGCCGGCACACCGGTAGCCTTACGTAGTACGTCTGTTGCCCCGCAGCCGGGGTGGCACAAGCCTTGCGTCGATCGACGAGTTCGGGCGTGTCGGGTCATCCCCGTCCGCATCAACTTGTGATGCGGCTCAGCGCCGGTGCGGTCAGTCGAGGAGTTCGGCCAGATGCTCGCTTCGGGCACCGGCCAGATCGCTGAGCTGGGTGCGGCAACTGAAACCGTCGGCCAACACCCGGTCATTGGGCCCCATGTCCCGTATCGCTGGGAGCAGTTGGTGTTCGGCGATCGCGACCGACACGTCGTGATGGCCGCGCTCGACGCCGAAGTTGCCGGCCAGGCCGCAGCAGCCCCCCAGTCGCAGCACCTCGGCACCAGCCCGGCGGAGCAAGTCAGCATCCGCGGACCAGCCCATGATCGCGTGGTGATGGCAGTGCGGCTGGGCGATCACCCGGGTACCCCGCAGATCGGGTGGTGTCCAGTTCGGCGTCTGGGACAACAGCTCGGCCAGCGTCCGGGTCGCTGCGGCGACATCGCGGGCCAGGAGAGCGTCATGCCCGCGCAGCAGCTCCTCGGCGTCGCTGCGCAGCACCGCCGTACACGAGGGTTCGATTCCGACGACGAGCGCGCCGGCGCCGACGTACGGGGCAAGAGCCCTGACCGTACGGCGCAGCTGCCGCCGCGCCCCGTCCAACTGGCCTGTCGAGATCCAGGTCAGGCCGCAGCAGGTCGCAATGTCCGGGACCGTGACCGCATACCCGGCGGCTTCCAGGACCGAGACCATCGCCGTACCCGCCTGCGGGCTGAAGTGTTCGGTGAAACTGTCGACGAACAGGACAACGCTGCCGTTCGGAGCAGGATCGCGCGGCGGCTTCCAACTACTCGCCCAGCTCTGCCGAAAGGTGTTGTCGGAGAGCGTCGGTAACGGTCGACGACGGTCGATCCCGGCGGCCCAGGTGAGGAGCGGGTGCAGTGACTGGGAGCGCAGCAGCCGGTTCACCAGCCCGGTGAGGGGTGCGCCGTGGACGAGCCGGGCCCAACGCGGCAGCCATCCGAGCGCATAGTGCGATCGAGGCCGTAGCCGTCGACGGTAACGCTGGTGCAGGGCCTCGGCCTTGTACGATGCCATGTCGACGCCGGTCGGGCAGTCCGACGCGCAGCCCTTGCAGGACAAGCACAGGTCGAGGGCGTCGGCCAATGCGTCGGAGGAGAATCCGTTCGGGCCCAGGTGGCCGGTCGCAACGTCCTGGAGTACCCGGGCCCGACCTCGAGTCGAGTCCTTCTCCTCGCGGGTGGCGAGGTAGGACGGACACATCACACCGCCGGTGGACGTGTTGTCCGCCAGGCACTTTCCCACGCCGGTGCAGCGGTGTACGGCCATCGAGAGGTCGCCACGGTCGTGGTGGTAGGCCATCGCGAGTGACCGGAGCTCGGTGCGGCGCAGCGGCGCAGCGGCGGCAACCCGAATGTCGGCCTCGATGCGCGCCGCGGAGACGATCACGCCGGGATTCAGCAGCCGGTGTGGGTCGAAGAGTTCCTTGACCGCCTCGATCAGGCTCAGCGTCTCGGCGGAGTACATCAGCGGGAGCAACTCGCTGCGGGCTCGGCCATCACCGTGCTCACCGGACATGGATCCCCCGTGACTGGCGGCGAGCCGCGCTGCGTCGAGCACGAACTCCCGGTAGAGCGCCCTCCCGCCGGTACGCCCGAACGGGAAGTCGATCCGGATGTGCAGGCAGCCGTCGCCGAAGTGCCCGTAGGGCAACCCGGTCAGGCCGTGATCCAGCATCAGTGCTTCGAACTCACGTAGATAGGTCCCGAGCTGGGCTGGCGGAACCGCGGCGTCCTCCCATCCCGCGTGCGCCGGCTCTCCGGCTGGCGTACGGGCGGACAGCCCGGCGCCGTCCTCCCGGATTCGCCATAGTGCCGCTGCTGCACTGCCGTCGCGGACGACGAGTGTGTCGAAGGCCGATCCGTCGGCAATCAGGTCGGGCAGTCTGGCATCGACTTCCGCTGCCTCCCCGGCGAGTTCGATCAGCAGCCAGCCCGAGCCTCGGGGCAGTGGTGGTAGGGCCGAGGCGCCGCGGCGGGCTCGCACCACGTCGACGATCCGCCGGTCCAGGCCCTCGCATGCGGTCGGCCCGTGCGGCAGGAGGCCGGGCACCGCGTCAGCTGCCTCGGCCATGGACCGATACCCGAGCACGACCAGGCGCCGGACCGGAGGATCGCGGACCAGCCTGACCTCGGCGGCCAATGTCACTGCCAGGCTGCCCTCGCTGCCGACCAGCGCCCTGCTGACGTCGAAGCCGCGTTCGGGCAACAGGTGCTCGAGCGCGTAGCCGGAAGTCTGCCGACCAAACGTACCGAATTCGGTACGCACGACCCCCAGATGCGCGCCGATCAGCTCCCGCAGCGCCCCCAGCAGCCCGACCTGACTGCCGGTGTCACCCAGCGACCCGAGCCGCAACCGTTGCCCCGTGCCGGTCAGCACGTCCAGACCGAGAATGTTGTCGCTTGTCCGGCCGTATCCGAGAGTTCTTGCACCACAAGCGTTGTTGCCGATCATCCCGCCGATGGTGGCGCGGTTGTAGGTGGACGGGTCGGGTCCGAATCGCCAGCCATGCACGGCCGCTGCGCGCTGTAAGGAGGCCTGGACGACACCCGGCTCGACGACTGCCGTCCCTGCCTCGAAGTCGATGTCCAAGATCCGGTTCAGGTGCCGGCTCACATCGGCGAC
>JBPCOF010000325.1:0-8467 GCA_051000515.1 Geodermatophilaceae bacterium
GGAGTCCATGTATCCCGGCCGGTCCTGGTTGGGCGTCGGCTCGGGTGAGGCACTGAACGAGCACATCATCGCCGGCTACTGGCCCGAGGCCGGCGAACGATCCCGGCGGATGTTCGAGGCGATCGAGTTGATCAACAAGCTTTTCACCGCCTCCCTGGCCGGCAAGGACGTCAAGCACGACGGCGAGTTCTTCAAGCTGGAGACCACCCGGTTGTGGACCATGCCGGACAAGGCGCCGCCGATCCTGGTCGCCGCCGCCGGGCCGATCAACGCGAAGAAGACCGGAAAGTTCGCCGATGGGATCATCACCGTCGGCGCCCCGTTGGAGAAGATCGAGGGACTGTTTGCGAAGTTCGCTGAGGGCGCGAAGGAGGCCGGTAAGGATCCCGAGTCGATGCCCAGAGTCCTTCAGCTGCACATGAGTTGGGCCGACACCGACGAGCAGGCGCTGACCAATGCGATGACCGAGTGGCCCAACGGCGGGATGAAGTTCGGAAAGGCCGACATCCGTTCACCGCTGGACTTCGAGCAGATGGCCAAGCTGGTCCGACCGGAGGACTTTCACGGCCGGATGGTCATCTCCGCGGATCCGGACGAGCACCGCTCCTACATCCAGAAGTTCGTCGATCTCGGCTTCGACCGGGTGTACCTGCACAACGTCGGGCGGAATCAGAAGGAATGGATCGAAACCTTCGGCCGCGACGTGCTTCCCAAGATCACCCGCTGATCCCGGCGAACGTCGGCTTCGCTAAGACGCGGCCCGTGTCGCGCGTTCAAGGGACTCGTAGCACGCGAACGGGATCACGGCGGGCCGCGCTCACTGCAGGAGGAAGGGCCGCGGGTGTGACAGCAGCACCGTGAGCACAGCGATCGCCCTCGGAAATGCCCATCCAGGCCAGGTTCCGGCCAACAAGTATACCAGCACCGCACCCACAACAGCTCCGAGAACTGTTCCGGGACAGCTGCCGAAAGCGTTTTGGGCGATAACGACACCCACCAGCTGTGGTCGGTTGGCGCCGAGCGTCAGCCTCACGCGAGTTACCCGCTGAGGACTGCAGCGTCCGTAGAAGTGTACGTAATCACGCACGGAGCTTCGGACGTTGCGAGGTCCTGGCGCCGGTTGCCCGGCGCTGGCGAGTCGGCAGCACGGTCCCGGCGGCCAGCCGACGCGCGATCACCAGAAAGGCTGTGTGGCCGACCATCCGATGCTCGGGACGTACGGCCAGTCCGACCACGTGCCATGGACGCAGCAGGGTCTCGGTGGCCGACGGCTCCGCGTAGGAGCCCTCGGCTCGGATCGCCTCGACCAGCGTCGAGAGTTGGGTGACCGTGGCCACGTACCCGATCAGTACTCCCCCGGGACGTAGCACGGTGCCGATCGCGGGCAGCACCTGCCACGGCTCGAGCATGTCGAGGATCACCCGGTCCACGTCAGCTTCCTCGGCATCGGCGATCTCGACGAGGTCACCGTGTCGCAAATCCCAAGACCCCGGCTCCTTACCAAAAAACCGGATCACGTTCGCTCGTGCCACCTCGGCGAACTCCTCCCGCCGCTCATAGGAGATCACCGTGCCCGTCGGGCCGACTGCGCGCAGCAGCGAGCAGGTCAGCGCTCCCGAGCCGGCACCGGCCTCCAACACCCGGGCGCCGGGGTGGATATCACCCATCATCAAGATCTGGGCGCTGTCCTTGGGATAAATGACCTGGGCGCCGCGCGGCATGGACAGCACGTAGTCAGACAGCAACGGTCGCAGGGCCAGATATCCGGTGCCTGATGTCGACATCACGACACGGCCCTCGTCGTACCCGATCAGGTCGTCGTGCGAGATGGCTCCGCGATGGGTGTGAAACGACTTACCCGGTTCGAGGACGACTGTGTGCAGCCGGCCCTTCGGGTCGGTCAACTGGACCCGATCACCCACAGCGAAGTGCCGTCGATCAAGGGGGGGCTCGGAGTGCGGCTCGACCGGGTTTTCAGACACCGGGAGATGGTACGAGCACTGCTCGCTCAGGACATCCGCCGCTGTTTCCCCCGCAGTCTCCCGGCTCTCGCCCGGCCGCTGCTTGACAGACTGGCCGGCGTGAACGAGATCGTCTTGATGGCTGATCCCCTGGTCGCCGACATTCCGGTCAAAGACTGCGGCGAGCCACTCGTCGACGTGAGCATTCGCGCCTTCCTGAAGATTGACCGGCGCAACGCCGATGCCTCGGGTGACTGGCTTCTTCTGCGGGCCGGCCTGGTCAACCGCCTTGCCGACGCTGCCAGCCGGTTACCCGAGGAACTGTGTCTGCTTCATATCGAGGGGTACCGGCCACCGGCACTGCAGGCGAGCTACTTCACCGCGTATTACGGGCAGCTTGCAGCGATCCGATCCGACTTGGACGCGGACTCTCTTCGTCGGCTGGCCAGTCGCTATGTCTCTCCGCCCGAGATCGCTCCGCATTCCGCTGGTGCAGCGATCGACCTAACTCTCTGCACCCGGGAAGGGGAGGAACTCGACATGGGCACCCGAGTCAATGCCAGCCCAGAAGCCAGCGACAACGGGTGCTTCACCGCCGCATCGAACATCAGCCGTACCGCGCGAGCCAACCGAGCCATCCTCACGCGGGCCCTGGGTGCGGCTGGGCTGGTCAACTACCCGACCGAGTGGTGGCACTGGTCCTTCGGGGATCGCTACTGGGCCTGGCATACCGCTCACCCCACCGCGATCTACGGCACTCGCCTTCGATCGGATCAGGATGGGTGACCTGACGTCGGGTCGGAGCAGACTCCTCGGCCAGTCGCGCTGGGTGGATAGCCTGTCAGATCGGCCGACTGTCGGTGGCCGTGCCTACCCTGCGGATGTGACCATTCAGACAGCGCCATTCAGTGCCGACTCCCGGACCCGGTCGCTGTCGCCCTCACGGGCTGCGGACTTCAAGTCCTGCCCATTGCTCTACCGCCTTCGCACGATCGACCGGCTTCCCCAGCGCCCATCAGCAGCAGCGGGCAGAGGCACCCTCGTCCACGCGGTTCTCGAGCGGCTCTACGACCTGCCCGCAGCGGACCGTACGGCCGGCGAGGCCAAAGCCCTGGTGCCCGCCGAATGGGCGAAGCTGCTCGAGGCCGAGCCGGAACTCCAAGAGATCGTCACCGAACTCCGTGACCGGGCCGCCGCTGCCGCTGCCGCTGCCGCAGCCGTCGCGGATCCGGCCGACACCGCAGCGATAGACCCAACCATGGACCCGCGCAACGACCCGGAGATCGTCGCGGACACCGATGGCGACCTGATCGGGTGGTGGCTGATCTCGGCCGCCGGTCTGCTCGACTCCTACTTCACGCTGGAGGATCCGACCCGGATCCAGCCGGTGGGCCGGGAGCTGATGGTCGAGTTCGATCTGGGCGACGGTCCCGTGCTACGCGGAATCATCGACCGGCTCGACTCAACCGCCGACGGCGATCTGCGAGTGGTGGACTACAAGACCGGCGTTGCCCCACGGGAGGCCTTCGAGGCCAAGGCGCTGTTCCAGATGAAGTTCTACGCGCTGGTGCTGTATCGGACCCGCGGGGTGGTTCCGCGCCAGTTGCGCCTGCTCTATCTCGGGGACAAGGAGATGCTCAGCTATGCCCCGGAGGCGGCCGAACTGGATCGCTTCGAAGGCACCCTGCGGGCAATCTGGGCGGCGATTCAGGCCAGCATCGACAAGCAGGAGTTCCGGCCCAGCCCCAGCCGCTTGTGCTCGTGGTGTGACTATCAGGCGCTCTGCCCGGCCTGGGGCGGCACCCCACCGCCTTATCCGGTCGCGGCAATCCCGGTGGACGACCCCGCGCCCGAGCCGGACTGATCCCGCTGGAGTCCGGGCACGCCGGCCCGGTGCTCGTGCAGGAGTGCGGCCAGTCCGGCCAACGACATTCCGACCAGGCTGTCCCGGAGGATCACTCCGGTCAATCCCTCGACCGGAGCTGCACCCGGTACGACCAGGACCGCGCAGCCGGCGTCCCGCGCCGACGTCGCTCCGGGCACCGAATCCTCGATCGCCACGCAGTCCACGGCGGCGACACCGAGCCGGTCCGCGGCCAGCAGGTACGGGTCGGGATGCGGCTTTCCTCGACTGACCTGATCACCGCTGACGACGGTGTCGAACGACCCGACAGGCAGTGCGGTCACGACGGTGTCGGTCATCTGCCAATAGGACATGGTCACCAACCCGGTCGGCACACCGGCCGCACGCACCTCAGCCAGCAGTGCCCTCGCTCCCGGTCGCCACGGAGGGGCCTTCGCCACCCCGGCGACGACATGAGCCTGCATCCGGTCGATGATCGCCGCATTCGCAAGCTCGACGCCGATCTCCTCGCGCAGGTACGTCGCGGAATCCCAGAGTGACCAACCGACCAAATGCCGGGCCTGCGCAGGCCCCCAATCCTGGCCGTACTCCCCGACCAAGAGCGTTTCCGCCTCGAACCACAACGGCTCACTGTCGACCAGCGTGCCGTCGAGGTCGAAGAGCACCGCCGCCGGCAGTGACGTTTCCTGGCGGTCTCCGCGGAAACCGCCAGCATCGTGGGCACTCATCGAGCGTTGAAGTACTTGGCTTCTGGGTGGTGCACGATCATGGCTGAGGTGGACTGCTCCGGATGCAGTTGGAACTCCTCGGACAGCTCGACGCCGATCCGGCTGGGTTCGAGCAGTCCGACGAGTTGCTGCTGGTCCTCGAGGTTCGGGCAGGCTGGGTAGCCGAACGCGAACCTCGCTCCCCGGTAGCCCAGCTTGAAGAACGACTCCAGATTGTCTGGATCCTCAGCGGCGGCGTTCGTACCGTCGTCGAAACGCAACTCACCGCGGACCCGCTGATGCCACCGCTCGGCGAGGGCCTCGGTCAGCTGAACGGACAGGCCGTGCACCTCCAAGTAGTCCCGGTAGGCGTTCTTGGCCAGCAGTTCGTTGGCGTACTCGCTGATCCGGTTGCCCATCGTGACGATGTCGAACGCGATGACGTCGACCTGGCCAGAGTCCTTGGGGCGGAAGAAGTCCGACATGCACAGCCGCCGCTCACGGCGTTGTCGCGGGAAGGTGAAACGGGTCCGCTCCGCGCCGGCCTCGTCGAGGACGATCAGGTCGTCGCCGACGCTGACGCAGGGGTAGTAGCCGTAGACGACTGCCGCCTCGAGAACCCCTTCGGTGGCAAAACGGTCCAGCCAGTACCGCAACCGCGGGCGCCCCTCGGTCTCGACGAGATCCTCGTACGACGGGCCCTCACCGCCGCGCGCGGCCCGTAGCCCCCACTGCCCGAGGAAGGTGGCCCGCTCGTCGATCATCGGCGCGTACTCGGCCAACGCGATCCCCTTGACCACCCGCGGGCCCCAGAACGGCGGCGACGGAATGGGATTGTCGGCAGCCACATCCGAGCGTCCGACGAACGGCTCCTCGGGTACGGCGTTGGCCGCGCGCTCGGCGGCGATCCGCAGCGACCGCTCCCGGCGGGCTTTGCGCTCGGCCTTGCGTTGCTCGGCAAGATCCTGCTTCGGCTCGCTCGGCATCGCCGAGTCCGGGACCGTGCCGCGCCGCCGGGCCAGGATGGTGTCCATCATCCGCAGACCTTCGAAGGCGTCTCGCGCATAGTGCACGTCACCGTGATACATCTCGGCCAGGTCGTGCTCCACGTAGGCGCGGGTCAGCGCGGCTCCGCCGAGCAGCACGGGGTAGGTCTCGGAGATGCCTCGGGAGTTCAGCTCCTCCAGGTTCTCCTTCATGATCACGGTCGATTTCACCAAGAGCCCGGACATCCCGATCGCGTCGGCGCGGTGCTCCTGCGCAGCATCCACGATGGTGGCGATCGGCTGCTTGATGCCGAGGTTGACGACGGTGTATCCGTTGTTGGACAGAATGATGTCGACCAGATTCTTGCCGATGTCGTGGACGTCGCCCTTGACGGTGGCCAGCACGATCGTGCCCTTGCCGCCGGTGTCGTCAGAGGCCTCCATGTGTGGTTCGAGGTAGCCGACCGCGGTCTTCATCACCTCAGCGGACTGCAGCACGAAGGGCAGCTGCATCTGTCCGGACCCGAACAGCTCCCCTACCGTCTTCATGCCGTTCAGGAGATCCTCGTTGACGATCTCCAGAGCCGGCTTCGTGCTCAGCGCCTCGTGCAGGTCGGCCTCCAGGCCGTTGCGCTCCCCGTCGACGATCCGGCGCTGTAGCCGCTCACCCAGCGGGAGGCCGGCCAACTCCTCGGCGCGGGTCTGCCGGGCCGCGGCCATGTCGACGCCCTCGAACAGGTCGAGGTAGCGGGCCAGCGGGTCGTACCCCTCGCGGCGCCGGTCGTAGACCAGATCGAGGGCGACGTTGCGCTGCACCTCGGGGATCTTGTTCATCGGCAGGATCTTCGACGCGTGCACGATCGCCGAGTCCAGCCCGGCGTTCTGGGCCTCGTGCAGGAAAACCGAGTTGAGCACCTGGCGCGCGGCGGGGTTCAACCCGAAGGACACGTTGGATACGCCCAGGGTGGTCTGGACGTCGGGGTATCGCCGCTTGAGTTCCTTGATCGCCTCGATCGTCTCGATGCCGTCCCGGCGGGTCTCCTCCTGACCGGTGGCGATCGGGAAGGTGAGCGTGTCGACCATGATGTCGCCGTGGCTCATCCCCCATTGATCGACAAGGGTGTCGATCGTACGTGCGGCCACGGCGACTTTCAGCTCTGCCGTGCGGGCTTGCCCGCTCTCGTCGATGCACATGACGACGACCGCGGCGCCGTGCTCTCGGATGATCGGCATGACCCTGGCAAAGCGTGAGTCCGGGCCTTCGCCATCTTCGAAGTTCACCGAATTGACCACGCATCGGCCACCGAGCATCTCCAACCCGGCCTCGATCACCGCGGGCTCTGTGGAGTCCAGGACGATGGGCAACGTCGATGCGGTCGCCAGGCGGCTGGCCAGGCGGCGCATGTCCTCGGCGCCGTCGCGACCGACGTAGTCGATGCACAGATCCAGCAGGTGCGCGCCGTCTCGGATCTGGCCACGGGCGATCTCGATGCAGTCGTCGTAGCGCTCTTGCAGCATCGCGTCACGGAAGGCGCGCGAGCCGTTGGCGTTGGTCCGCTCGCCGATCACCAGGACGCTGGCGTCCTGCTCGAACGGAACGGCGGCATAGAGCGAGGACAGGCTCGGCTCGCTGCGCGGACGGCGTACGGCCGGGGTCAGCTCCAGCACAGCGGCGATCACCGCACGGATATGACCCGGCGTCGTGCCACAGCACCCACCGATCAAGCGAGTGCCGAACTCGGTCACGAAGCCGGACAGGGCGGCGGCCAGTTCGTCCTCGGTCAGCGGGTACACCGCTCCATGCGGCCCCAATCGAGGCAGTCCCGCATTGGGCATGCACGAGATGTCGATCTTCGCGTGTCGGGACAGGTGCCGCAGGTGCTCGCTCATCTCGGCCGGACCGGTTGCGCAGTTCAGGCCGATCAGGTCGATGCCCAGCGGTTCGAGCGTGGTCAGCGCGGCACCGATCTCCGAACCCAGCAGCATCGTGCCGGTGGTCTCGACGGTGACGTGGGTGATGATCGGAACAGTCCGCCCGGATTCGGCCATCGCCCGCTGCGATCCGATGATGGCCGCTTTCGCCTGAAGCAGGTCCTGGACGGTCTCGACGATGATGGCGTCCACGCCGCCGTCGAGCATTCCGCGCGCCTGCTGCCGGTATGCCTCGCGAAGATGGCTGAAGGTCGTGTGTCCCAGCGTGGGCAGCTTCGTACCCGGACCCACCGAGCCCAGCACCCAACGCGGCCGCTGCGGTGTGGACCACCTGTCGGCTGAGGCGCGCGCGATCTGCGCTCCTGCGCGGGCAAGCTCCTCGATCCGGTCAGGGATGTCGTACTCGGCGAGATTGGCCCAGTTGGCGCCGAAGGTGTTCGTCTCGACGGTGTCCGCGCCGGCGTCGAAGGAGGCATCGTGGATCTCGAGTACGACGTCGGGCCGGGTGACGTTGAGAATCTCGTTGCAGCCCTCGAGATCCTGGAAGTCCTGCATGCTGAGATCGCAGCCCTGCAGCATCGTGCCCATCGCCCCGTCGCTGACCACGACGCGCTCGCTCAGGGTCTTCAGCAGCCCGCGATCATCCACCCGTCAAGGCTACCGAGCCCCGGCCAGTGGGGAGGTGGGGCGACTACACCCCGGCCAAGGCGGCGGGACCTGTCCGACGGGCCGCGGCGGACCGCACTCAATCCGACGAGCCTGGCGGCTCCCTCTTCCACGGCCAAGGCGGCGGGACCTGTCCGACGGGCCGCGGCGGACCGCACTCAATCCGACGAGCCTGGCGGCTCCCTCTTCCACAGCCAAGGCGGCGGGACCTGTCCGACGGGCCGCGGCGGACCGCACTCAATCCGACGAGCCTGGCGGCTCGGACGTAGGCTTGGCTGGTGACGGTCTTCGACTCCCTGCCCGAGCTCACCGACCCTGTGGTCGTGGCTGCGTTCGAGGGTTGGAACGATG
>JBPCOF010000300.1:0-3544 GCA_051000515.1 Geodermatophilaceae bacterium
GTGGCCAGGCTGGCGATGCCCGCGGCGGCAATCGCCCCGGCTGTCACCGAGATGAGTACTCCGGCGACTCGAGGGTCGAGCCCGGTCGGTGCGGCAACCAACCGCATCAGCATGGGGTAGACCGGGAAAAAGGCCAACGAGCCGGTGGACTGGTCGGTCGCAGCTGCGGAGAGGTCCAGATGATCGGCGTACCCCTCTTCGGCGATCCGTACGTACCAGCCGCCGTCCCAGATCCCGAGCACCTCGATCAAGGACCGGCCGGCCTGCTCGGGCGCGGCGGCCAGAACCAGCAGCCCGATGGTCCGGATGAGCAGGAATCCGCCCACGGCCAGCGCCACGGGGTGCGCCAGCCAAGCCGGAACGGACCGTCCGCCCCGCGTGTGCGCGGTCGCCAGCGCAGCCGGTGAGGTCACACCCGTGGATTCTATGGGAGCCATGCCACTGGACCGCGTCGGAAAGCCAGTGCATGTCCACGACGCTGTAGTCCTCAGCCAGTCCCCCGTCCTCACCGCCCAGCGCGGGGGCTTCAGCTGAGCCCAGTCACCACCTCAGGGACTTTCTCCGGAGAAAGTGCGGTCTGGCGCGACCCAGAAGTGACATTCTCCGGAGAAAGTGCGGTCTGGCGCACCAATCACTACGTGACGACCGCCGCGGTTGCGGCGAGCCAGGCGGCTCGTACCTCATCCCGGGTCGGCCCGGTGCAGGCCGCGACGTACCCGTCCGGCCGGATCAGCCAGGTACGGGTACGGCCGTCCGGTGCATACACCGCGCGGACGGCGCTGCTGCTGTCCACCATCCCGACGATCCCAGGCACGCCCGCGCTTCCAGCGCCGCCGGCGCTGCTGGGGGCGAGGGGACGTGCATCAGGCGGGCGATCACCGGTTGTCAGCGCCAGCCAACATCCATCCGCGTCGGCCAGGTGCCGGCGCAACCGCGAGCCGTCAGCGGTCTCGACGTCGACCAGGACGACTCCGACGAGTTGCGGGTCCTCAGGACGATGCGGCGGGAACAGGCCGCCGGCGTGGACCATCGGCGTGGCCAGACGCCCGGAATTGACGGCGGACCGGGCTGATGGATCGATCCGGCTCATCTGCAGGATCGCGTCGCGTTCGGCGCGAAGGTCTGGTGGCGGCGCCATGAATCGCATGGTCTCGTCCGTGACGGCAAGGTTCTCCTGGGCTGCGGCCCTCCGCTCCTGGACGTAGCTGTCCAGCAACGACTCCGGGGCTCTCTCGGTGAGTATGTGCCCCAGTTTCCAGGCCAGATTCGCGGCGTCGGCGACCCCGGAGTTCAGGCCCCGGGCACCAAACGGGCTCATCAGATGCGCGGCATCCCCGGCCAGGAACACCCGTCCTTCCCGCCAGCTCTGGGCGCAGCGCTGATGAAAGCGGTAGACCGTCAGCCACACCTCCTCGTAGTCGACGTCTCCGACGATCTGCCTGATCCGGTGCTCCAGCCGGCCACTTTCGCGCTCGACAGCGAGGTCGAACTCGTCTGGCACCTGCCAGTCGATGCGCCAGACGCCGTCGGGCTGCGGATGGATCAGGACCGTTCGCCCCGGGTTGAACGGCGGGTCGAACCAGAACCGTCGCTCTGCCGGGAACGGCAAGTCGGCGCGGATGTCGGCAATGAGGAACCGGTCTGCGTGACTGTGCCCGGGGAACTCGATCCCGAGCAGCTTGCGTACCTGCGACCGCGCACCGTCCGCCGCGACGCCGTACCGTCCGGTGAACGGACGGCAATTCGACATCGCCCGATCCGCCGGCGCGACGTCCGAGACATCCGCTACATCCGCTACATCCGCGACTTTCGTGGACAAAGCGTCGTTAGCTGCGATGGTCGGTGTACCGATGAAGGACACCGAGGTGCTGTCCTGCCGGATGTCCCCGACCGTCTGTCCATAGTGGATGGTGATGTGATCGTGGCTTCTCGCGCGTTCGACGAGGGCTGCTTCGACCTCGGACTGGCTGATGTTGACGAACGGCGGGAAGTGCTCGTCGCTCCGACCGGGCAGGGTGATCGAGAACAGCTCGGTGTCCTGGAAGTACGTCCGACCGACCGACCACGCCGTACCCCGCCGGGCGACTGACTCACCGATGCCGATGCTGTCCCAGATCTCCAACGTCTCGCGCTGCATGCACAGCGCCTTGGAGCCGGAGCCGGCCTGCTCCGGTGTCGTACGAGCCTCGAGTACCCCGACGCCCACGCCGCGATCGGCCAGCAGCAACGCCAAGGTCAGCCCAACCGGCCCGGCCCCCACGACAACGACGTCGTACGACTCACTCATCCGAGCTCAGCTCTGGAGTTCGTCCCAGACCTGCCGGTCACGTTCGGCGGTCCAGATCCGCGGCCGCTCGATCCCGGACAGCTCGTCCCAGAGCCTGGACACATTGAACGGCATGCAGTGCTCGAAGATCGGCCAGGAGCCGTACTCATCGACCAAAGCCCCGTGGGCGGCAACAAACGCGTCCTTGAGCGTCCCCCCCGAGTTCTGCACCGGCGCCACCTGATCGCGCATCGTGGCCAGGAACCGGCGGGTCTGCGCGATCCCGGCCCGCACCTCGTCGCGCCCACGCATGACCCGCCCCCGCCCTCCGATCATGATCTCCGCGTCCAGCGCTGACACCCGGTCCAGGGTCGAGGTCATCCAGTCCGCGTGGATCGCATCGCCGGTGTACAAAGCGGCCTCGCCCTCGACCAGGTCACCGGCGAAGCAGATCCGTTCCTCGGGCAGCCAGATCACGATGTCCCCCTCGGTGTGCCCGCGGCCGAGGTGCAACAACTCGGCCATCCGCCCGCCCCCGAGGTTGACCGCCAGCCGTTCGGTGAACGTCTCCGTGGGATAGGTCAGGCCCGGGATCGTCTCCGCGCCGGCGAACAGTCGCGGCATCCGGCCGGCCTCGCTGTCCCAGTCCTGCTGTCCGCGCTCCCGGATCAGCGCAAGGGTGGTCTGGCTGCTCAGGATTCGCTCGGCGCCGAACGCGGCAGCTCCGAGGGTCCGTACGGCGTGGTAGTGAGTAAGGACCAGGTCGCGGACCGGCAGATCGCTGACCGTACGAAGGTCGGCCAGCCACTTTCCGGCCATGTACGGCGTGGCGCGGGCCTCCACGCACAACAGCGCGTCCCTGCCGGCGATGGCGCCGACGTTCGGGTCGCCCTCGCAGGTATACGCCCAGACCCCGTCGGCGAGTTCTTCGAGGGTCGCGGTCTTGTCGGTCAGGTCGGTGCTCGAGGCGAACGGCTTGCTCATGCCCATCAATCTATTCGCCCGCGATAGGGGCCCCGATAGGTTCGACGGCATGGACTTCGAACCGTCGGACAAGGCCCGCGCTGTCGCCGACCGGATGTGGGACTTCATGCGTGCCCACGTGCTGCCGGCCGAGAGGGCGTACGACGCATGGCGGGCCGACAACGGCATACATGACCATCCGCCGATTCTCGAAGATCTCAAGAAAGAGGCACGTGCCCGCGGCCTGTGGAACCTGTTCCTGCGCGAGGAGTCCGGGCTGACCAACCTGGAATACGCCTCGATCGCCGAGATCAC
>JBPCOF010000027.1:0-4260 GCA_051000515.1 Geodermatophilaceae bacterium
TGGCCGACGCGCAGGACTTCCTGACCGTACGACCCGAACTCGCCTTCTATCCCTGCATCTGCATCGTCATCGCCGCCCTCGGGTTCACGCTGCTGGGTGAGTCACTGCGCGAGGCCCTCGACCCGAAGTTCCGCCGATGAGCGAGCATCGCAGCGAGGAACGAGCGAGCCAGGTGTGCCGAGCGAGCCAGGTGTACCGAGCGAGCCAGATGTACCGATGACGGGGACGAGCGCGCCGGTCAGGGCAGCCGCCGGGGCCAGCACGACTGCGCCTCTGTTGCGGGTGGAGGACCTGTCCGTGGTGTTCCAGCGCAAGGGCGAAGCGGCGACCAGGGCGGTCGACGGGGTGAGCTTCTCGGTGGCACCTGGTCAGACCCTGGGCCTGGTCGGGGAATCCGGCTGTGGCAAGTCGGTCACCTCGCTGGCGATCATGGGCCTGCTGCCCAAGCGCGGGGTACAGGTCTCCGGCGGGGTGTTCTTCGAGGATCGCAGCCTGCTAGACCTCTCGGACTCCGAACTCCGCGACCTGCGTGGTGCCGAGATCGCCATGATCTTCCAGGACCCGCTCTCGGCCCTGAACCCGGTGATTCCGATCGGGATCCAGGTGACGGAGGTCCTGACCCGACACCGCGGGATGAAGGGAGACGTCGCCAACCAGGAGGCGATGAACCTGCTCGACCGGGTCGGTATCCCGGACCCGAAGCGCCGGCTCACCGAGTACCCGCACCAGCTCTCCGGGGGCATGCGTCAGCGGGCCCTGATCGCCATGGCCTTGGCCTGCAAGCCGCGACTGCTCATCGCCGACGAACCGACCACGGCGTTGGACGTGACCATCCAGGCGCAGATCCTGGAGTTGCTGCGCGAGTTGGTGGTGGGATCAGACACCGCGCTGGTGCTCATCACCCACGACCTGGGAGTGGTCGCGGGCCTCTGCGACACGGTGCACGTGATGTACGCGGGACGGATCATCGAGCACGCCGACCGCCGGGAGATCTTCTACAACGGTCGGCATCCCTACACCGGCGGCCTGCTCGGCTCCATCCCGAGACTGGATGCCGTACGCGGAGAGACGCTGACCCCGATCCGGGGCTCGGCCCGCGACGCCATCCCCTGGCGCGAGGGGTGCGCGTTTGCGCCCAGGTGCGACCACGTCCAGGACGACTGCATCGGTCAGCCGCCTGAGCTCGAGACCGTTGCCGGTGGCCACAGCTTGCGCTGCTTGCACCCCCTCGACCGGCTCCCGCGGACCGACACTTTGGAACTCTCGGATGACCACTCAACCCAGTGACTCCGGGCCGGAGCACACCGGTGCGGGCGCCGCTCCGGGAGACGTGCTGCTGGATGTCTCCGGGCTGAAGGTTCACTTCCCCATCCGCAGCGGCATCTTCTTCGACCGTACGATCGGGCACGTCAAAGCCGTCGACGGTGTCGACTTGAGCATCCGTCGCGGTGAGACCTATGGCCTGGTCGGCGAATCAGGTTGCGGGAAGAGCACTTTCGGTCGCGGCGTCTTGCGCTTGAACGAACCGACCGAGGGCAAGGTGGTCTTCGACGGCGTCGACGTGGCCACCTTGACCGGTGAGACGCTGCGGTCGATGCGCCGCCGCCTGCAGATGATCTTCCAGGACCCGCTGTCCAGCCTCGACCCGCGGCAGAACATCGAGTCGATTTTGACCGAGGGGATGGACGCGCACGGCCTCGGCGGTAACAGCTCGGCCCGCCGTAGCCGGATCACCGAGTTGCTGGAAGCTGTGTGCATGTCGGCCTCGGCGCTGCGGCGCTACCCGCACGAGTTCTCCGGAGGTCAGCGGCAACGGATCGGGATCGCCCGGGCGTTGGCCGTACAACCCGATCTGATCGTGGCCGACGAGCCGGTCTCCGCCCTCGACGTCTCCGTCCAGGCTCAGGTGATCAATCTGCTGGAGGAGCTGCAGGGCGAGTTCGGCCTGACCTATCTGGTGATCGCCCACGACCTCGCCGTCGTACGGCACATCAGCGACACCGTGGGTGTCATGTATCTCGGCCGACTGGTCGAGAAGGCAGCATCCGATGATCTGTACGCCGAGCCGCTGCACCCCTACACGCGCGCGCTGATGTCGGCCGTACCCGTGCCTGATCCCGACATCGAGGATCGGCGAGAGCGGATCCTGCTCGCCGGCGACCTGCCATCCCCGGCCAATCCGCCGGGCGGCTGCCGCTTTCATACCCGCTGCCCGTGGCGGCAGGAAACCCGTTGTGACGATGAGGAGCCACAGCTTCGCGAGCTGTCCTCGCCGACGAAGCCCGCCCTGACGGGCGCCTGGCTTACGGGCGGCTCTGACCCGATCGGCTCGGGGACGGACGGCGCCGCGACGAATGCCTTCCCATCGAAAGACCCGGTGACCTCGCTGGGGATTGCTCCCGCCGCGCACCTGGTGGCCTGCCACTGGGCCGAGGACATCCGCGACGGCCACCTCCGCCCGAAGTCTGCAGACCAGGTGGCCGCCGACCAGGGGGTGTACATCGCCGCCGAAGGCGGACTGGATCCCGCCGCCGTCATCGGCGCCGGCCGGGACGCCGTCTAGCCAACAACGGGCGCTATGCGCATAACGTCCCGGA
Organism: Geodermatophilaceae bacterium; assembly: GCA_051000515.1. Classification (GTDB taxonomy): domain Bacteria; phylum Actinomycetota; class Actinomycetes; order Mycobacteriales; family Geodermatophilaceae; genus JACCQS01. Next base: position 2,598 of record JBPCOF010000027.1, read on the forward strand.
ATCGGCCCCTGAAGAAGCCGCACGTTTTGCGCATCATGCTTATCCGGAAGCTCCGTTGGTGTTGCGGGTTGTGTCGAGGCGAGCACGCGACCGGCGGCCTGACCAGGAAGCAGGCGGCGCACCTGACTCGCTGTCCCCTCTCCTGGCTGCGGTAGGCGGCACCCTGCCCTGCGCGGGACCTGTGTTCGGCGCGGTAGACGGCACCTTGCCTGATCCGCTCGGGCAAGAAGGACGGCATCGGGTATCGACTGAACCATGTGCAGCTGGTTTGGTGATCACCCGGCTGCAGACGGTTCGCGCAACGGCAACCCCAACGAGGACGGCCCGCCAGGGAGCAAGGTCTTGCGGACCAACGGGTTCGACTGCTGCCCGGACCTCGTGGTCAACAGCGCGTACGACCCAGAGACCGGCGAGGCCTCGGCCGTCGAGATGCACGTGGCCTCGCATGGGGCCCTGGGTGGGCCGCATGGCCAGGGTTTCCTGCTCTACCCGCGCGAGTTCAGCCTGCCCCGGAACCGACCGTCGGTGCGGAGAGTCTGCACCGTGTGCTGCGAGGTTGCATTGTCGAGCAGATCCCAAGGCTCCTGGACCGGTCATGCCCGACGAAACTGCTTTGGTCGATGCGGGCCGCGTACGGTCGACGGATGCCTGACACGCGATTCCATCTCGCCGTCCCGGTCGACGATCTGGCTGCCGCCACCACCTTCTACGGTGAGGTGCTGGGCTGTCGGCCCGGCCGCAGCTCCACACAGTGGGCAGATTGGGACCTGTACGGGCATCAGTTCGTCACCCACCTGGCTCCCGGCGCAGGCACCCGGGCGCACAACTCGGTCGACAGTCACGAGGTGCCGGTCCCGCACTTCGGCGTGCTGCTGTCCATCGAGGAATTCCATGGTCTTGCCCAGCGGTTGCGTACGGCCGGTGCGACGTTCGTGATCGAGCCGTACCTGCGCTTCGCCGGCGAGCCGGGGGAGCAGTGGACCATGTTCTTTCTCGATCCGGCCGGTAATGCCCTGGAGTTCAAGGCTTTCGCCGACGACGCGCAGGTCTTCGCCACCTGATGGAGACCGAGGCGCACAACCCCACCGAGGGTGTCTATCCCACGGACAACTGGGTTCACGCCATGGAGGTACGCGGCGCGGAGCGGATGCTCTTCGTGAGCGGAACCATGGGCTTGCACGCCGACGGCCGGCCAGGTGCCTCCCTCGAGGAGCAGTTGGACCTGGTCTGGGGCAACATCCGAGCGATCCTTGCCTCGGCCGGGATGACTCTGGAGCACGTCGTACGAGTCACAAGCTATCTGCGTGATGTCTCCTACGCGGCGGCCAACGCCACCGCGCGGGTCCAGGCGCTGGGTGGGCGAGCCGTCCCGACCACTGCCATCGTCGTACAGACGCTGGACAGTGCTTGGTTGGTGGAGATCGAAGTGATCGCAGCCGCCTGAGCTGACCGCTCAGCCGGCCGCCGCCGGTTCGGGATCGGGCTGGTGCGCAGCTGCGATCTGAGGGCGGTGCCGACGCAACAGTCGCCAGCACAGTGCGGCCAAGAAGGCTTGCAGTACGCCGGAGATGACAAAGGTGGTGGGCACACTGGTCAGCCCGGCCACGATGCCACCGGCGAGGGCACCGATCGGGATCATTCCCCATACCAGCGTCCGGTAGGC
>JBPCOF010000189.1:0-2696 GCA_051000515.1 Geodermatophilaceae bacterium
CGGGTAGGGGCCGCCGCGACCATGCAGTGCGGCGGAACCGTCGCCGACATTCCAGCTGTAGTCGATGATGAAGGCGTCGATGTGGACGGCTTGGCCGATGATCTCGATGTCGTAGGGCTGCTGCTCCGCTTGAGTGGTGTAGAAGATGGCGCCGAGATTGACCAGTACCGGGGCGCCGGCCGGCTGCAGGCTGATCTCGCCCAGCGGCAGCGGTAACTCCTCAAACTCCGCCTGCACCATGGCCGGCGTGACCACGGGCTCCAGATCGGTTATGTCAACACAATGTTCCCCATCGCTTATCCACGGCGAGTCCTCACCATCGGCGATCACCTGATACTGGACGAGGAACCAGCGGACAGTGCGATCCGGCGGAGCTGGGCAGGGTGGGAGTACCGCGCACCCGTTCTGGAGAGGCTCGTCATCGGCGCATGTGTTCATCAAGCGCCACCAGTACAGCGGATCAGGTTCATTGAGTGCAATCTTGTCGCCACCCGGCACATCCTCCACGTCGCCGGCGAGTATGGGACGATCGCCTGTCTGAAAGCAGACGATAGCGCCGCAAGGCCCCTTCTCTTCAGCCTGTACCGACGTTTGAGGGACGGTAAGGAACAGAAGCAAAATACTGACGAGAGAGGCGATCGGATGCAACCTCACAAGATCTGCACCTCCGTTACAAGCCATGCACCGTTTGTCCACACCAGGCCGAAGACGAGTTGTGCTTCTGCCTGCTCGCCCAGCAGTTCCTCGCTTCCCTCTGGTGTAACGATCACCTGCTTTGCAAAGGCGGCGGTGGTATTGACCGTCGTTGACCCGTCATTCGCAATGCCAGCGGCTTGGACATCGCCCAAGGTGGCTTCGCCACCACGAAGTTCGTTTCCGTCCTCCGCAACGAGGTCAATGGTATCCGCAAAGTTGTCGCAGGAGAGGCACGTGCCGTCGTCGAGGGCCCGCAATGCTGAGGAATCCAACTGGGCTTGTGAATATCGAAGGACTTCGAACCAATAGCGGACAAACGAGGCTGCACCATCGGGAATACGGGTCTGCGCAGCGGCAGGGACAGGGGGAACGCCGCCGGCCTCGGTCGTCGGCGCGCTGGTCGTCGTGGCGGTACTCGTTGTCGGCGGCATGCTCGCCGTCGTCGTGGGCAGCGACGTCGTCGGCGGCGGGTCGGACTCCGAGCATCCGGCGAGCAGCGCCAGCACCACAGCCGCCGCCGCGGCGCCCACCCGAACGGTCACGATCCGACCTAACCACGAGCAGACGCCGGTGGAAACCGGCAACCGGCAGGCTGTGGACAGCGTGCCGCGGCTCGTCGAACTGGCCTGCGCGCCGTCAGGGCGCCCAGTACTCCAGCAGCGTCGCGAACGTGTCGAAGGCCGGCTCGGACACGCCGTACGGCGCCTCGAGGTGGACCGACAACGGGAACCCCAGCTCCACCACGCCGTCGATGACCCGTTTGTACAGGTCCAGCAGCAGGCCCTTGCGCACGGCGGGTTCCGAGGAGGCCAGCCGGCGGACGAAGTCCTGCTCCGGCTCGACCAGCGGATTGCCCGGGTCCTGGATCAGCCAGTTGATCAGCCCGACGCGGTTCTCGAACGAGGGCACGAACCCGAAGGACAGCAGGATCTCCGGCCGGTGCGGCGTCTGGTCGGCGAACGCCCGCAGGAACCCGACCATCGCGTCGGAGTACAGCAGCTGGGTCATGCCGAACGTCGCGCCCTGGTTGCACTTGAAGTTCAGCCGGCCGACCTCGGAGTCGCGCGTCGGGATGACGATGACGCCGCGGTGCTGGACCCGCGGGGCGAACAACGCCAGGGCATCGGTCGGCGGTACGCCGGAGCCCTCGCCGTCCTGCATCGTGCGCGGTACGCCGACGAAGATGATCCCCTCGATGCCGGCGGCGAGCAGCACGTCGACCCGGGCGGTCAGCTCGGGCTCGGGCAGGAACGCGCTGACCTGGGTGCACAGCCCGCGAGTACCGGGCAGTTCGGGCGCCAGCGCAGTCCAGAACTCCAGGACGTCGCGCTTGGGCTTCATCACCACCGGGCGGTCATCGTCCTCCGCGATCAGGCCGGGGATCATGATGTGCCCGATCCGGCCGTCGAGCCCGAAGGCCGCGGCGTTCGCCCGCACCTTGTGCGCCTCGGCGACCATGCGCTCCGGGCCGTCCTCGACGTTCGGCGGGACGAGTTCGACGGCGATCGTGTGCAGGCTCATGCCAATCCCGCTGCCATCGTGGCGGCGGCGGCGGCGGTGTTGCGCATCAACCAGATGTCGGTCACCGGGCCGACGCCGCCCGGCACGGGGGTCAGCGCGCGAGCCTTGGCGCCCACGCTGGCCGCGTCGACGTCACCGACCATGTGCACTTCGCCACTGGCCGGGTCGGTCCATGGGTTGATGCCGACGTCCAGCACGATGGCGCCGTCCCGGACGTGCTCGCCGGTGATCAGCCCGGCGACGCCGGCCGCGACCACCAGGACGTCGGCGCGGCGGGTCAGCTCGGCCAGCCGCCCGGTCCGGCTGGCCCATTCGTCGCAGGACAGTACGACGGCCTGCCGGTTGTGCCCGAGCGAGGCGACCGGCTTGCCGACGTTGTTCGAGCGGCCGACGACCGCGATCGTCGCGGCCCGGTAGAACGCCGCCAGGTCCTCGCCCGCGGCTTCCAGGTAGCCGTCGAGCAGGTGGAACACCGCGGC
>JBPCOF010000215.1:0-5205 GCA_051000515.1 Geodermatophilaceae bacterium
GGACCGTACGGGCCGGGCATCACCTGATCGTCGCCGATCACGGCCTGGCGAATGCGTTCGAGCAGCGGGCTGTCCGGCAGCTGCTGCTCCTCCGTCGGGGCGGGCTCGTGCGCGAAGCTCACAGGTCGACGGTAGCGCTGTCCGGCGTCGGCAACCGGCGCGAGGTCGGCAACAGACCCCCGCCCGTGGGATGATCGACCATGACCGTTTTCTGGATCGTGATGGCGGTGCTCCTGGTCGGTGGGTTGTTCCTGGCCTGGCGCACCGACCACAAGAACAAGGCTCGCCGTGCCGCACTGCAAGGGCAGACACCCGGTCAGATGCAGGACGTCCGGGGCGATGTGAACATCAGCAACGTCCGCGGAGACCACCCCGGCGGCGGAATCTTCATTCCGTAAGAGCCGTCGGGCGACGACAGGGTCCGGGTGTCACAACGCAGCCACATACTGGTCGATCTCGGTGAGATAGCGGTCGCGGGTCGCCGAGGGTAGCCACGCGATCTCGAAGGCGTTGCGAGAGAGCTGCGCCAACTCGTCGAGGGACAGCTCCGCCTTCTCGGCCAACGCCAGGAAGTTTTCCCCGATGTAGGCCGCGAAGTAAGCGGGGTCGTCGGAATTGACGCACACCCGTACCCCGGCGCGCAGCAGAGCGACGATCTCGTTCGCCTTCATGTCCTGGGTGACCCACACGTTGGATACCGGACAGCAGGTCAGTCCGATTCCCTGGTCGCGCACCCGGGCGACCAGCGCGGGGTCCTCCAGGATGTTGGTGCCGTGGTCGATTCTGTCGACGCCGATCGTCTCGAGCGCCGTGCGGATGTTGTCGATGCTGCCGGGCTGGTCGACGTCGCAGTGCGTGGTCAACTGAAAGCCCTCCGCTCGCGCCCGGGTGAACACCGCGGCGAACTTCTCCGGGGGGTGGCCGCGCTCGTCAGAGTCAAGCCCTACGCCCAGGATCCAGTCCTTGTACGGCAGCGCCTGCACGAGCGTGGTCATGGCGTACTCGGCGGACAGATCCCGCAGGAAGCACATGATGAGTTCGGCATGTACCCCGTGGGTGCGATTCGCTTCCAGGACCGCACGCCGCAGCCCCTCCACGATCGTGCCGAACGCAACACCACGGCCGGTGTGTGCTTGCGGATCGAAGAACATCTCGACGTGCCGGACGTTCTGAGAGGCTGACTTGGCCAGGTAGCCCATCGCCAGGTCGTAGAAGTCCTCGGCCGTGCGCAGGACTCGCATGCTGTCGTAGTAGCCGACCAGGAATGTGGTCAGCGAGTCGAACTTGTACGAGGCGCGCACCTCCTCGACGGTGCTGTGCTCGAGCTGGATGCCGTTGCGTTCGGCGAGGGCGAATTTCAGTTCCGGTTCAAGGGTGCCCTCGATGTGCAGGTGCAGCTCGCATTTGGGCAAGCCGGCGATGAAGGCCTGCAGGGACGGCACGGTCATGGCCATGACCGTAGCCCGGCGGTTTGCCAATTCGGCGACGGCAACGGTTGTCGGCGGCTCAGGCGAAGGTACGACGGGCCGCGACTGCCAAACGTCCGATCCCGACGAGCAGATAGCCCAGCGCGGCGAAGCCGAGGGCGAGCAGGGCCACATTGCGGGCCAGCCCGGCAATGCCGATCTGGTCCACGTCGAGGAAGTAGTACAGGAACCGGCCGCGCTCGGACTTGAGATAGACCAGGATCGCGATTAGGTACAGCAGCGGATAGCTGAGCCAGGCCAGCGGATGCCACCACGTCACGCGGCTCTGGCTTCGGCCGATCAGCAGCCAGTCCAGTCCGACCAGAATCGGGCTGAGGATGTGCAACATGATGTTCTGCACGGTGTAGCCCGTGCTCGCCTCGGTGAGGTACAGGTTCCAGATAACGCCGGCGACCACGACGTACAAGACGATCGCGCCGCGCAACCCCGGCAGCCGTACAGCCGCGGCCGGTCGTACGACGGCCCAGATGAAGTACGCCGCCGCGAACAGGTTCACCTCGTAGGTGAACGTGCTGAACCGCCACCACAGCCCAGAACGGGAGGTGGTCGCGGTGATCAGAACGGCGAGCAGGACCGTGGCGACGATCGCGACCCGCAGGCCGACGGTCCCGGGCTCGCGCGTTGACTGTGACGTCGACGTCGACGTAGACGTAGACGTCAGCGCGGGAGCGGCCATCCGGGACACGCTACGTCGCCAACCCGGGAGCACGCGTGTGGTCGGCCTAGTCGTCTGGTCCGCCGCGACTGTTGAGCTCGATCACCACGATCTCCGGGTCGGCGCCCACCCGCATCGGCGGACCCCAGAATCCGGCGCCGGAGGTCACGTACAGCTGGGTGTCGTTGATCCGGGACAGCCCGCTGACGGCGCCCTGCTGTGCGGCGATGATGTAGTGGAACGGCCAGAGCTGCCCGCCGTGGGTGTGCCCGGACAGCTGCAGGTCTACGCCGTACTCGACCGCCTTGTCCACGCTGACCGGCTGATGGCAGAGCAGCACGACCGGCCGCGCGGGGCTGCGCCCCCCCAGAGCCGCCTCGTAATCTGGGCTGTCGCCGTACTGCTCGCCGATCAGGTCGTTGACCCCGGCAAGGTCGAAGGCCGCACCGTCTCGCTCGATGGCCAGCCGCTGGTTGGCCAGCACCCGAACTCCGAGATCGGGCAGATAGTCCACCCACTCCTGCGCGCCGCTGTAGTACTCGTGGTTGCCGGTGACGAAGAAACTGCCGTACGGCGACTGCAGGTCGGCCAGCGGTGCCACGTCGTCGCCGAGGTCGGCGACCGAGCCGTCGATCAGATCCCCGAGTACGGCGACCATGTCGGGCTCGGTGCCGTTGACGGTGTCCACGAGCTGTTCCATCGCCGCCTTGCGCCGGATCGTGCCCAGGTGGGCGTCGGAGAACAGCGCGATCCGGAAGCCGGCCAGTCGGGAATCCAGCCCGGCGATCTGGACCGGAACGCGGCGTATGAGGGGGTCTGCCATCGCCCGGGTGATCCCGTACGCGCCCACGCTGGCCGCCGCCACACCCGCACCCGCCGCAATGGAGCGGGACAGGAACAGTCGCCTGCTGACCTCGCGCGACGGGCCACTCTGGTCCTCGGCCGACTCCGGGCTCGGGCTCGTACGGTCGGGCGAACTCGTACGGTCGGGCGAACTCATACGCTCGGACGGGCTCGGAGAACCAGCGCCGCCGCCGGAAGCCAACATCGCCGGAGCCGCGACGGCGACCGATGGCTGCGCAGTGGGGCTGAAGATCCGTACGCCAAGCCGGATCAGCTCGCCGAGCAGCAGAAACAGGAACAAGTAAAAGGCGAACCCGAGCCAAGTGAACCCCACCCAGGCCAGCGGCGTGGCCACGTCCTTTGGGATGAAGATGACACCGGCCTGCGCGGTCGCGGTCAGCAGAAAGGCGGCAACGATGAGCCAGGTACCGATTCGGCGACCGGGTTCGCCGGGGCGTGTCGTGGAGCGCACCGCCCGCCACCAGATGTAGTAGTGCATCAGGCCCAGGACGGTCAGGACCAGCGCTAAGAAGGCCACCAGGCCGATCGCGGACACTGGCCCATCATCCATCGTCGCTGCGACATCGGCGGGGTCAGTACCCTGGCCACCCGTGACCTCCACCCCCGCGGGCACCGACCGCTCGCGTCTCACCACCCAAATCGCCGACGCCGACCTGCTGATCGTCGGCTCAGGGTTCTTCGGCCTGACCATCGCCGAGCGGGTCGCCACCCAGTTGGACAAGAAGGTCGTGATTCTCGACCGCCGTGAGCACATCGGCGGCAACGCGTACTCCGAGGTCGAGCCGGAGACGGGCATCGAGGTGCATCGGTACGGCGCGCACCTGTTCCACACTTCGAACAAGCGGGTCTGGGACTACGTCAACCAGTTCACCGACTTCACCGACTACATCCACCGGGTCTTCACGATCTATGCCGGGCGGGTGTACCCGATGCCGATCAACCTGGCCACGATCTGCGAGTACGCCGGGCGCTATCTGACGCCGGACGAGGCCCGCGCGCTGGTCATCGAGCAGGCCTCGGAGATCGCGTCGGAGGACGTGTCGAACCTCGAGGAGCAGGCGATCTCGCTGATCGGCCGGCCGCTGTACGAGGCGTTCATCCGCGGCTACACCAAGAAGCAGTGGCAGACCGACCCGACCGAGTTGCCCGCCTCGATCATCAAGCGGCTGCCGGTCCGCTACAACTTCAACAACCGATACTTCAGCGACACCTACGAGGGACTGCCGGTCGACGGGTATACCGCTTGGCTGACGAAGATGGCCGAACACGAGAACATCTCGGTGTCGCTGGACACCGACTACTTCGACATCCGGTCGCAGATCCCGGCCAACCTCCCGGTTGTCTACACTGGACCGTTGGATCGCTACTTCGACTTCGAGGCTGGCGAACTCGGCTGGCGCACACTGGACTTCACCCAGACAGTGTTGCCGGTCGGCGACTTCCAAGGTACGTCGGTGATGAACTACGCGGCAGAGGATGTGCCGTACACCCGGATCCACGAGTTCCGGCACTTCCACCCGGAGCGCAACTACCCGACCGACAAGACCGTGATCTTCCACGAGTACTCGCGTTTCGCCGAGTCCGGCGACGAGCCGTACTACCCGATCAACACTGCAGAGGACCGGGCCAAGCTCGAGCGCTACCGGGAGTTGGCGCGCAAGGAAGCGGTGGCGAACAACGTCATCTTCGGTGGCCGGCTCGGGACCTACCAGTACCTCGACATGCACATGGCCATCGGCGCCGCGCTGTCGACGTACGACAACAAGATCGCGCCCTACTTCACCACCGGCAGCCGACTCGACGGCTCGCTCGACACCTAGACCAACTCGACGGGGGCAACAACTCCGCCGCAGATCTAACGGTTGACCTCAAGTAGAATTGAAGTTGCAGGCTGGGCGGCATGAAGGCGATCAGGCAGTACGAGTTCGGTCCAGCCGAGAACCTCCGGTACGAGGATGTCCCCGCTCCTGAACCGGCAGAGGGGCAGGTACGGGTGGCGGTCGAGGCCGCCGGCGTGCATCTCATCGACACCACGATCCGGCGGGGCGTCGAGTTCGGACCGCTCCCCGTCCCCGACCTGCCGACGACTCCGGGACGGGAGATCGCCGGCACCGTGGAGGCACGCGGGGGTGGAGTCGACGCGTCCTGGCTCGGCAAGCGGGTAGTCGGACACCTCGGGATGGCAAGTGGGGGGTACAC
>JBPCOF010000224.1:0-2801 GCA_051000515.1 Geodermatophilaceae bacterium
GGGGTACCCTGGCGAGCCGCGATCCGGGCCTGTAGCTCAGGCGGTTAGAGCGCATCCCTGATAAGGATGAGGTCGGAGGTTCAAGTCCTCCCAGGCCCACAACGGCGACCCGGATCCACCCGTACCACCCGTACGGAATCGCCGTGATGCCCTGGCCGGGCGGTGCGTGACCGCGTCGCGAGGCTGGTGCCGAGAGGAGATGAGTTCGCCATGAAGAAGCTGCTGCTCGTAGCCGCTGCCGTCGGGGGTCTGCTCGCTTTCCGCAAGAAGGCCGCTGCCTCCAACGAGGCTGATCTCTGGCACGAGGCGACCTCGACCGGTGGCAGCCGGCCGACCTCGCCGGCCGGTGGCAGTGCCGGACCGGTGGGTTAGCGCCGCCGCCTCGGCCCGCCGTCCGCCTGGCGGTACGACGAACTCGGGCGGTACGGGGTCGGCGCGAGTGAGCTTGAACGACGCACCGGGCGAGCGCCGGCGAAGAGAACGGCGCAGCTAGGGGACGTGGCGCAATTGGTAGCGCACCGCCTTTGCAAGGCGGGGGTTGAGGGTTCGAGTCCCTTCGTCTCCACCCCATCTGACCTGGGCCTTTGTCCCCCACGGGCTCTCAGCGCAGGCACGACGGGCCAGGAAGAGTTGATGCCGCGATGAGCGAAGTCGCTGATCCCGACCCTGCCCCGACTGCCGCCTCGTCATCTGCCGCACCTGCGGACGCCGATGCGTCGAACCAGGGCTGGTTCAGCCCCGGTGTCGCCGGAATTGGATCGGCGAGCTTCCTCGCCGACGTAGGGCACGAGATCCCGACAGCGTTGTTGCCCAGCCTGCTCACCTCCACGCTCGGCGCTCCGGCAGCCGCCCTGGGCGTGATAGAGGGAGTCAGCGATGCGCTGGCCGGCGCTGCCCGGTTCGGGGGCGGCGCGTTGGCCGATGATCCGCGTCGCCGGCGTGCGGTAGCTGTTGGCGGTTACACCACCACGGCGGTCCTGGCCGCGGCGACCGGCGCGGCAACGAGTGTGTGGTAGGTCGGTGTCCTGCGTGCTGGGGCGTGGGCGGCCCGCGGCCTGCGGGTGCCGGCCCGCAACGCCCTTCTCGCGGACATCGTGCCCAAGGCTGCCTACGGCCGGGCGTATGGCTTCGAGCGGGCGATGGACAACCTTGGCGCGGTCTTCGGCCCGCTGCTGGCCCTCGGGCTGGTGTCGGTGTTCAGTGTCAGGACCGCGATTGCCATCTCGGTCATACCGGGCCTGATGGCCGCTGGGGCGATTGTCTACGCCATCCGCAAGGCACCGCGGGCAGAGCAGCGCGAGCGGGTGCCGATCCGGATCCGGGTCCGACCGGTGCTGCGGGGGGATCTCGGTCGCTTGATGTACGGCATGTCCGCCTTCGAGGTCGGCAACATCGCTGCGACCCTGCTTATCCTGCGTGCCACCGAGTTGCTCACGCCTGAGCACGGAATTGCTGCCGCGACCAGTCTCGCGCTGGGGCTCTACGTCGCCTACAACCTTGCCGCGACGGTCATCTCCCTCCCGGCCGGGCACCTTGCCGATCGGCTGGGTGTGACTGGGCCAGTTCAGGTCATGATCGCTGGCGCTGCGCTGTTCGGCGTTGCCTACGCCGCGTTCGCGGTTGGCTCGACCAATTGGGCGATCCTCGCGCTGCCTTTTGTCCTGGCCGGGGCGGCGATCGGCTGCGTCGAGACTGCTGAACATTCCGCTGTAGCCAATCTCGCGCCCTCCGACTTACGCGGGTCGGCGTTCGGGTTGCTGGCGACCGTTCAAAGCCTCGGCAACCTCGCCGCCAGCTCGATCGCAGGAGTGCTCTGGACGACGGTCTCGGCTACCGCCGCATTCACCTACGCGGGCGCTTGGATGCTGATCGCAGTCCTCACATTCGCAGGGACCAGGCGAAGACGACCGGCGGAGGGGGCCCACGCCGACGAGATCGAATGATCCGCCCCGCAGGACCAACGACGTCCGGAAGTTGCTGCCTAGTTTGCTGTCTACGCCATGGCTATAGGCGGTGGATGTCGAACGGTGACGGCCTAGCCGAAAGGACCACCCTGTTCGGACGAGAAATGACGGATTGGGCCAGTAGCGAAGGGTCACGCCCGAAAGTCAGTTCTCGTTCCCGGCCCACCGTGGCTATCGCCGCGCCGTGTTTGCGGCCAGGCTCCGTTCCGATTCTTCGCGAGGGAGTGGGTTGCGATGGCTGAGCCACAGCGTCCGTTGGTCGAGCGGGTTGAGCGTCCATGGGTCGAACTGCGCATCCACGGGGTCAGCGGGACGCCGCCGGAGGACATGCTGGGTAGCGCGAACGTACGCCAGGTCGGCGGCGACGAATTCAGCCGGTTCTTCCGGCCGTGCGATGCCCAGGAGAACGAGACCCGGCCGGCGCCGGACCACATCCTCGAGGGCTACCACTGGGGCAAGTTCACCTCGGGATCCTGGCGACAGGGTCTGTGGCTGGTGATCCTGCCGTTCGGATTCGTCAACGCGGCCCAGTTCATGCTGCCCGCGCCCACGTCGAAGCTCGCCAAGTTCGCCCACGCGGTGGCCGGGGCCATGCTGCGGCTGCTCGGGCTCGGCCTGACCGCAACCCTGCTGCTCGGCGTCGCTGTCGTGACCATGGACCTGACGGCGTGGCAATGGGGTCCGTCGCACAACCTTCCGGACTGGTCGGTCTTTCCCGGCTGGCCGCTGGCCGCAGCGATGCTGGCCTGTGTCGCGGTGCTGGCCCTGCTGTTCTCCTTCGGTCGCCGTTTGGGCGGCGCGAACCGGGACGCCGAGCACGCCGACGGCCGCGGCCCA
>JBPCOF010000262.1:0-3485 GCA_051000515.1 Geodermatophilaceae bacterium
GTTCCGTTGTCCCGCAACGTGAGCCAGCCCCAGCCTTGATCGGTCAGCCAGGCCTCGGTCTCGTCCACGTCGATCGATCCACGCAGCATCGCGTCCACCTCGTGCCCGAGGTGCCATGGTTCGTGCCATTCCAGCCGGCCCGGATAGCGCGCGAACAACTGCTCCGGTATCCCGAGCCTGGTGATCACCTCGAAGGGCGCCTGCCCGTCGAAGCCGGCCGGCATCTCTCCAGGCAGCACCCGATGCTCGCGCCAACCCGACCAGACCACGACCGAGCCCAGTTCGGCGATGAAACCGTCAGCGCCGAAGATCCGTCCGGCCTCCACCAATTGGGCCCGGGTGCGTCCGGAGACCAGAACCAGATCGACCCCCGCCCGATGCAGAGCGACCAACGCCTTGCTCGGCTCGTCGGTCAGTCCGCGGTCGACATCGAGCCAGAAGGAGCCCCGCGGGCCGACCATCGTCCCGTCGAGATCGGAATAGACGATCCGCACCCTTGACGATGACGATGACGATGACGATGACGATGACGATGACGATGACGGCGACGGCGACGGCGACGACATGGGCACCGGTGGATCATGCCGTGCCGGACCCGATATTTCCGGCCGGTTAGACTCCGGATTGCACCACTCATCCAGAGGGGCAGAGGGATCCGGCCCGATGAAGCCCCGGCAACCATCGCGACTCGGCGACAGGTGCCAACTCCGGCCCGCAACCGCGGGACAGATGAGGAGACTTCATGACGTTGACGGCTCGGTCCGCGGTTTCGGCCCCCATCCAGTGCCCGGCCACCGCGCTGGTCTGCCGTAACTGCGGCGCGGAATTTCCCCTCACCCCGATCCACGCCTGCGCGGCGTGCTTCGGCCCGCTCGAGGTCGGCTACGACGACGCCGTACTGGCTTCGGTCACCCGTGCGCAGGTCGAATCCGGGCCGGCCAACCTCTGGCGCTACGTCGGGTTGCTCCCCGTGGGCCAGGACCCCGAGAGCCGGGTGAGCCTGAACCCCGGACTCACCCCGTTGATCCACGCTCCAGGCCTGGCTGCGGAACTCGGGATGACCGCGGTCTGGGTCAAGGACGACTCGGCCAACCCGACACATTCCTTCAAGGACAGAGTCGTGTCGATGGCGGCCACAGCTGCGCACGGTTTCGGGTTCCGCCGCCTGGCTTGCGCCTCGACGGGCAACCTGGCCAACTCCGTCGCCGCGCACGCCGCTCGGGCCGGCTGGCAGTCCACTGTGTTCATTCCCAGCGACCTCGAACCGGGCAAGGTGGTGCAGACCGCGGTGTACGGCGGTCGTCTGATCGCGGTGGATGGCTCGTACGACGACGTCAACCGGCTGACCTCCGAACTGCAGGAGACCGACGACTTCGAAGACACCGCATTCGTCAACCAGAACGTCCGGCCCTACTACGCCGAAGGTTCCAAGACGGTCGGGTACGAGATCGCCGAACAGCTCGGTTGGCGGATCCCTGCCCAGGTGGTCATCCCGGTCGCCTCCGGTTCGTTACTGACCAAGGTGGACAAGGCGTTTCGCGAACTCGTCGCCGCCGGCCTGGTCGAGGACACGCCGTGGAAGATCTTCGGGGCGCAGTCCTCGGGCTGCTCGCCGATCGCGACCGCCTTTGCCGAAGGCCTCGATGTCGTGCGGCCGGTGAAGCCGACCGGGATCGCCAAGTCCCTGAACATCGGCAACCCGGCCGACGGTCCCTACGCTCTGGACGCGATCCGCCGTACCGGCGGGTCGATCGTGCACGTCGGTGATGCAGAGATCGTCGAAGGCATCCGGATCCTGGCCCGTACGGCTGGAGTATTCGGCGAAACCGCCGGGGGAGTCACGGTTGGCTGCTTGCAGGCGTTGCTGGGTAGCGGGGCGCTCGACGCATCCGCGGAGACGGTCATCCTCAACACCGGCGACGGCCTCAAGACTCTCGGCCCGGTCGCCGAGGTGGTCGGTCCCACGATGACGATCAAGCCATCCCTCAAGGCCGCACGCGAAGCCGGCCTGCTGGACTGAACCTCTTAGCCGCGAGCCGGGTGCCGATCGCCAGGTTTGCCCACCTGGGTGGACGACATGCCGGGCCTGGTCTGGGCATGTCGTAGCACCAGGTAGGCAAAGGCAGGTCCTCTGGGGACAACGCCAGCGCCGAGGACCGGCACTCGGCGATCCTGCAACCGTGGATGTGGGGTCGGCGTCGAAACAGGACCTGTTCGGCGGGGTGATCACGTGGCAGCAGGCGATCGCAGCCGGGGTACGGCGCTCTGACGCCGGATATCTACTCCGACGCGGTGCCTGGCAGCGAGTCCGCCGTGGGTTCTACGCCGGAGCCACCACCGGGGCCGGCGAGGTGGCGCTCGTCCGAATCAGTGCGGCACTGCTGGCTACCGGAAGTCGGGCTGTAGCCAGCCACGGCAGCGCAGCGGAATTGTTGAATCTCGGTCTTCTCCGCGAAGCCGATCCCGCGGTCGCCGTACTGACGGTGCGGCCAGGCACCCGAGGCCATCGAGATCTGCCCGGCATCCACGTGCATAGAGCTCGGTTGCCTTCGTGGCACGTGACTGAGATGGATGGCCATCCGGTCACCACCGTGGCCAGGACCCTGGTCGACCTGACCCGGTCCCTTTCGCTGCGTGATGGGGTGGTCGCGATGGACGCCGCCCTCTATTCGGGACGGGTCCGTCGCGACGATCTGGAGGAGGTGCTGGCCGACTGCCGCGGCTGGCCGTGGATCCGGCGGGCTGCAGCGGCGGTGGAGTTGGCCGATCCAGCAGCTGAATCGGCACTGGAATCCCTGTCCCGCCTCTTCTTTCGCGCTCACGACATTCCCGCACCCCAGAGCCAGTTCACCGTGCTTTCCGGTCACCGGTTCGTCGCGCGTACCGACTTCTGGTGGGAATGGGCTCGGGTGGCCGGCGAGGCCGACGGGATGGGCAAGTACACCGTCCTGGCCGACTTGCAAGCGGAGAAGTTGCGTCAGGAGCGGCTCGAGGCGTTGGGCATCAGGGTGGTGCGCTGGACCTGGGACGACATCTGGAGACCGACGTCGGCCCGTGCGACCGCGAGCCGACTGCTGGCAGCACTGAGCCGCGCCGCCTGATCGGCGATCAAGACGCGCGGCCGCACGGTGACCGGCCAGAAGCACCTTTGCCTACCTAGTGCGCAGACCCGCCGTATCGTCCGCCAGCGAGTCGCGGCACAGGGTAGGCCAAGCAGGTCGGCGGCTGGTGCGGGACGGTTTCGATCGTGTCCGGCAAGAAATTCTGGGGCGCACCTGTGGCCAAGCGGGGTCGGTCGGGTAGCGTTGTGCCTTGGTCGTCGTTCCTCGTTCGTGTTCGCGGGCGCAAGAGCAAGACCCCCGCTTCCCACAGGGGTAGGCGGGCCTCGCAACAGAACGTGGGAGATATCACGTGGCACAAGGCACAGTGAAGTGGTTCAACGCCGAGAAGGGCTTCGGCTTCATCGCCGTGGATGGTGGACAGGA
>JBPCOF010000278.1:0-20246 GCA_051000515.1 Geodermatophilaceae bacterium
GCGACCGGACAACAACGTGGAACACCCCGGACAGCGAGGTCCGGCATCGACCGCTGCCCAGTCCCCCGCCGAAAGGCTCAGACCCCCCGACCCCGCTCACACAGATCGGTCGGTGGATCGAGGCTTAGGCGCAATCAGTTCCCCGCCCGCCCACTCTTTGAGTAGAAGCTCTCCCGGCGACAACTGCACCCGGGCGGTGGAGCTTCGGGTGCCGGGATGGCGGGCAACCAGACAGAGGTCCAGTGCTCGCTTGCCATCAACGAGCCAGGCATCGACCTGCGACGCATAGGCCGCGGCAATTCGGTCGTGTCGATGGCGGTCGCGACTTGCCCTCACTCGATCCAAGAATCCCAACAGCACACCTCCGGCAGTCAGCGTAGGGCGTCGCGGCCATCGCGCCCTCGTCAGCATCGGCAACGATCAGGGACCGCACCACCCCATCCCGCGAGACGTGACCATGGATCGTAACGCGCTGTTTCCGCCTATCGTGAGCTCGCTGTCAGCGCTGGGACGACTATCTCTACGGGGCAGCGCATCGACCGCGACGTGCCAAGCGGATCAACCGGCGTCTCGACAAAATTCCCTCCTGCAGGACCGGTACTGCTACATCTGGGCAGCGAACACACAAACCCATGCACGTCGTGCTATGCCATAACGGTGCCATAGCGAGGGGCAAACAGGGGTCCGTCACGGTACGAGTCAGTTCCAGCGTGCTGACCTGCGGTTACACGCTTTTCACGCTTAGCGAGGCGGCGTCCCAGATCGACTTAGAAACCGTTCCCTGCATGTCTGCTTAGCGTTGGCTGTCGTTACCGGATGTCCGGCCGCCGTAGTGGTGGTGATCCAGAACACGGGCTCCCCGCGATTGTCGTTCGACGGTGAAGGGTGGTGGTGCAATCGTCGAGATTCATGCCGTCAATCGCGCTTGAAGTTGCTCGAGCCCTCGACCCGCCTGGACTATTTCAGGAGTTGGCTGGCAGTTGCATCGAGCGCGGCGACCACCCGTCGAGCATGCTCGGCGGTCGCATGTTGATAGCGATGTGCGGCATCAGGTGTGGAATGGCCAGCCATCTGCATCAGCGTCGCCAGGGTCGCTCCGTGCTCCGCGGCAGCAGTCATGGCGGAGTGTCGGAGGTCGTGCCCGCGGCAGTCGCTGCGGCCAATCCGGTCAAGGCCCCGCCGCAGAATCTGTGAGTACGTGTCGAGGACATCCCGACCACCAGAGGTGACGAACACCAGGTCGTCCTGGCCAGCACCGGGCCGGTGCTTGGCGAGGTGACGCCGCAACTCCGCCGCTACAAAAGCTGGCAACGTCACTGTGCGCCCACCGGCCTGGGACTTCGGAGTGTCCACAGTGAGCTCGCCAGCCACCCGATAGAACCGGCGGTTCACCGACACGGTCGGCGCCGCACCGCTCAATCGAAGGTCCCGTGGACGCAACGGTGCGATTTCGCCCGCGCGAAGTCCGGAGAAACCGGCGAGGATCACCAGAGCGCGGTAGTGGGAAGGCACGACCTTCGCGAGCGCCGCCAGATCAGCAAAGCTGAGAGTGGGGCGCTCACCGGAGCGAGACTCGCTCGCGCCAGCGATCCGACACGGATTGATGAGCAGCAGCTCGTCATCGACCGATGTCTGCAGAATTGCCCGCAGCAGCCTGTACGAGCGAGCAACAGTCGCGGTTCCGTCGCGCCGGCCGGAGGTGCTGCGGCCCCCTGAGGAATCGCGCAATGTGGACTTCAGACTGGCGGTCAAGGTCGAGTGCCACTCGCGCACGCTGGCCGGATCGATTCGGTCGAGCAGGAAGTGACCGAGATAGGGCTCGAAGTGGCGCCGAAAGTCGATCCCGTACTGATGCCGCGTCGAGTCCTTCAAGTTCGGTCGTGATTCGATCCACGCGGCGCCGTACGTTGCGAGAGTCTTGGAAACTCGACGAGGGGCGCGGTAGGTACGCCGCAGAATGTCGGCTTCTACTGTCGCCAGGTAGGCGCGGGCGCTGGCGATGGAAGCGAAGGTCTGATCCGCGGTCGCCCGTCGTCCGCTCGGGTCTCGCCAACGGGCGCGGTACCGGCCGGACGGCAGTTTCTCAACCGCCCCGAATCCCGCTCGGCGGCGTCGCGTGGCGGCTTCGGCTTAACCGGCATGGCCGATTGCGCAGTCGTCACGTGGCTGTCTCCTGGGTACCGGGATGCGCCGCAAGGCGCCCCGGAAGCCCCCTACCTAACGTAGCCCACGTTTGGCCCACGACACCAAATAGGTTGAACCGATTTCATGGTTATAAGCCCAGCTCAGAGGCCATATTCGCCTGAACGCTCATCAGCTTCTCAAGCTGACAGTGCGGGTTCGATTCCCGTCACCCACTCCAGGCTTAACTAGGTCGTCCGGCCAGGTCAGAGCCCTGTTTCAGGCCACCTCCCGACTGGTGTCGTTGCCGGGCGGGGATTCGAGGCCCTTCGCGGCGCTGATCCGAGACAGTTCCCGCCGTCAGCTCTGATCTGGGCTGGCCTTGTCTTGTCTTGTACGCGTTTTGGCGATTGAGACGTCGATGCATTCGATCCGCAGCGGGCCAGGGGCGCAGGTGGAGCTCCGTCCGTCCCGTGTACGGCGTGGTCAGTGGGGCCGATGGTGGGGTGCGGCGGCTCGGCTCCTAACGAGCCTCACCTGAATGCCTCACCGGATCGTAATCTCGGACGGCAGTCGCAGCGATACCCCGGCATGTTCAGCCTCGGTGGAGTCGGTGACCGCTTGCGTCAACTCCAGCCAGTGCCGCGCCGTTCCCTGGTCGGAGAAGTCCATCTCCGCTGACCACCGCCACGTGCGGTTCAAGGTCTTCGCCAGCAGGCCGGTTCGTTGCTCGCGTGACATCTGCCGCAGCGCTGTCTGATACTCGTTGCGGAATACGGTCGGGATAATGATGCGAGCGCGGTCGGCAGCGGTCAGCTCCGCATTCATCGCCAACCGCGCGACCCGTCCGTTTCCGTCATCGAAAGGGTGAACCTCCGACACCACAAACATCGCTAAGACAGCTCGGTCGAATGGGTCGGGCAGCCCGGCCAGAATCTCGAACCCGCGCCGCAGCGTCCCCACGACCAGGGGCGGGTCCACGAACTCATAGGTGCCAGCCCGGTTCGGGCTTTGCTTTAGCTGCCCCGGCCGCTTGTTCGGCCGGGCCGCCATGATCTGACTGTGCCGGTAGACCAGCACGTCTAAGAACTCGTCCGCGGTAGCCGCCACATGCCGGTTGTCGGTTGGGTCGATGACGAGCGTAAACGTGCCGAGCACATCATGGGAGTCCTCCAGACGAGCCTGGACGGGCTCGCCGTCGTAGACGATGCGGACCGCCTCGTCGAGAGTGAACTCAGTGCCCTCGATGAAGTTAGAGAAGTACGCCTCGAAGAACGGCGCCTCACGCGACCGGATCGAATCCGGCGGCGCGATGACATCTGCAAGGGCGCGCATCTCATCCCCAGCCCGCGAGTTCAGGTCCTCTGCGAGCGTGTCAAACATCCTGATACGCCGGACGTCCCAGTCCTGCTTAGACGCACGCGCTCTCAGAAGGGGGCTAGCCGCGCGAATCGAGCGAGTGCCCAGCGCTGCGCCAATCAGGTCGTCGATGACGGGTGCACGCTTCGGCACTCCGAGCGCTGCCGCGATCTGCTTGGCCTGGTCCCGCAGCCGATTGAGCCGGTCCGCCGGAAGGTCCTGTGCTTGCCGGACTACCCATTCCTCGAGTTCGGCGGGGGTGAGTGTTCGGGCAGTCGAGGTGCGCGCGCGCGACGGTGCGAGGTTGTCCACGAGTGTGCGCGCTGGCGAGGTAAGCGCCAGGCCGTGCAGCCAGGGCAGGTCGTCCGCGCGCGCTCCCGCTCCTGCCCTGGGGATAACCCGCAGACCAGGCAGAATCAGGTCGCGGCGCCTGACCGCGCTGACGATGAACAGCAGCCCGTCTGTGGTGAGCCGCCCACCAAGGGCGGCGCTGCGGTCGGCGACGAGCGCATCTGGGACGAAGTGCGCGATGATCTCCCACATATGCTCGCGGACCTGCCGCTCGGCCGGGGTGATCTTGTCGTCGGAGAACACGCCGCGGGTCAGGCGGACGAGTGTCCCCGCCGCCACCGCGCGGCTGAAGCCGGCCGCGTTGCGGTCGGTGCTGAACTGGATCTGCCGGCGGGCGATCACCGGATGCCTAGCGCCAAGGAAGTGTGCATTACGAAGAGCCCATGAAAGTAATTGTGACATACCATGCGCGCGGCGCAAGTAAATGTCCGTTAAAGCTCCAGACTCGTCCACAACCGAGAGCATCCCGCTCCAATACTCCGACTTCGCGATCAACTCGGCATACCGACCAACTGGCCAGGCGCCTCCGCGCACTGACTTCGAGCTCAGCGCCACATCCATCGAGGAGGTCGCCGAACTGGCCGTCGCATCCGGCGACGAGCACGCCATCAAGTTCGTCGAAGTCGTCCAGGAGTCGCACTGGCGCGGCAACAACGCCGCCGTGCCGTCAGGCGCCCGAGCCGTCGCACTCATCGAGCCCGACTAGCGTGACCAGTCGGCGCTGGCCGCTCATGATCAACCTGCTGCCGGATGTGCCAATCGTGCTAGCCGGCGCTGCGCAAGCATGAAACCAGCCGCCACGGGGTACGGCGTCGTGAGTAGATAGTTCTCGACTTCAACGCACCGAGAGGAACCCCGACACGGCCAGCAGCGTCGTCACCGAGATCAAGGAACAGCACCATGAGGTCGACAAGCTGGTGAAGGAGGTCGAGGCCGAGAAGGGCGATGTCGCAGCCACCTTGCAGAAGATCTACGACATGCTCAAGCCGCATTCAGATGCCGAGGAGGACTTCGTCTATCCGAGGATCGAGAAGGTCGAGCCGGATAGCGACGAAGAGGTCAAGGACGGTGCGGCTGAGCACCACCACATGCTGGCTCTGCCCACCGAGTTGCTGAACCGAGAGCCGGGTGGTCCGGGATTCGACGGCGCAGTCGCCGCGTTCGCAGCCGAACTACGCCATCACGTCGAGGAAGAGGAAGCGGACCTGCTCCCGGCCCTGCAAGAGAACATGTCCAAGTCGGACCTCGAAGCCATGGGCGAGCGCTTCCGCAAGGCCACGACCGGCGCCTGAGCGCGGCTCGCGGAGAGCCGAGCACGCGGTCTGCGCTGGCTACCCACACGGCGTGATCCGGAATGCATCGTTTGCTGGCGAAACGATCGGGCGAGCAGCGAGGCTCCCTCACCGACGGTGCCGGTTTGCCAGCCGCTGTAGGGGGAACCACACGTCATGCGCCGGGTGCTAGTACCGCTGGCCGCAGTTGTGGTCGTGGCCTCGCTTGCGTACGCGGTGGCTCCACCGCGGTCGGCGGCAGGGTACGCCGACCGGGCTTCCTCGACGCTGGAGTTGCTGCGCTCCCAGGTGCAAACGGTGCGCCTGTGGATCGAGGCAGTCGAAGACGAGGAGGTGACGCACCTGGCCGCGAGCGTTGCGTTCAACGAGGCCGAGGAGGACGCCCGCGCCGAGTCGGCCACCTTCGCCGCGTACGACCCACCGGACCCCTTCGCCGAGAGCGAGCCGGTGCGCCAGTTGGTCACGACCGCCGGCGAGGACACCGTCTCGTTGCTCGGTGAGGTGCGGGTAGCCGCCGCGGCCGATCGATGGAACCGGCTTCCGGTGCTGGACCTGCGCCTGGACGTGGCCCAGGCGCGCCTCCAGGAGCAGGCGGCCGAGGTGCGGCGCTGAAGCTGTCGCGGCTGCTGGGTTTCACCCTGGGAGTCCTGACAGCGATCGGCGGTTTCATCGACATCGGCGATCTCGTGGCCGACGCCCAGGTCGGCGCGCGCTTCGGGTTGCGGCTGGCCTGGGTCACCGTCCTTGCGGTCATCGGCATCGCCTGCTTCTCGGAGATGTCGGCACGAGTCACGATCGCCACCCACCGCCCGGCGTTCTCGCAGATGCGGTCCCGCCTCGGTCCCCGATACGCACTCGCCGGGTTGATCGGCTCCTTCCTGGTGACCGGCCTGCTGGTGATGGCCGAGCTGAGCGGCGTGGCACTGGCGCTGCAGCTGGCTACCGGCGTGCACTACCTGTTGTGGGTTCCGGTGGCCGCCGCCCTGGTCGCGGTGGTGATCTGGGTGCTGCCCTTCGAACGGATGGAGCAGATCTACGGCCTGCTCGGCCTGTCGATGCTGGTCTACGTCGTCGCGGTCTGGCAGCTCGGGCCGGACTGGGGCCAGCTGGCGCGGTCGGCCAGCACGCTAGCCCCGGTTCCCGGCGAGAGCTGGGGGGCGTACTTCTTCTTCGCGGTGGCTCTGATCGGGGCGCAGATGACTCCGTACGAAATGTACTTCTTCTCCTCCGGGGCAGTCGAGAACCGGTGGGGACGCGGCGATCTGACCGAGATGCGGGTCAACGTTCTGGTCGGCTTCCCCCTCGGGGGGCTGCTCGCGATCGCGATCCAGGCGGTGGCGTTCCTGGTGTTCTTTCCCACGGGGATCCAGGTCGAGCACATCTCGCAGACGGTCCTGCCGGTCGCCGTGGCCTTGGGCAAGGTCGGGCTGGTCATCGCGCTGATCGGCATTTTCGCGGCGACGTTCGGGGCGACGTTGGAGACGCTGTTCTCCACCGGCTACGAGATCGCGCAGTACGCCGGTTGGTCCTACGGGGAGGTGCAGCCACCCGCCCGGGCCGCCCGCTTCACCACTGTGGTCACCGTGGTACTGCTGGGCGCCACGGGTTTGGCCTTGACCACCCTGGACCCGATCACGGTAACCATCTACGCCGTGGTCTTCAGCGCGATGCTGCTGCCCTTCGCCTTCTTGCCGGTGTTGCTCGTGGCCAACGACAGCCACCTGATGGGCGACCTGGTCAATGGCCGATTGTCCAATGCCCTTGGCACCGCGACGATCGCGGTAAGCATGCTGGTGTCCCTGGCCGCGTTGCCGTTGCTCGTACTGACCCGAGCAGGTACAGGATGAGGCACTACCGGGAGGGCGGAATGCAGCACTGCAGCGCCCGACTGAGCGTGCTCGACCTCCAGATCGTGGACGTCGACGGGCTGCTGGTCGGTCGGGTAGACGACGTCGAGATCACCGTCGACGAGCGCGGAAAGGTGCAGGTCGTCGCCCTGTGGTGCGGGCAGCGGGCGCTGGGCCGTCGACTCGGCGGAACCATCGGCCACGCCCTGCAAGCCAGCGCTACCCGGCTCGACATCGGCAACGCCGCCGACGGCGAGCAGACGGGTCGGATCGACGCAAGTCTGGTGAGCGAGCTGACCTCGGTCGTGCGCCTGTCCCGCCCGCTACGTGAGCTGCCAGGGATCGCCGGACTGGAGGGCTGGCTGGCCGAACACCTGATCGCAAGGTTGCCGGAAGCCGGGACCGCCACAACTGACCTGGATCGGACTCCTTCGACCGGCCCGCTGGGTCGACGGGCAGTCGCCGCAGGACCCGCGGGCCCGTTGCTGAGTGAGCTGCTGGGCGCCGCGGTGACCGACCAGTCGGGCGGACCGGCCGGCCTGGTGCACGACCTACGTCTAACGGTTACCTCCGACGGTGCTCCAGTTCTCGGACCAGTGATCGGCCTCGTGGTGGGCGGACCGGGGTGGCGGGCCCGCCTGGCCCATGCCTGGGGATTCGCCGAGGGCCGCAGCCACGGCCCGGCGGTGCTACGCGCGCTGCTCGGGCAAGAGTCGTCGCGGGCACGCATCGTGCCGCCAAGCGCCGTGGTGGTCTGGACGACACCCCTGGTGATCGCCGGACCGCTGGACCGGCACCCTCGGTTGGCATCGGACCTGTCCGCCGGCTCGGCGCGATGACCGCCGCCGAAGCCCTGCTCGCCGGGTGGACCATCCTGCTGGTGCTAATCACGGTGCTGTGGTGGCTGCGACGCCGATGACCCGCAGTCGACGGTTGTTCCGGGAGGCCAGGTGTTGAAGACGCTGTTGTATGCCGCCGGTGCCTCGCTCCCACTGCTGGCAGGTGCGCTGGTCGGGGTGCGCTGGCGTCCGCCCCGCCATTTGGTCGCGACGGCACTGGCCTACGCAGCCGGCGCACTGATCGCCTCGGTCGCCTTCGAGTTGTTCCAGAACAGCTACGCGGCCGGCGGCGGACTGCGGGCGGGTCTGGCCTTTGGCGCAGGCGCTTTGGTTTTCGTCGTGGCCGACGAGGTCCTCGACCGCAAGACCGCTGGCAAGCCCACCGGTTGGGCGCTCCTGGCCGCCGTCACATTGGACGGCATCCCCGAAAACACTGCGCTCGGCGTCTCGCTCACCGAGGCCGGCAGCCTGGCGCTGTTGGTTGCGGTGTTCGCGAGTAACTTCCCGGAGGCCTTGGCCGGGGCGATCAGCATGCAAGACCAGGGCCGGAGCCGGAAGTCGATCGTGGCACTGTGGGCGGGTGCCACCGTCCTGCTGGCGGCGGCGGTCTTTCTCGGTCGACTCTCGTTCAGCGGGGCCTCACCCGAGGCCCTCGCCGTTCCGCTCGCCTTCGCCGGCGGTGCCGTCCTCGCCTCAGTCATCGATACCTTGGCCCCTGAGGCATTCAATCAGGGCGGCCCGCTGATCGCCCTGGCCAGTGCCGCCGGATTTGTTACAGGCTTCATGCTCAGCGAATGAACCAGCCGACCCGTCACCTCCGTGTGCGCGGAGGCGAGTCCCCGGCCGCGCCGCGAGGGTCGGTGGCATCGTGTCGGCCACCCGTGCGAGGTTCCGGTCAGAAGTGCCAACTCCGCTGCAAGGTGCGTCCGTCCAGTTCCGCTCAGGCGGTACGGGCGGCGGCGTCCCTCGCCAGCTTCCTCAATGATCAGGCCCATCTCCGCAGGTTGCCCGATCGCGCCGCACAGGGTTCCGGGCCTGGCTAAGTGCTCAGCGGGGGCATGCTGCTGCCCAGGCTCGACACGCCGACCCGTCTCATCGTGTCTTAAACTTCGATGGCTACCTTTGGTGAATGCGGTCTGAACAGCGAGCCGACGCAGGGGTGGACGTGCAGGTCGCGCAACCGGTCCGCTGGACTCGCATGCTCGTCGGCCTGCTCGCGGTCTCTGGTGCGCTCGCGGCGCTGAGTCTGTCTCTGCCAGTGCTCGTCGACCACGAACTCACCCGCGATCGTGGAGATGTCCGGGTGTTCACCTACGTCGGGAACGAGGCGAACCTGCCCACGTGGTGGACGGTGTCACTGCTGACTGGCGCAGCGCTCCTTCATCTGCAGGCCGGCAGCTTGGCCCGCCGCTCCCAAGCGCGCGGGGCTTCGGCCTGGTGGGTCCTAGCCACGATCTTTGCCCTGTTGGCCCTGGACGAATTGACGGCGCTGCATGAACGCCTGGACGTGTGGGGGCTCGCCCTGACCGAGGCCGGGTTCGCCTTCCCGTGGCTGGTCCTCGGCGCGCCGATCGCCATCGCCCTGGTCGCGGTCGCACTAGTGGCCGGACGGCACTTGCCGAGGCGGTCGACGCTTCTGTCGTTGGGCGGGATCGTCCTGCTGCTCTCATCCGCCGTCGGACTCGAAGCCGTCGGAGGCCTGTTCCTCGGCGACCAGCAGGGCCAGTTCGAAGGCGAAAGCCTGCCCTACACGCTCCTCATGCACCTGGAGGAGTTCGGCGAAATGGCTGGGGCAGCGTTGGCGTTGTGCGGACCGCTGGCGGCACTGAGGGTCCGCCGCACCGACGGTGAATTCGCACTGGCCCTGGCGGTTCGCTGAGTCGGCTTTGGCCCGACAGGAAAACCCCAGCGCGGTTCGCTGAACCTGTTTTGCCCCGAACGGCGATGATGTCCGCGACGTGGTGTCGCGCGCGTTCCGAGTGGCAACGGCAGGATTGAGCGTCGCTGCGTTGGCCGGCTGCAGCTCCTTGGGTCCGGACGAGGGCGCCGCTGGCGAGGTAGCACTTGCCTTCTCTGGCGCACTCAGCGATGGGGACGGGTCGCGAGCCTGCGAATTGATGACCGAGGCCACCCGTACCGAATTGGAAGATGGCTCCGAACAGCCTTGCGACACAGCGGTTCTCGCGGAAGACATCCCGTCCACCGGGTCAGTGCTTGACGTCGCGGCGTACGGCCGGAACGCGCGTGTCGTCCTCGACGGGGATGTCGTTTTCCTGTCGGTGGCCAACGGGGGGTGGCGCGTCACAGCGGCCGGTTGCCGCGTGCAGCCGCAGGCTCCGTGCGACTGCGCCGTGACCGGGAGCTGACTCAGATGCGGACGCTCTTCACCACCATATTGGTCACTGTCTTCCTCGGCTTGGCCTATTTTCTCGTGATCGGGTTGCTCCAACGATGACCGACGCAACGCGTGAGAAGCGCAAGGGAGACAAGGGATTTCTGCGCGACAACGGCCTGACCGTGTTCTTCGGAACCATCTTTCCGCTGGCGCTCGTGGGTCAGGCGCTGACCGGCCACCAGCTGTACAACGACGAACAGGTCACCGACGGGCTGGAGCAGGTGTCGCTGTTGCGGTTCCTGACCTCGTCGGAGTTCGCGGCCGATGTGACCGAGAACTGGCAGTCGGAAAATCTACAGTTCCTGCTCTACATCTTCGCCACGGTGTGGCTGGTGCAGCGTGGATCTCCCGAATCCAAGCAGGTGGACAAGATCGGGTTGGAATCCGACAAGGACCAGATGGTCGGCAAATTCGCCCACAACGACTCACCTGCGCTGGCAAAAGTCCGTGGCCCACGGCTGACTCTGTACTCCCGCTCGTTGGGACTGACGATAGGCCCGATCTTCTTGCTGTCCTGGCTGGCCCAATCCATCAGCGGGCAGAGCGCGTTCAACGAGGAACAGCTCGCCCAACTACAGGAGCCGGTCAGCTGGGGCGGGTACCTCAGCTCCGCGGACTTCTGGAACCGGACCCTGCAGAACTGGCAGTCGGAGTTCCTGGCGGTCGCGAGCATGGTGGTCCTGTCGATCTACCTCCGTCAGCGCGGCTCGCCGGAGTCCAAACCGGTGGGCGCCCCGCACTCGAGCACCGGCCTGGAGGGTTGGGCGCCCCGCACTCGAGCACCGGCCTGGAGGGTTGATCGTTCGCGATCTCCAGCAGCACGTCGGCGTGGCAGGGCACGCGGTTACCGGCAGCGTCTTCGATCGGGCACCAGCACGCTAGATTGCGGCCGCCCAACCTCGACCGGGCAGCCCGGCAATAGTCCGGGGACTCGCGTACGTACTCCCGGAACAGCGCCACCGCAGTGTCTCTGGAGTCCACCCGAACTCCCGCTCCGATCATCCGTACGGGACGGTACTTCCGATCTTGTACGGATTGCCCCAGCGACTGGGGCGCGCCACCCGTACCGTGTCGGCGGGCATCCGCCATCCTCGGGTCCGGCGCAGCTGGATGCGCGCCGGACTTGTCATCTCTTGCTGGGCTGGGCCAGCGGGGTCTCGTCGAGCTTGTCCAGCAGTTCGGCGACGTCGTCGAAGACCTGCGCTGCGCCGGCGTCGTACAGCTCGGCGACCCCGAATCCCCCGGATCGGAGGCAGATGCACTTCCAGCCGGCGGCCGCCGCGGCCAGCACGTCGTAGGTCGAATCACCGACACAGACGGCGGCCCGACCGCCCACTTGATCCAGGGCAGCCTTCAGGATGTCCGGCGCCGGCTTGGAGTCCTCCGCGTCGTCGGCGCTGGTCCAACCGTCGAGCGGACCGTCACCACCCAGGGAATTGATGGCCACCCGGGTGTGATCCGGCTTTCCGGAACTCGCCAGTCCAAGGCGCCAGCCGCGACGGTGGAGTTCGGCGATCAACGCGCTGGCTTTGTCAAAGGCGCTGACTTCGGGCAGCAGTTTCTCGTACTGCTCCTTCCAGCCGTCGCGCAGCGCATCGCCGAGCCGGGACTCGACGTCGTTCCCGGCGACCGCGGCCACCAGCCGATCACCGCCCATGCCGATGACCCGATGCAGGCGCCACATCGGAATGGTCAGATCGTGGTCGGCAAAGGCGCGGTGCCAGGCCAGGGCATGCTGGTAGGTCGAGTCGATCAGGGTTCCATCGACGTCTAGGAGAACGGTGTCAACGCCAGGATCGGTCACCAGCGGCTCAGTTGAGGTGCCGCTCGGGCAGCCTGGCCTGCAGCCGTCCGGCACTCACCCGGGTATCCAGGACAGTGGCCGGAGCCACCGCGGGTCCGCGCAGCACACGGCCGTCAGACACCGAGAAGGTGCTGCCGTGCCACGGGCAGACCAGGCACTCCTGCCCACCGACCTCGCTCAGTTTCCCGCTGTGCAGAGGCCCGCCGAGGTGTGAACACACGTCGACCAGGACCTGCGCCTGTGCGCCATGCCGTAGCACGCACAGCGGGGAGGGCCGGTCGTCGCTGTCCTGGCTCACTCGCAGCACCGGCTGTCCGTCCGGAAGGTCGGCCAACGGACCCAGGTCGATCCAGTCCTGGCTCACCGCTCGCGCGGCGGTCGAAGCATGCGAGGCGCCTGAGGCCTGGTGGTAGGCAAGATGTCCCCCGATGCCGGCCGATGCCGACGCCAGCCCCAGTCCGGCATAGGCCAGGCGCCGGCCGGTGCCTTGGTTTCCACGTATCCGGGCGACCAGTGAACCGACGTAAAGCGCCAGGGCCGCCGTATTCATGACGGCGTGCACGGCTCCCACCCGTTGCTGACCGACGTCGGACTCCGACCAATCGGCCGCTCCGGCCATAGCTGTCGGAACCGCGGCGGCTATGCCGGTCGCGACGAGCAACTGGGCTTCCTTGCGATGGCCGGGCAGCGCATCCAGCAGTCCTGCCGACATCCAGGCGCCGATCGGGACCTGGGCAAGCGCCGGATGCAGGGGGTGCCCGAGCCACACCCCGTGCAGGATGTCCTTGAGTGCTTGGGGACGAAGCACCTTGTTCACATTGTTGCGAATCGGTGCGATCAGTGCGTCAAGGCGACCGGTGTCGGCGATCCGGTCCAGCGCCGTCGAGATGCTCATGCTGCACCGTAACCCGCGCCCACGGCGTCCAGGCAGGTGGGCGTACGGGTCATTGGGCGTCGGTGGCCGCCCAGCCGGACCAGCGATCGACGACGAACCGGATGACCGCGTTGTGAGGTGGTCGCTCCCGGTACTGCTCGTACTTCTCTTGCAAGAGGGAGGCGCCGGAGTCTCGGTCCGGTCCGGTGGTCACCACCACGGCGTGTGCGTCGGCTCGCACCCACCAGAGCCTGGCCCAGTCCTCGGAGTAGTCGTCGGCCAGCAACGACACTCGCGGTTCGTGTTCGATCCGCCGCAGTCGGGCCAGGGCGGTCGTCGACTTCGGCTTGTGATCCACCGCGGAGAAGATGACATCACCCGCGACGGCGAACGTGATCGGGATCAGACGCGGTGAGCCGTCCTCGGCGACGGTGGCCAGCCGGGCGACCCGGGCGCCGGCGAAGCGCAGGCGGCACTGCTCGTCGGTCAACCGCATGAGGGTGAGGCAGGGCGCGTCTGGCCCACGTTGTCCTCGATGAAAGCGAGGTGGAGCGCGTCTGGCCTCCGTACGGACGGCACCGAACGCGGGTCTGCGTTCACGGTGCGGCTGCACTCCAGTCGGCCTTGTCCTGACCGGACAGCTGCGCGATCTCGATCATCACCGCATCGGTCACCTCGCGGCGAGGCTTGCCCCGGGCGGCCTGTCCGGCGTACTGCGGGAAGTGCAGGGGCGCACCGAAACTGACGCTGACTCGGTGCGGTCGAAGGCTCCGGGATCCGATCGGCATGATCCGGTTGGTACCTCGGACAGCCACCGGGACGATCGGACAGTCCGCGGTCAGCGCCAACCAGGCAACACCGGTCTTCCCCCTGGCGAGGCGGCCGTCGCGGGATCGGGTTCCTTCCGGGTAGATGGCGAAGGCTTCGCCGTCCTCGAGTACCGCCAGGGCGGTGTCCAGCGCGGCTTGCGCGGCCCGATGCCCGCCTCGTTCGACCGGCTGCGCCCCCAGGCTGGCGAACAGGGTGCGGGTCCACCAACCTTTGATGCCCTTGCCCTGCCAGTACTCTGCCTTGGCCAGCATCGCGACCTTTCGTGGGGACACCAGCGGAATCACGATGCTGTCGATGAAGGACAGGTGGTTGCTGGCCAGGATGACCGCGCCGGTGGCGGGCACGTTCTCCCGACCGGTGATCCGCGGCCGGAAGAACAGCCAGAACAACGGTTTGAGGACGAAGCGGGACATCACGTACAGCAACGGCTGTCGCCTCCTGCCCATGGTCCGGACCGGATCATTTCTCGCGGCCGTGGCCATGGTCTCGCGACCGGGCAGGAAGCCCGACATGGGGCCGACAAGGGCAGCAGATCGGGGTGCCTTGCGGTGGGAGAGGGTGAGGTGAAAGTCAGGCGGGCCCGAAGGTGTGCACGGTGAGCGGATTAGGGGCCGCCTGGGCCAAAATCGATAGTTGCACGATCGCACCCACCTTGTGGATGTCGCTGTTCTCCGGGCCGCCGCTCCATGCCACCGGCGGGAAGAACCCGTACACCTCGTCGTAGGTCAACTGCCCCAACCCGGCGCGGGCGGTGGCGAAGACCCCGCTCTCGTCATTGCGATACGCATCCATCCGGTCGGGATTCTTCCCGAGCAGCCACATGTGCAACGACCAGTCGGCGCCGTCGGATTGCAGGTACGCGCTGTCATCTCGGAAAAACAGGGTTCCGGTGACCACGTCAAGGTGCAGGCTCGGCCCGGTCCGTTCACCCCAACAATCGAAGTTTCCGAACGCATCGCGGGTGATCACGTGGTAGCTGTCCTTGAGCGACAAATCGACCCCGCCGAACCACTCCCCGAAGGCGGTGGCCCATTCGCTCGGGTCGGTCAGCCAGAACCGGCCATCGGCGAACCCCGCCCAGCCGAACTCCGCCCAGATCCGCAACAGCGCATCCGGTAACACCCCCGCATACCTGTCGAAGGCCTCCCGTGGCACCGGCTTCCCCGGGATCGGCGGACCAAAACCGCCCTGATTCATGAACACCTCGAAGGCCTCGTCAGCCATCCCTCTTGCCTCCATTCATGGCAGGACCAGCCGGAAAGTCAGGTTGACCAGGGTCGTGGGCCGAAACCGCGGCGGGATCGCATCGACGTAGGCTCGCAGATCCGCACCGAGCCGATCCGGACGAAGCTGCGACCCGATCGAGCTGTTCACACTCCGCAGCCCGAATGTCATCGCGGTGTCGTAGCCACCGGCGATCAGATCCGGCAGGTGCAGCACCGCGAACTGGCCCCTCAGCGCACGGGGCACTCGGAGGGCGCTTGATGGGCAGCTCGGTCAGCTCTCCGACCCGCCATGCCCCGGGCCGGTGGCTGGTGGCGGGGGCTGGGTGATGGTGATCGGGCCGAAGGTGTGCACGGTCAGCGGGTTCGGGGCCAGCTGGGACAGGATCGAGAGCTGCACGATCGCGCCGACCTTGTGGATGTCGCTGTTCTCCGGGCCACCGCTAAGGGCCACCGGCGGGAAGAACCCGTACACCTCGTCGTAGGTCAGCTGGCCCAGCACCCTCCGGGCGTCGGCGAAGACCGGGGTCTCGTCATTGCGGTAGACGTCGATCCGGTCCGGGCTGTGACCTAGCAGCCACATGTTCAGCGACCAGTCTGCGCCGCGGGCCTGCACCCTGGTGCTGTCGTCACCCACGAACAGCTCACCATCGACGACGCCCACGTTCAGGCTCGGCCCGGTCCGTTCGCCCCAGCAGTCGAAGTTCCCGAACGCGTCCCGGGCGATCACATGAAAGCGGTCCTGCAGCGGCAGGTCGACGCCGCCGAACCACTCCTCGAAGGCGATGCTCCACTCGTCGGGGTCGGTCAGCCAGAACCGGCCGTCACCGAACCCGGCCCACCCGAACTCCGCCCAAATCCGAAGCAGCGCAGCCGGCAGCACCCCGGCGTACTTCTCGAACGCCGCCTGCGGCACCGACTTGCCCGGAATCGGCGGGCCGAAACCGCCCACGTTCAGAAATACTTCGAACGCCTCATCAGCCATCGCAGTCCGCTCCCCTCATGCAAGGTCCAGCCGAAGGTGCAGATTCACCAGGGTCGTGGGCCGAAACTGCGGCGGAATCGCATCCACATATGCCCGCAGATCGACGCCCAGCCGGTCCGGACGCAGCTGCGAGCCGATCGAGCTGTTCACACTGCGCAAACCCAAGGTCGTGGCCGTGTCATAACCGCCGGCGACCAGATCCGGCAGATGCAGTACGGCGAGTTGCTGCATCACCGCGTTCGCCTCGTAGGCCGCCCGCGCCTTCGCGTCAGCCTGGCTCGCCCCGTTGCTTTGATACGCCTCGGTGAGGGACGTCTCCAACCGGTCCGTCGCGCGGCCGCGAGCCCTTGACGGGGTTCGGGATCCCCGGGTCTGCGGCACGGCGAGGTTCTGACCGAGCTGGGCGACGGTTTGGTAGCTGGCGGCTTGCTGGCCCAGGGTGAGCTGCCTGAAGTAGTCGGCCCGTACCCCCTCATAAGCCCGCAGGGCGGAGACCAGCGGCTGGGCGGTCGGCTGGAAGGGGATGTCCGCCGGATGTCCCAAGAGAAATGCCTCCACCGGAAGACCCATCGAAGCTGCGGTGGCCGCCAACCTGTTCTGTGCCCCGGCCAGCGCCTGGGCATCGAGTTCACGCAACGTCTGCTGGATCGCCTGTTCCAGGATGCCCGACCCGGCGGCACCGGCCTGGTAGTTGCCCGCCGCCACGACCGCGGTCGCGACGAGCGCGGAGACTGCGACCGCGGCCGATGCCAGCGCAGGCGCCGTGGAGGCGCACCCGGTCTCCGCCGGATCGACGGCGAGGTAGGTCAGGCCGCAGGCGTACGCGGCTGGCGCGGCGGCCACGACCAGCCAGAACGCTCCGGCTATCGCAGCGAGCACCCGCAGCGCCGTACGGACGCTCATCGGGGCGGTGCACCCTGTGCGCCCGGGGCCAGCGGCGGAGCCCACTGGCGCGCCTGCCACGACGCCGCGAGCTCGGCCTTGATGTGCATCGCCTTCGCTCGCAGCACATCGTCCGGCGGCGCGAAGGGGTCGAGTTCGTCGCGCGATCGGTGCCAGCGTTGGGTGCCGACGGTGTACTGCGCCTGATAGAGCCGGTCCAGCAGCCGGTAGGCCACAACCCCGCCGCCCGAGCGCCAAGCATGGACCTTGGCCCGCAACCGCTTTCGCGGATTGAGGAGCACGTACAGTTCGGGGACCGTGACCGACCCGTACGGGCTCCGCGCCTCTCTGGCCAGTTCCAACGTGAGCGCCGAGGATTCCTCCCGTGCCCCACGGCGGATCAGCAGCACGTACATCGCG
This sequence comes from Geodermatophilaceae bacterium, assembly GCA_051000515.1. Taxonomy (GTDB): domain Bacteria; phylum Actinomycetota; class Actinomycetes; order Mycobacteriales; family Geodermatophilaceae; genus JACCQS01. The sequence continues at coordinate 17,224 of JBPCOF010000278.1, forward strand.
ACGAAGGGGCCCTGCAGCAACAGGATGGCCAGCGGCAGCATCACCAGCGTGTCCACGGTGTCGCCGATGTCCCACCGGGCTTTGAGGATCTTGCCGTAGTAGGAGAGCACCACGTTGGACGCGAAGTGCGCCGACATCGCGATCACGAAGCCGGCGCCGATCACCAGCCGGCGCTGACGAGGTTCGCGAAGCTGCGCGGCGATCCCGAACCCTGCACCGACAACCGCCGTGAAAGCGAGATGCGCCGCCATCAGCCCGAGCGTCTGTCGGCCCCAGAACGCATATACCCCAGCGCCGGGGTCATTGACGGACATGTACTGGATGCTCTCGTTGAAGTTGAAACCCAGTCCGACGCAAGCCCCGAGCACGATTCCGGACACGACGTTGTCGATGTGCCGACGGAACAGTACGTACAAGATCGCGACACCGAGGCCCTTGGCGAGTTCCTCGAAGATGCCCGCGTGCAGCGAGCCAAGGACCGGGACTTTCAGCGCGACGTCCAGCAGGCCGTCCAGGCCAGCGCCTGCCCCGGCGAGATAGGGCAGAACGTAGGAAAGGAACGTGATGTTCATGGCGGCGCTGAATCCGATCGCGATCAGCGCCCCCCAAGCGAAGGCCGACAACGTCAGCCAGGCAGGCAGCCGCCGGAATCGCTGCATCCGGGTCACCAGGAAGTACCCAAAGGCAGTGGTCGGCAGGCACGCCAGTGTGCCGAGCGGGTTACTCAGGAGCACGCCGATCGAGATGATCAGCCACGGCGCCATCAACACGGCGGCGATCAGGTACGTCCACCGCGAACCCTGTCCCAACCCGCCCACCCTTGGGTCCGGTTGCACCGCAACCGCGACCAGACCCAAGGCAGCCGCGGCCACCCAACTGGACACGACCACACCCAGAGTGACCACGGGCGCCACTGGCGAGCCGGACAACAGGATGCCCAGCGCCGGGTCGTCCTCGCCGATCCGAGGGCGCAGATAATCCACCAGGGTCGTCAGTGCGTACAACCCGGACAGCGCAACCGCGATCACCAGCACCGTACGGGCGCGCCGATCGGGCTGTGATCGGGAAGGCACGGGCGCCGTTTGCGCCGGCGCGAACGTCGTCGTCACGGCGTTGCCGGGGGCTGTGGAGGCTGCGGCGGGGCGGGAGGCTGTGGCGGGCTCGGCCGGGGAATCGGGGCTGGCGGCGGGTCGGGCAGGGTAGGCGGGCCTGGCAGGGTTGGGCGCGAGGGCAGCGGCGAGCATGACGGCATGCCCTCGAACGACGGGTAGGCCGTCGGCAAACCGGGCGGCAAGGTCAGGCCCTCCGGGAGGCACGGCAGGGCCGGCAGCCCCGGCGGCAGCGGTGGCGGTGAATTGACCAGCAGGCCGCATCCAACGAAGGAGCCAAAGGCGAGGAAGAACAGCCCGACGGCCAAACAGACCTTCATGAAGCCGACATGCGGTCGCGGCTCATAGCCTCGGCTCGGCGGAGCGGGCGGCACCTGACTCACGGACAGGTGACTCACCCCGATCGCCCCCTTCACCCCGAGCCGAACACCCGGGGCTTGCAGGCCGAAAGCCCCGGAACTGACCCTGCGTGATCTGTGATCAACACGGTACGGAACCGGGGGTCTGCCGAGAACACCTCGTCCACAACTGTTCTGTTCTTGGCCGCGAGGGCCGTCCGGGCCCGACGCGCCGGATTGACTTCTGGGGTCGGCTGGCGGAGCATCCGGGACACAACAACTGCATAAGTGCTGGCGCAGGGGAAGTCCGGTGAGAGTCCGGCGCTGACCCGCAGCGGTAGGTCGAGACGCCCTCTGGCGTACCCGACGAGCCCGATTACCTGCCCCGCACGAGCGACTCCATCACGCCGAGGTCTGCGGGGCGGAGCTCAGGTACCTCACCTGCGCCGCCCCCTTCGCGTTGCACCACACGCGCAAGGGGGTTTCGTATGAGGAACCCGGGCCTTTCTCTTCGTCGGATCGCTCACCGAGAGGCCCAACATGTCCGACACCACCGCTACACGTCCCGTTCCGCGAGCCGCCGTTTCTCGAACGACACCGCGTGGGTACGGCCGGACTGGCGCGCTCGCCGCCGTCCTCACCTTGCTCACGGTCCTGCTCTCGCCCAGCGGAGCCGGTGCCGCACCGCCGACCTCGCCACTGACCACCGACCCGGCCGATGCCGCCGCCGGCTGGTTGACCGGTGAGTTCGTTGACGGCGATCATCTGGCCACCGAGATCGACCTCGATGGCGACGGGATCATCGACCCGGCAACCGAGGTCTTCGCCGATTACGGGCTCACCGCCGACGCGATCTTCGCCTTCGCCGCGGCGGGTTCGGCCGGCCACGCGGCCGAGGCCGCAACCGACTATCTGGAAGCCAACGTGGCGTTCTACTCCGGCGACGGAGTAACCGAGTCCTATGCCGGCTCGCTGGCCAAGTTGATCTTGGTCGCCGACGTCATGGGCCGGGATCCGACCGACTTCGGTGGACAGGACCTGGTCACCCGGCTGCTCGGCCAGCAGGCCGAGGACGGGCGGTTCAGCGACGTGTCGGCCTTCGGTGATTTCAGCAACCCGATCGGCCAGTCCCTGGCCATCGTCGGCCTCGAGCGGGCGACCACCACTGGAGCGCCGACGACAGCGGTGGACTTCCTGGTCAGCGTCCAGTGCGCCGACGGCGGTTTCGTCTCCGATCTGACCACGCTGCCCTGCGCCACCGGTGAGGTGGACACCACCGCGGTCGCCGTACAGGCACTCGCCCTGGTCGGTCGCGACGCGGCTGCGGACGCGGCGACTGCCTACCTGCTCGGCCAGCAGGCTGCCGACGGGTCCTTCGCCACGCCTGGGTTCGGCAGCCCACCGGCCACGACCGCGAACTCGAACAGCACCGGACTGGCCGCCCAGGCACTGCGGGTTCTGGGTCACGACGGTGCCGCGGACGACGCGGTCGGCTGGCTGCTGGATCGCCAGCTCGGCGCCGACGCACCGCAAGAGCAACAGGGCGCCTTCGCCTTCGACGCAACGGGTTTCGACC
>JBPCOF010000324.1:0-3261 GCA_051000515.1 Geodermatophilaceae bacterium
ACGCCACCGTCGAAGACGCCCGGCTGCGGCTGATCGTGGCGTCGGGCTCGCAGGGTGTGGGCAAGTCCCGCCTCGTGGCTGAGTTCGTCGCCTATCTCGACGGGTTGGCGACCAAGGTGCTCTGGCACGAGGGGCACTGCGCTTCCTACGGGTCGGTGGCCTTCGGTGCGTGGGCGCAGATCGTCCGCCAACGCCTGGGCCTGGCAGAGGACGCTCCCAAGGACGAGGTGGCCGCTGCGGTGGCTGCCTCGCTACCTCAGTGGCTACCGGATCCAGACGAACGCGACTTCGTCGCCACCCGGTTGGGTGTGCTGCTGGGCACCAACGACGCAAGTCTCGAGCAGGTCGATTTGTTTGCCGGGTGGCGACTGTTCCTCGAACGGCTGGCTGCCTCCCACCAGGTGGTGATCGTGGTCGAGGACCTGCAGTGGGCCGATGACGGGCTGCTGGAGTTCCTGGAGCATGTGGTCGACCGCACGGGCCGGGCTCCGATCTTCGTGGTGGTCATTGCGCAGTCCGAGTTCGCCGAGCAACACCCGGACTGGCTGCTCGGCCGGAGGGCGGTCATCCCCTTCCCGGTCGATCCACTGGCGGACTCGACGATGCGGCACCTGATCGACAGTCTCGTGCCCGACCTGCCTGCCACCGCGGTGGACCGGATCGTCTCGTACGCGCAAGGGGTGCCGTTGTATGCGATCGAGTCCATCCGCACCCTGATCGACCGAGGGACGATCGAAGCCCGGGACGGGAGGTTGCGTCTCGTGCAGGACCTGGTGGAGCTGGACACCCCGGCCAGCCTCACTGGCCTGGTCGCGGCCCGGCTGGACGCCCTGCCAGGCGCCGAACGTGACCTGCTACTCGGGTTGTCGGTGCTCGGCACGAGCTTCCCGCGAGCCGCGGTCGCGCCGTCGCCGAGCATTCATCGACCGACGTCGACCGGTCGCTCGGCTCGCTGGTACGCAAGGACGTTCTCACGGTGCGCGACGAGCCGCTGTCGCCCGAACGCGGCCAGTACGCCTTCACCCAGAACCTGCTCCGCACCGTCGCCTACGACCTGGTCCCCCGCCGTCAACGCGCCCATTGGCATCAGGCGGTGGCCGACCACCTGCGATCGGCGTTCCCCGACGACGGCGAGGACGTCATCGACCTCATCGCCGCCCACTACACCGACGCCTGCACCAGCACTGCCGCCACTCCGGGAGCCGACCACCGACAGCTTCGGGAGGCGGCGGTGGCGAGCCACGAGCGCGCCGGACACCGCGCGGGCACGCTGGGCTCGCCGGACGCGGCCGAAGCTCACTTCCACTGCGCCGCAGATCTGTCAACCAGCGAGCCGGACACCACCCGCCTGATCACCGAAGCCGCCCACATGGCCCGCCAGGCCGGCCGCAACCAGGACGCCCTGGTCTTGTACGAGCAGGTGGTGGCCGCCCACCGCGCCGCGGGGCGCCCGCGCGACGCCCAGGAAGTGGAGGCGCGACGGTGCACAACGCTCACTCTGCTGGGCCGCGCCGAGGAGTCGCTGCAACGGCTACAACGCGGCCTGGCCGCGTTGGATGACGCCGCCGGTCCCGAGGTTCGCGGCTACTTCCACTACGGGTTGGGGCAGGCGCACTTGTATCTCGGTTATGCGGCAGCCGCCGGCTCTCGCGCAGCAGAGGCCGTCAGGCTGCTGAGGCTCAGCGGTTCGCCACTTCTGCTGACAGCTTTGAACCTGCACGCGCTGGTGCTGGTTTACGGAGGCGACGTCACCGCCGCGGAGTCGGCCTACCTGGCCGCGATCCAGGCCAGCAGAGACAGCCATCGGACCAAAGATGAGGCAGTCTGCAGAGGAAACCTCGCCGACCTGCTCTTCCACAGCGACCGCATCACAGGCGCCGTTGAACAGGGCAGGGCCGCGCTGGCGCTCGACCGTCAGCTCGGAGACCGCTTCAGCCAGACAATTAGCCTGAGCAACCTGGCGCTCCTGGCCTACTTCACCGGTGACTGGGCAGAGAGCGCCCGGCTTGCCGACGAGGCGGTCGACGTGGCACCAGACGAGCATCTGCGGGCCGTCGGCCGGCTCCCCCAGGTGCTGCTCGCCAGCGCACAGGGCGCCGCCGCCGAGGCGTCCGCGCGGCTCGCCGACATGGCGCCCATGGCCGACAGCGACGACGCCCAGGATGCAGCCGCCCTCGGCGCCGCCCGCGCCGCAGCTGCTATCGCCGACCATTTGCCCCGGGCCGCACTCGCCGCGGCGGCCACGGCAGCCGAAGCTGCGCTCGATGCGTACGGCATGCGTTCCGAAGGCTTCCGAATCGCCTGGCCGCTGGCGCTCGAAGCCGCCCTGCAGACAGGCGACCTCGACGAGCTCGAACGCCTGCTGACCGTCGTCCGGCAGGCGCCGGCGAACCAGGCCACGGCCTATCTGCAAGCCCAGCATCGTCGCTACCGTGCGCTTCTCGACGCCGCCGAGGGCCGGACTGGCGACGTCGAGGCCGACCTCCGATCCACGCTCGCCACCCTGAGCGACCTCGGCTACCCGCACTGGCTCGCCAGGACCCGAACCGACCTGGCCCGGTGGCTGATCGGCCAACACCGACCCGCCGACGCCCACTTGCTGCTCACCGAGGCCGTGGACGCCTTCACCGAGCTCGGTGCACAACCCGATCTCGCCGCCGCCTCGGCCCTGCTAGAGCTGGCGCTGGCCTGAGCCGTGATGTCCAGACGTGGGCTGCTGGTCGCGGTTTCGGGCGGCCAGCTCGGACTCGGTCTTGTCGGGCTGGTCGTCGCGATCACCCGCCGGCACGCCTACGAGTTGCCGCTCATGCAAGGAGACCCGGCCCGAACGGGCCGTGACGCTCTGACGATGGGGACGGCGCTGAGCGCGCCGGCGCCCATGCTGCTCGCCCAGGCCGTCGCCACGGTGACGCTCGGCCGCCGACCCGACCAGCGCGCCGCCCGGGCGCTCAGCGCACTCGGGGCACTGATGGTGCCCGGCTACCTCGGCGAGGCACTGGTCCGGCACCGGTTGACGCCCGCCGGCTGGGACCGGTTGGAGTCGCCGCTGGCGGCAGGCGGACTGGGACTGGCGCTCGCGATGGCCGTGCTCAGCCCGAAGGTTCGAACGTTGCCGCGGCCTGGTCGAACACGGCCAGGCTCTGGCTCTGCCAGGTTGCATCTGGCCCGGACATGTAGAGCGCGAACCCACGCGGGTCGGTGATTATGCCGCGGTTGAGGACATGGATCGTGCCCGAGCTGCCCTGCCAGGTGAACTCCCAG
>JBPCOF010000341.1:0-3307 GCA_051000515.1 Geodermatophilaceae bacterium
CAGCTCACTCGAGAGCCAGATGATCGTGCCGACGCTGACCGTATTGGGCCGGGTCAGCGAATGGATCCGGCTGCTGTCGAACGTGCCGGTTGCGGTCGTCACCCGGTCATTATGTCCATCTCCACCCCGCCGTATACCCCCGGGTAGGCAGTGCCGAACAACACAGTTCATCGGCATGCGGTCGCGCTGTCGGACCGCCGGGAGCCTAGCCTCGTCATGTGCCCGGCATCCCGCCGTTCGAGCCGCTTCGGTTGCTGACCGAGTCGCGGCTGGACCCGATCATCACGGCGGTGTTGCTGCTCGCGGCGGGACTGTACTTCTGGGGTGTACGCCGCCTCGCCGAGCGCGGGGTCAGCTGGCCCCGCGGACGTCAGATCTCCTGGTACGTCGGCGGATTGGGGACGATGGCCATCGCCACGGTCTCCGGCCTGGCGGCCTACGACACGCTCCTGTTCTCAGCGCACATGGTCCAGCACATGTTGCTGGCAATGGTCGCGCCGATCTTCCTGGCTTTGGGTGCCCCGATCACCCTGGCGTTGCGTGCACTGCCGCGCGGGGGACGCTCGGTCCTGATGTCGGTCCTGCACAGCCGGATCGCCAAGATCGCGACCTTCCCAGCGGTGGGCTGGCTGTTGTTCGTCGCGAGCCCGTTCGCGCTGTACTTCACCGGTTGGTACCCGGCAACGCTGGACAACGATCTGCTGCACGAGTTGCTGCACGCGCACTTCATCCTCGTGGGGGCCATCTTCTTCTGGCCACTGCTCGGCGTGGACCCGGTGCCTGGCCGGGTACCGCACCCGATGCGAGTGCTCCTACTGGTGACCACCCTGCCGATCCACGTGATCCTGGGGCTCACGATCATGTCCGAGCGCACCGTGATCGCCGCCGACCACTACAACTCCCTCGGCCTGCCCTGGATCGAACCGCTGCTGGATCAACGGGTCGGCGGTGGCCTGCTCTGGGCCTCCGGCGATCTGATCGGCCTGTTGATGTTGGGCGCTGCGGCCGTGCAATGGAAGCGGGCTTCTGATCGCGAGGCCGTGCGGGAGGACCGTCGACTGGACCGGCTGGAAGAACAAGCCAGCCGACGGGCCGCCGCGCAGCAGGCCGCGGATGCCGGTGGGGCGCCTCGTTAGGATGACGTCGTGACCCTACCGGCCGTCTCGAAGGGCTCGACTGGCTCGGGCACCCTGCCCTCGGTCCGGGTACTGCTGTTCTCCCAGCGCCCAGCCATCCGGGACGCGGTGCGCACGGCGGTCGGCCGTCGCCCGGCCCGTGATGTAGGCCGCATCGATTGGATCGACTGCGAAACGATCGAGGCGGTACTGAGCTACGTGGACGCCGGCTCGGTCGACCTGGTTCTGCTCGACGGCGAATCCCAGCCGACCGGTGGCATGGGTATCGCCCGACAACTCAAGTTCGAGATCCGTGACTGCCCGCCGGTCTGCGTCCTCATTGCCCGGCAGGCCGACCGCTGGCTGGCGCACTGGTCGCTGGCCGATGCCTCGCTGTCCTTTCCACTCGACGCGCTGCAAGCAGCGGCGACTGTGGCCGACCTGCTCCGCGAGCGCCAGCATGGCGTTCCGGTCGTTCGCGGCTGAGTTCGCCGAACCGCTGTCCTGACCATGCCGACGCCCACCTGGCCAGGCCTGCTCACCGCGCTGCTGGCCGGGCAGGATCTCTCCCGCACTACCGTGGGCTGGGCCATGGGCGAGATCATGGCCGGCGAAGCCAGTGCCGCTCAGGTCGCTGGTTTCGCAGTGGCGTTGCGAGCCAAGGGCGAGACGGTTGGTGAGATCGACGCCCTGGTGGACGTGATGTTGGCCAATGCCACCCCGGTACGAACGCCCGGACCGGTCGTGGACGTGGTCGGGACCGGTGGCGACCGTGCCCACACCGTGAACATCTCGACGATGGCAGCATTGATCGTGGCGGCGTGCGGGATCCGGGTGGGCAAGCACGGAAACCGCGCAGCTTCCTCGGCCTGCGGTTCGGCCGACGTCCTGGAGGCGCTCGGGGTGGCCATCGAGCTGTCCGCGGCCGGCGTCGAACGGTGCATCGCCGGGGCCGGCATCGGCTTCTTCTTCGCACCGGTCTTTCACCCTGGAATGCGCCACGCTGCCATGGCTCGTCGAGAGTTGGGCGTTGCCACGGTTTTCAACTTCCTCGGGCCGCTGACCAATCCGGGACGACCGGTCGCTGCTGCCGTGGGTTGCGCCGACGCCCGGATGGCCCCGTTGCTGGCGGGTGTGCTGGCCCGGCGCAATGTCCGAGCGATCGTCTTCCGGGGCGACGATGGCCTGGACGAGCTGACGACGACGACGACCTCGTCGATATGGCTGACTGCAAACGGCGAAGTAGTGGCGGACACCTTGGACCCCACCGTCTTCGGTCTGGCCCAGGCCAACGCCGAGGAGCTTCGCGGTGCCGACGCCGAGACAAATGCGAATGTGGTGCGCCGGTTGGTCGCCGGCGACAAAGGGCCGGTCCGGGATGCAGTCGTTCTGAACGCCGCAGCGGCAATCGTCGCCGAGGGCGGACTGCCCTCGGCAGCGCCGCCGGGAGATGAATCGCTGAACGCCCGATTCGGCCGGGCGATCGGACGTGCTGGTGCGGCGATCGACGACGGCTCGGCGCAGTTGACTTTGGACCGCTGGGTCCAGATCAGCCAAGCCGCGAAGACTGCCTGACAGCCAGGGCCGTTGGCCGGTTCAGGCGTCGGCTTCGAAGCCGATCGCGAACGCCGCGTCGAGATCGTGCCGGGAGTAGGCCCGAAACGCGATATGCGTCTCGGTGTCGATGACCCCGGGCACCTTGTTGACCTGGCCGGCGATGACTGAGGCGATGTCGTCGAAGTGGCGTACCCGTACGACGGCAATCAAATCGACGTGCCCGGCCACGGAGTAGACCTCACTGACCCCGTCGATATCCGCGATCTGCTCGGCGACCTCGCCGATGGAATCGGTGCTGGCACTGATCATGACGATCGCAGTGATCACGTGGGGAGCCTATCCCCGCGGCCGCAGCTGCCGCGGGGATGGCCCGCCCTGCTCAAGGGGTGAAGACCACCTTCACCATCTTCCTTCTTCTGGAACATCTGGTACGCCGCCGGCGCTTCACTGAGCGGCACTCGATGGGTGGCGAAGGTATCGACTCCGAGCGGATCGCCGTCGCCGGACAGCAGCGGCATGATGTCGTCCACCCAACGCTTGACGTTGCACTGGCCCATACGCAGCGTGAGCTGCTTGTCGAACATCGTCAGCAGCGGCAACGGATCGGTCATGCCGCCGTAGACCCCGCTCAGCGA
>JBPCOF010000073.1:0-4009 GCA_051000515.1 Geodermatophilaceae bacterium
AACGCGGAGGCAAGGCCGAGCCGTTGCCTATTGCCGCTGGACAGGACTCCGGCTCGTACGTTCGCATAGGGCCGGAGCGCCAACTCGTCGAGAATGTTCTCGACGAGCCTCGGGATCTCCGTCGGCTCGATCGCATGCAGGCGCGCCCCGAGACCGAGATTGGCGCGGGCCGTGAGCTCCGGGTAGGCGAGTGGGTGCTCCACGAGGTGCCCGACCTTGGCCCAGATCATCGCCGGAGCGTCGCGAATATCAACTCCGTTGATCGCGACGGTCCCGGCATCGGGTCGCAGCATGCCGAGCACCAGCTTCATAAATGTCGACTTGCCCGCCCCGTTGAGACCGACGAGGGCGTGGATCTCGCCGGGCTCGATCCTCAGGTCCACCCCATGAACGCCGGCTCCGCCCCGGAATCTGCGGGCGAGGCCAACGGCTGCCAAGGCCGCCTCAACCATTGGAGTCCGTCAGCGCGTCGAACGCGGCCTGCATCACCGGGCGAAGGTCCTCGGCGTCGGAACTCGCCCACTCGAGCAGCGCCGCCGTGACGCCGGCCAGCACCGCTGCCACCGCCACCTTGGCAATGAGTCGATCAACGCCGTCGCCGATCAGCTGCTCAACGATCACGCGTTGGGTCTGCTCGGTGTTCTGCCACATGGCAGCGCGCAACGACGGCGTCTCTGCAGCGATCCGTACCCGCTGCTTGATCTCCTCGCCGTCGCGCGCGGGAATCGTTCGCCACGTGGCCTGGATTCCGCGCACGACTCGCGTGATCGGGTCGAGGCCTAGCGGTTGCGCCGCGACGGCGGCGGCAACGAGGGGGTCGTACGGGTCGTCGAGCAGCACGTCGGCCTTGGAGCTGAAGTGCCGGAAGAAGGTCATTTCCGTGACGCCGGCCGCAGCGGCGATCTGAGCCACGGTCGTGGCGTCGTAGCCGTGCACACCGAACAGATCCAGGGCAGCGTCGCTCAGTCGCTCCCGAGTACGAGTCCGTCGATCTGCCATGGTCCAATGTTAGTAACTAACATTTGCTTTGTCTAGACAGTGGGTGGCATGACGGCGAGACGACGACTGATCCGCGCAGCGCCTTCATCGGGGCGCTGTTGTTTCTGGTCGGCGGGGTCTGGGCCATGGTTGCACCGGAGTCGTTGTTCGATGTCGTGGCGTTGTACCCGAAGTGGTCAACTTCCGCCGACGCGTGGCCGTCGACGGTTACGAGGAGGCCTCGATGGCGAGCAGCGCGGTCTGCTGAGCGCTGCGAGGTCCGGGAACAGTCCGCTCCGGTCAAGGAGATGACATCTCCTGACAACCTCGGCCGAGTTTGTGCGTCTGACAAGTGACCGTCTCGGGCATTCACCCTCTGGTCGTGCTAGTGGAAGGGCGTGCGGTGTTGATTGAAACCGTTGAGGTGGACATAGAGGAGATCTATCAACAGCGTTGGCGTGAGCTCGTGCGCATGGCCGTCTTGCTCGTCGATGACCTGGCCGCGGCCGAGGATGTCGTACAGGACGCATTCATCGGACTGCACCGCAAGCAAGGTCAGCTGCGCAGCGCCGACGCGGCGCTGGCCTACGTACGCACCTCTGTGCTTAACGGTGCCCGGTCGGTGCTCCGCAAGAGAAGGACCGTACGGCTGTATCTGCGAGCCGTACCACCGTTGACGGCCGAGCCGGCAGACGACGCGGCGTTGCGCTCGGTCGAGCGAGAGGCCGCCCTCGCGGCAGTGCGCCGGCTTCCCCGACGCCAGCGGGAGGTACTGGTGCTGCGCTACTGGTCCGAGCTCTCCGAAGCCGAGATCGCAGCCACCCTGGGGATCTCGTCGGGCTCGGTCAAGTCAGCCGCCAGCCGCGGATTGGATTCAGTGGAGACGATGTTGAGGGGACAGCGATGACCGCGGACAGCGAGCAGTTGCTGCGTGAGGCAATGCGGGAGGCAGCCTGCCAAGCGCTGGACGACCGGAGGGAGGTTCCGCCCTTCCCGGGAGCGGGCCAGCCAGCCAGATGGCGGCCTACCAGATCACGAGGAATCCACCGTTTCGGACCGCTCACGGTCGCGGCCGCCGTCCTGACGATCGTGGCCGGCGCGACAGTGGGGGTCGCTGTCGTGAACGCGAATCGCGGCGATGATCCGGCAACGGGCACGTCGCCGACGGCCGGCACCTCCCCGGCGCCTGCGCCGGACGGGCCGAACCTCGCATTGGAGATCGGCTATCCCGTAGACCCTCCGGTCGTCGGTGTAGAGACCACCTTCGCCGTACGCGGTACCGGGATGAGCGCCGAGGCCGACGGCAGCATCGACGCCCCGGTGGTGTCCTTCGGCGACGGCAGCCCCGACTCGGGTCCGGCCAGCGTCGACAACGCCTGCTCCGGAGATCCGGTACCCATCGACGACACCTTCCCGGTATCACACACCTACACCCAGCCCGGGACCTACGAGGTCAGCGCGTCAATCGAGAGCTGCGGCCTGATCCAGACCCAGAGCCTCACTGTCGAGGTGAGCGCGGGACCGGCTGGATTGGGCTTGGCGCTGGATGTGTCCTCCGCCCCGGAGCCCTCGGTCGCCGGCACCGAGACCACTATCACCGTGCGCGGTACCGGGATGACCGCCGAGGCCGACGGCCACATCGACTATCCCCAGGTCTCCTTCGGAGACGGCAGTCCCGACGCGGGTCCGGCCAGCATCGACAACGCCTGCTCGGGCGATCCAGTACCCATCGACGACACCTTCCCGGTGTCGCACACCTACACCCAGCCCGGCACCTACCAGGTCAGCGTGACGATCGAAAGCTGCGGTCTGAGTCGGACGCAGACGCTGACGGTCGAGGTCCGCGCGCCATGAGCATGACGGCTCTGCGTCAGTACGAGCGGGGGAGCTTGAGGTTGTGCTGGGCGATGAAGCTCAGGATCATCTCCCGGCTGACCGGGGCGATCCGGGACACCCGCGACATCGCCAGCAGCGCGGCCATGCCGTACTCCTGGGACAGCCCGTTGCCACCGTGAATCTGGATGGCCTGGTCGACGGTGTGGACGGCCGCCTCGGCGGCGGCGTACTTGGCGATGTTCGCGGCAGCGCCGGCGGCCTCGTCGCGATCCTGGTCGATCAACCAGGCGGCTTTCTGGGTCATCAGCGCGGCCAGCTCGATCTCGACCTGGCAGGCGGCCAGGGGGTGGGCCAGGCCCTGGTGTGCGCCGATGGGTGTGGACCAGACGGTTCGGGTACGGGCGTACTCCGTTGCCTTTGCCATGGCCAGCCGGGCGACCCCGACCGCATAGGCCGCGGCCATCACCCGCTCGGGGTTCAGCCCGGCGAACAGCTGGGCGATCCCGGAATCGGGATGACCGATCAGCGCTTCGGCGGACAGGGACACATCGTCGAGGAAGACCGAGAACTGCCGTTCAGGGGAGACGATCTCGGTCGGGATCGGATGCGCTTCCAGGCCTTGCGCGTCAGTCGGTACGACGAACAGCGCCGGTCGCAGCGTGCCCTTCGGCCCGTCGGCGAGCTTGGCCACCACGAGGACGGCGTCGGCTAGATCGACCCCGGAGATCCAGATCTTGCGCCCGGTCAGCCGCCAGCCGTCGCCTGCGCTGCGCGCCATGCTGGTGATGTTGTGCGAATTGGACCCGGCATCGGGCTCGGTGATCGCGAAGGCCATCGTCGTGGAGCCGTCGGCCAAGCCGGGCACCCACGTCGCCTTCTGCTCGTCAGTGCCGAACCGGGCAAGGATCGTCCCGCAGATCGCCGGTGAGACGATCATCATCAACAGCGGGCAGCCGGCGGCACCGAGTTCTTCGAGGACCAGGGCCAGCTCCCCGAGTCCGCCACCGCCTCCGCCGTACTCCTCCGGGAGGTTGACGCCGAGGAAGCCGAGCTTGCCGGCCTCGGCCCACAGCTCGTCGGTGTTCCCGCCGCTGCGCGCCTGCTCGAGGAAGTAGCGCTGTCCGTACTTCGACCCGAGGTCGGCAACCGCAGCCCGCAACGCTCGGCGCTCGGGTCCTTCGTCGAAGTTCAGCTC
>JBPCOF010000310.1:0-3990 GCA_051000515.1 Geodermatophilaceae bacterium
TGCTTCTGAACGCGACGTACGAACCGCTGTGCGTCGTGTCCGCACGTCGGGCGGTCGTGCTGGTCCTGTCCGCGAAGGCCGAATCCGTCCGGGACAGCGGCGAGGCCATGCACAGCGCCACCCTGTCTGTCGCGGTGCCGGCGGTGATCCGGTTGACGCGCTACATCCGGGTCCCCTACCTCGGCCGGACGCCCCTGTCCCGGCGGGCGGTATTCGCCCGCGACTCAGGTAAGTGTGTCTACTGTGGAATCACGGCAACTAGCATCGATCACGTCGTCCCGCGTAGCCGGGGCGGAACACACAGCTGGGACAACGTCGTTGCCGCCTGCCGGCGCTGCAACCACGCGAAGGCAGACCGGACTCTGGCCGAGCTGGGCTGGCGGCTGCGGGCCGTCCCCCAGGCACCGCGCGGGGCCTCATGGCACCTGCTCGGCCAGGGGATCACCGACGCGACCTGGCAGGAATGGCTTGATCCGGCCGAGCCGGTCAGCGCCTGAGCCGCCCCAGGCGAGCCCACCCACCCACCCGATCCGAATGCTGGCAATGAATCGCCGTAGCGTGCGGCCGTGACCCAACCCCACGAACTCACCGCGTTGGAACAGGCCGCGGCCATCCGTGAACGTGCTCTGAGCCCGGTCGAGTTGGTCGAGCACTACCTCGACCGCATTCTGGTGATCGACCGACCGGACGACCTCTACGCGGGGCTCGGTGCGTTCTTCACCGTCACGACGGATCAGGCGCGCGAGCAGGCTATTGACGCGGAGCGTGCCGTCCTCGCCGAGGAGGACCTCGGGCCGCTGCACGGGGTGCCGACTGCGCTCAAGGATCTCAACCTCACCGCCGGGGTCCCGACGACACTGGGCTCGGTGACCATGCGCGACTTCGTCCCCGATGTGAGCGACGTGGTGGTGGACAAGCTGCGTGTCGCCGGCACGATCAGCCTGGGCAAGACCGCGACTCCGGAGTTCGGCTTTCCCTGTTACACCGAGCCGGCTTTCGCCGGTCCGGCGCGCAACCCGTGGGACACCGAGCGGTCAGCAGGTGGTTCCAGCGGTGGAGCTGCGACGGCGGTCGCGGCCGGGCTGGTGCCGATCGCGCTCGGCTCGGACGGCGGCGGATCGATCCGGATACCCGCCAACTGCTGTGGGATCTTCGGGATCAAGACCAGCCGAGGCCGGATCAGCAGCGGGCCGCTGGGCGGGGACACGACCGGCCTGTCAGTGCACGGGCCGCTGACCCGTACCGTGCGCGACGCCGCAGCGATGCTGGATGCGATGGCCGGGATGGCGCCCGGTGACCCGTACTGGGCGGTCCCACCGGAAGGCGGCGAGACCTTCTTGTCCTACGCAGACCGCCACCTCGGCCGACTGCGGATCGGGCGCTATCTCGAATCGGGTATGCCCGGGGCAGAAGTGCACCCCGAGGTGGACAAGGCCTGGACGGCCACCTCGACCTTGCTCGACTCCCTCGGTCATGAGGTCGAGGACCTCCCCACCCCGCCGCTCACAGCGCAGGTGGTCGAGGACTTCGAGACAGTCTGGTCACTGTCGGGTACGACTCTGCCGATCAGTGACAGCCAGGTCGGTGCCCTCCAGCCGCTGACCGCCTTTTTGCGAGACCGGGGCCTGGCCTTGACCGCCAAGCAGGCGATGGTCTCCTTGTACGCCCTGCGTCTGTTCGCCCGGAGTTGGGTGCAGGCGACCGCCGGCTACGACGTCGTCCTTGCTCCGGTCTGTGCGATGACGCCCCGCCCGATCGGGTGGTTCGGGCAGGACGGGCCGGGCGGACCGGACTTCGAACGGCAGAAGCGCTACGCCTCCTACACGGCGGTCTACAACGTGACGGGTCAACCGGCGGTGAGCGTGCCGCTGTACTGGACCGAGAATGGCTTGCCCGTCGGGTCGATGCTGGTCGGCCGGCCGGGGGACGAGGCCACCCTCATCGCCCTGTCCGCGCAGCTGGAAGCGGCCCAGCCGTGGGCGCATCGACGTCCACCGGTCTGGTGAGAGAGCTGAGTCGGGCAGCAGTACCGGGATTCGCTAGGTTGTCGGCGTGAGCGTGGTGGAAACGATCCTCGTGTTCGTGGTGGTTCCGGCGGCTGTGGTCGGCGTCATGGCACTCCTGATCTGGGGCCGGGGGAGTAGCCGCGGCCCGCGTTATCGCCCAGGGCGGGAATGGCCGTACGAGCCGGTCTGGTATGCACCGCATCCTCTTGCCGTGCAGGACCTCTCGCATGACGACCCCACTCGCCGCCCGCAACTCGGGGCCGGAGTGTCGGCTACGACGGGCACGTCGGCTAAGCCGGCGTCCACCGCGGCCGGCGGCGCGAGAGGAACCTGGTGAGCCGCGCATGAGCACCCACGGGGCTGTGACACCAGGGGCTGTGACACCAGGGGCTGTGACACCGGAGCACTCGGCGTCGAAGTCGGCCCAAGCTGCCGCCACGACGACCGGCGCAGACCGACCGCATGACTCCGGTCCGTTCAGCCTGAAACAGCTCGAGCGCCTCGACGAGGCGTTGACGATGGCCAGCCGGGAGACCGGGATCAGCTTCACCGTCTACGTCGGGCGCCTGTCCGGCGACACCCGCGCTACGGCAGAGGCGCTGTTCCCGCGGCTCGGTGCCAAGGCGCCCAACGGAGTGTTGCTGGCAGTTGACCCAGGACAGCGCGTTCTGGAGATCGTCACGGGCCAGGTGTCGGCCAGGCGGCTGCCTGACCGCTCCTGCGCCCTGGCCGCGCTGTCGATGACCGCTGCGTTCGGGTCAGGAGACTTGGTCGGTGGGATCGTGAACGGGCTCCGGATGCTGTCCGACCAAGCCGGACATCCACCACGGCTTCGCTGATCCACCCACGGTGATCAGCTGTCCGTTTGGCCGTCTCGTGCTCGGCAGCGAAGCGCTCGGGCGATCCCGTCCCGAGACTCGGTGATCAGCCGGCACAGCGCCGATGGGTGTGACTCGTCGGTCAGCCAGGCATCAGCGGCGTCCAGCGTCGACTGCTCCACGACAGCCGGGAAGAGATAGGCCGCAACGTTCTTGGCGATCTCGCCCGGACGACGCTCCCAGATGTCACCGACCTCAGCGAAGAACCGTTCCGCGTACGGACGGCAGATCTCGGTCTGGGCCGGATGCCAGAAGCCGAGCAGGGTGGCCTCTTGGATGGCATTCGGGACGTCCTCGGACAACCCCAGCGCCCAAGCGCGTTCCTTGGCATCTGACGTGGGCCGCAAGGCGTTGGCGGTGGCCGCTCGACGCTGACCGGTCGAGGTCGGATCACGCTGCAACTCGTCCTCGATCTCCGCTGCACCGGCGGCCCCGATCGCCACCAAGCCGTTGAGCAGTGCCCAACGCGCCTCAGCGTCGACGCTCAGGCCAGCGATCATGAGCGATCCGTCGAGCAGCGCCCGCAGCCGGTCGGCGTGTTCGTCGGTGCGGGCGGCGGCAGCGAAGGTCCGTGACCACGCGAGCTGCACGTCACTACCGGCGGGGGCTGATTGCAGGCCCTGCCAGGCCTTGTCGGCCAGCTGCCCCCAGCCGGTCGGGGCCCAGGACGGATCGACGAACGTGGCCAGGGCCGCCTGCACTTGACGCAGCAGAGCCTGTACGACGCTGATCTCGTCCTCCGCGTCGATGCCGGCCAACACCAGCCGGACGTACTCCTGGCCGGCCCATTCCGCGTCGCGGGTCATATCCCAGGCAGCCGACCAGCACAACGTCCTGGCCAGCGAGTCGGTCAGTTCCCCGATCCGTTCGGCGAGCGTGGCCAGGGATCGGTCGTCCAGCCGCAGTTTGGCGTAGGTGAGGTCGTCGTCGTTGACCAGCACGAGATCTGCGGCCGAAAGACCGACGATCTCGCTCACATCCGTACGTTCGCCCTCGACGTCCAACTCCACCCGCTGGGTGCGGACCACACCCTGCGGTCCGGCCGAATACAGCCCGACCGCCAGCCGGTGCCGCCGTAGTACCGGATGTTCGGGGACCGCGCTCTG
>JBPCOF010000323.1:0-4758 GCA_051000515.1 Geodermatophilaceae bacterium
GACGAGCGCGCCCTACCCGAGTCTCCGGCCGCCTGGGCGGCGCTGTTGAGCCTGTTGTACGAGCGGCGCGCCTTGGCCTTCGGGACCGGTACGGCCCCGCTGCTCGATCAGGTCTTCAGTCCGGACAGCCCGCAATTGGCAGCCGATATCGCCGAGCTGACCCGGCTCATCGAGGCCGGACAGGTGCTGCGCGGCTTCGCGCCACGAGTGCTGGAGATCCTCGACGTGAGAGTGCAAGGCGATCACGCCACTGTGCAGCTCACCGACGAGTTCGGCGACTACGAGACCGTTCCCGCGCTGGACACACGCGCCGAGGCCCTGGCCATCCATCCAGGACGGGGACCCGCCACGGTGGACATGACTCTCGTGCTTAGCGAGGGCGGCTGGCGAATCCACACCGCCCAGCGGTTGGGCTGACCGGTCAGGAAGAGGTGATGGCTTCCAGTGCCTGGCGCAAGGTCGGATGAGCGAAGTCGAACCCGGCCTCTGACAGGACGCGCGGGATGGCCCGCTGACCGACCAGCACGCCCTCCTCGGCAAAGTCGCCGACGACCAACTTCAGGGCCAGTCCGGGTACGGCAACCAGCGTCGGTCGGGCCAGCACCGAGCCCAGAGTCTTGGTGAACTCCGCGTTGGTGACCGGCTCGGGGCCGGTGAGATTGACCGGCCCGGACAGGTCTGACTCGATCAGGAATCGCAACGCGGACACCTCGTCGGGAAGGCTGATCCATGGCCAGTACTGGCGACCCGAGCCGAGCCTGCCGCCCAGACCCAGCTTGAACAGCGGAAGCAGCCGGCCCATCAGTCCCCCGCGCCGGGAGAGCACCAATCCGGTGCGTGGGAAGGTGACTCGCACCCCAGCGTCCACGGCCGGCTGCGCGGCTGCTTCCCAACGCCGGCAGACCTCGGCCAGAAAGCCGGTGCCGGCGGGTTCCGTCTCGTCGACCCGCCGGTCCCCGGTGTCGCCGTACCATCCGACCGCGGAGGCGGAGACCAGGAAACGCGGCCGTGGAGGTGCAGCAGCCAAAGCCTGGGCCACGGTCGTCGTACCGTCGACGCGACTGTCGAGCACCTCGCGCCGACGGGCGTCGGTCCAGCGCTTGTCGGCGATGCCCGCGCCGGCGAGGTGCACGACCCCGTCGACATCGGCCAGGACGATGGGGTCCAAGCGTCGCGAAGCCGGATCCCACTGGGCCTCATCGGGCGAGTGCGGGTTGCGCCGTACGAGATGCACGACGTGGTGGCCGTCTCTGCGAAGCGCAGCACTCAGTGCCGTACCGATCAGCCCGGAGGCACCGGTGATGGCGACCTTCACGCGCTCACCCCAGCACTCGGGAGTGACGCTCGATCAGGACAGTCCGAGGGAGGACTCGAAGTCTCCGGTCTCGAGTCGTTCCTTCATGGTCACCAGGAAGCGAGCCGCATCCGCACCGTCCACGATGCGGTGGTCGTAGGTCAGTGCGAGGTAGACCATCGAACGCACGGTCACGATCTCACCCAGGTTCGGGTCGTCGACCACGACGGGGCGTTTGACGACCGTGCCCGTACCGAGGATCGCGACCTGGGGCTGATTGATGATCGGCGTGTCGAACAGCGCCCCGCGGCTACCGGTATTGGTCAGCGTGAAGGTCCCGCCGCCGAGTTCGTCGGGCGTTACCTTGTTGCTGCGGGTCCGCTCGGCGAGATCAGCGATCTTGCGGGCCATGCCGCCGAGGTTGAGGTCTCCGGCGTTGTGGATCACGGGGACCAGCAGGCCGCGCTCGGTGTCGACAGCGATACCGAGGTTCTCACTGTCGTGGTAGGTGATCGTGCCCGCCTCGGAGTCGATCGACGAGTTCACCATCGGGTGGGCTTTGAGCGCTTCCACTGCTGCCAAAGCGAAGAACGGCAGAAACGACAGCTTCACACCCTCACGAGCGACGAAATCGTGCTTCACCCGGTCGCGCAGCCTGGCCACCCGGGTGATGTCGACCTCGGCCACAGTGGTCAGCTGGGCACTGACCTGCAACGACTCGATCATCCGCTTGCCGATCAGCGTCCGCAGCCGAGTCAGTTTCTCGGTCCGCCCGCGCTTGCTGGGTTCGGTTGACGGTGCGGTGGCTGGTGAGCCCGAAACAGTGGCTGCCGAGACGGGCTCCTGCTGCCGAGTTGTTCCGGGCTCGGCCGGTTGCGGCGGCGCGGCTGGCTCGGTCGCAGCCGACTGGCTGCCGCGGCTGGCTGCTTCGAGCACGTCCTGCTTGCGGATTCGCCCGCCGACTCCGGTGCCGGTGACCGAGGACAAGTCGACTTTGTGTTCGGTGGCCAGTTTGCGAACCAACGGCGTGACGTACGCGCCTCCATCGGCGTGTGAGCCGGCTCCGGGCGCCGCGGCGGCGGGCGGCGGCTGTTCCCCCTGACTGGGGCCGGGCTCGGCTGGGACAGGCTGGCTCTGCTGCTGGGCATCGTGCTGGGTTCCCGGTTCTGCCTGACCGGCCGGCGATTCGCTGGGCGCCGCCGCGTCCGGTGCCGCGGGAGTCTCCTCGCGCAGTGCCGGTGCTGGTTCGGCAGCTTCGGGTTCGGCCGGCGCCGGAGCATCGGATGCCGGGGCTCCGGAGGCTTGCGCATCCGTGGCCGACTGGTCGGAGGAGGTCGGGGTCTCGGGGGTCTGGGTCTGGGTTTGGGCCTGGGAGCCTGGCGTGCCACTGCTAGATCCGCCGGCGGTGCCGATCACCGCGAGTTCGGCGCCGACCTGAACGGTCTCGTCCTCATCGACCGCGATCGAGAGGAGGGTCCCGCCAGCGGGTGCCGGGATCTCGGTGTCGACCTTGTCGGTGCTGACCTCGAGCAACGGCTCGTCGGCCTCGACGCTGTCGCCCACCGCCTTGAGCCAGCGGGTGACCGTGCCCTCGGTGACGCTCTCACCCAGCGCCGGCATCGTCACCCGCGTACCGGTGTCGGACCCGCCGCCACCACCGCCGGCGGACTGCGGTGGCGGGGCCTGCGCCGCGGGGGGTTGCTCCTGATCCTGTCCCGAGGCCTGCGCTGGACCTTGTTCGGATCGAGCCGGTTGATTCTCCTGCGCCTGAGCCGGTTCCGATTCAGGTTGTGCCAGCCGGGCTGGCTGCGGCTCTGCTGCCGCGTCGGCAGTTGGTCGCTGTTCCGAGGACGCCTCCTGGGGTTCCGGCTGCTGCTCGGCGGGTGCGGACTGCGTCTGGGTGGGTTGCTCGGCGACGCCGGACTCGCCGGCATCACCGATGATCGCCAGTTCGGCGCCGACCTGAACGGTCTCGTCCTCGCCGACCATGATTTTCTGCAGGACCCCGCTGGCCGGCGCCGGGATTTCTGTGTCCACCTTGTCGGTGCTGACCTCGAGCAATGGCTCGTCGGCCGCAACGTCGTCTCCCTCCTGCTTCAGCCAGCGGGTGACCGTGCCCTCGGTGACGCTCTCGCCCAGCTGGGGCATGTTGACGGAGGTCGGCATGGTGGTGGTGGCTCCTCTGAGGTTCGGTGCTTGCGCGATTGCGGGACAGATCAGCCGTGCACGTGCAGTGGCTTTCCGGCCAGAGCCAGGTGCGCCTCGCCAAGAGCCTCGGATTGGGTCGGGTGCGGATGAATCAGGCTCGCGACCTCGTCCGGCAGCGCTTCCCAGTTGTAGATCAACATGGCTTCGGCAATCAGCTCTCCGACTCTGGAGCCGACCATGTGGACGCCGACGACCGGACCGTCCTTGGCGCGGACGAGCCGGACCGCGCCTTGGGTCTTGAGGATCTGGCTCTTCCCGTTGCCGCCCAAGTCGTACGTCAGTGCCTCGACCTCGCCGTATTTCTCGGTCGCCTGCGCCTCGGTCAGGCCGACAGAGGCGACCTCAGGTTCGGAGTAGGTGATCCGCGGAACCCCTACGTAGTCGATGGGGACCACCGGGAGACCGGCCAGCCGCTCGGCGACGAGAATCCCCTCGCCGAAGCCGACATGGGCCAGTTGCGGAGTCGGGATGAGGTCACCCACCGCTGAGATGGTCGCAACGGAGGTCTGGCACAGTTCGTCCACGACCACGAAACCGCGATCCATTCTCACCCCGTTCTCGTCGTACCCGAGGCCTTCGGAGACCGGTCCGCGGCCAACAGCGACGAGGAGCAGTTCGGCCTCGATCGTCTTGCCGGGCTCCAGGGAGACCTGTACCCCGTTCTCGGTGGACTCGACACCGGAGAAACGGGTGCCCAACTCGAAGCTGATCTTGCGCTTGCGGAATGCACGCTCCAGCAGCTTCGACGAGGACTCATCCTCCAGGGGCACCAGATGTGGCAGCGCCTCGACGATCGTGACCTCTGCGCCAAAGGACTTCCAGACGCTGGCGAACTCACAACCGATCACCCCGCCACCGAGGATGACGACGGATGCGGGTACGTGTTCCAGGCGCAGCGCGTGATCGCTGGTGATCACTCGTTGGCCGTCGATCTCCAAGCCGGGCAACGACCGCGCATAGCTGCCGGTGGCCAGTAGGACGTGCCGGCCCTCGTAGGTCTGCTCACCCACCTGTACGGCAGTCGGGGAGACCAATCGACCCTCCCCCTCGACATAGGTGACCTTGCGCGCTTTGACCAGGCCCTGGAGTCCCTTGTAGAGACGAGCGGTCACCCCGTCCTTGTACGCGTTGACACCGGCCATGTCGATGCCGGCCAGGGTCGTCTTCACGCCGAACTGCTCACCTTCGCGGGCGCTGTCGGCGACCTCGGCTGCATGCAGGAGCGCCTTCGTCGGGATGCACCCGCGGTGCAGGCA
>JBPCOF010000327.1:0-8123 GCA_051000515.1 Geodermatophilaceae bacterium
AGCTGGCCGCCGTCACCCTGCCAAGTCGGAGTGAAGGACCCCCTGTATCAAACCTATTGGCACAAGGCGTCCTTCACTCCGCCAAATCCGGCGTATCGGCGCACTTGGATGCCGAGCCCGATGACGCCTGGTTGACGGCCTACCACTACCGAGGCGCGGCTCTGCCGCCGACGGCCCGCGCGGTTCTGCAGCGTGCCGGCCAGGACACGGAGCTGTGCTTCGCCTCGATCCGCGCCGCCGAACCCGACGGTGGCGCCGGCGCCGTGCTCGCGGTGGCCAGGGGTGCTGTGGCACAGGGCTGGCTCGGCGTCACTGCCGTGACCGTCGCCGATCAGCACCGCCGCCGACGCCACGGCACCCGGCTCATGTCCAACCTGGCCGCCTGGGGTGCACATCGCGGGGCGCGGTGGATCTATCTCCAGGTGGCCGCGGACAACACTGCGGCCCTGCGGCTCTACCAACGGCTCGGTTTCCACCACCATCACGACTACCGCTACCGCGTCGGACCCGTCCCGACAGCTCCGTCGGCCTGAGCAGACTCAGGTACGCGCCTCCGGAAGGGCGCGCAGGACTCGGCGTACGGCGTCCTCCTCGCTGTCGTAATAGGACAGCCCCCACCGCGCGACATGGGCCGGGAACTCGAAGGCCGGGTCGCCTTCGATCCCCTCGAGTACGGCGCGCAGATCGCGACGCTGGGCGGCCAGTGCGGCGTCGTAGGACTCCAGCAATTCCCGGACCTGGGCAGGATCGAGGAGGTGACCCAGCAACAGCCGAAGGGCGATCGGGTGCTTGAGCAGCGGGAAGCCGGGATCGGAGTCGGCCAGCCAGCGGCGGAGTTCACTGCTGCCCTTTGCGCTGACCCGATAGCGGGTGGTGGTCCGGCTCGGTCCGCCATCGACCTCGCGAGCCAGGACCAGTCCGCGCTCGGCCAAGCGCTTGAGTTCGGTGTAGATCTGGCTCATCGCCGGCGCGGTCCAGTAGAAGCGCAAGGTCGAGTCCGCCCACTGCTTGAGCTCGTATCCGGACAGCTCGCGACCGAAAGTGAGCAGCCCGAGAACCGCGTACGACGTGGCCGGCAGCCCCCGGTCTTGACTCACCGGCCGAACTCTACTATTCCTAACCGGAAGATATTCGACGATGGCGGAGGAACCACCGATGACACAAACCATGCTGCTGATCGGCACCCGCAAGGGCCTGTGGACAGCAACCAGCGATGATGACCGCCAGAGCTGGACGGTTCGCGGACCCGAACTCGGGTTGAACGAGGTGGCGGCCTGCGCCATCGACACCCGTGGTGGCACTCCGCGGTTGTTCGCGGGCGCCAGTAGTTCGCACTGGGGACCGGCGATGTCCTACTCCGACGACCTGGGCGCAACCTGGGTCGAGCCCGATCCCGCGCCGATCAGCTTCCCGCAGAACGCCGAAGCCGCCCTGGCCAGGGTCTGGCAGATCGTGCCCGGGCCGGCCGACCACCCGGACCTGGTCTGGGCCGGGACCGAGCCCTCCGCGCTGTGGCGCAGCGAGGATCGCGGCGTCTCGTTCACGTTGAACCAGGGTCTGTGGGACCACCCACACCGCAAGGAGTGGCAGCCCGGCGGCGGCGGGCAGGCACTGCACACCATCCTGCCGCACCCGGCTGACAGCAGGCAGATGCACATCGCGATGTCCACCGGAGGCGTCTACCGAACGACTGACGACGGAGCGAGTTGGAACCCGGCCAACAAGGGCATCCAGGGCTCGTTCCTGCCCGCCGACGAGTTCCCGGAGTACGGGCAGTGCGTGCACAAGGTGGCCCGGCACCCGGAACGCCCGGACCAACTCTTCGCCCAGAACCACGGGGGGGTCTACCGCTCCGACGACGAGGGTGGGACCTGGGTGTCGATCGCCGACGGGCTGCCCGCCGACTTCGGCTTCAACATGGTCGTCCATCCGCACGCACCGGGCACCGTGTACGTCATCCCACTGGTTGCCGACGTGGAGCGGATTCCCCCGGATGCTCGCTGCCGGGTCTATCGCAGCTCGGATGCCGGGCAGAGCTGGGAGGAACTGTCGAAGGGACTGCCGGACAATGCCTTCTACGCGACGGTCATGCGGGACGCGATGTGTGCCGACGATGCGCAGAAAGCCGGGATCTACTTCGGCACGCGCAGCGGTTCGGTCTTCGCCAGCGCCGACGAGGGGGAATCCTGGTCGGAGGTCGCCGCGCACCTTCCGGATGTCCTGTGCGTACGCGCTGGGATGGTGGGATGAAGAATGGCTGTGCTGGTCCGCATTCCCGGCGCCCTGCGTCAGTACACCGACAACGCCCGAACGATCGAGGTCGACGTATCGGCTGACAGCGACGTGGCCCAAGTCCTGGCCGCGCTCCGGGCCGAGAACCCTGCGCTGGGGCGGCGGATCTGCGATGAACAGGGCGCGGTACGCCAACACGTCAACGTCTTCGTCGGGACCGTCAACGTGCGCGACGGCGACGGCCTGGCCACCAAGGTCCCCGACGGCGCAGAGGTCTACGTCCTGCCGGCAGTCTCCGGCGGCTGATTCTCCGCAGTCTCAGCCGGGTCGACAGCAGAATTCTGGTAGGCACCCGGTGACGGGCGGCGCAAGGTTCCCACTGCAAAGGCCAGGGCCAACGACCCGAGGAGCAGAAAGCCGAGGTTGACCACAGCCGTGGCAGTGGAGGCTCCACCGTCGGTGATCAGCAGGTCGCCCTCCGGTCGGGCGATCGCCGAACGTCCGACGACGGCGAGCCAGACCACCCCCGGCAACATCGCCGGCCAGATGGAGCCGGCGATCTCGTACATCGCTCGGGTGAAGGCCACGTTCCCCGCGACAGCAGCCAGGACCGACACCGGAAGCAGGACCGGTCCTGCCCGCAGCGGCAGGTAGAAGACCTCGACGATCCCACAGACCGCCGCCAGGACGAGGACGAGGAGCCCGCCGAGCACTCGAGGAATCATCCGGCAACGATCTCCGACCCTAGGTCGAGACCGCTGAACAGGTCGGACTCGTGCCCTTCGTCGCCGTCGGCCGGACCCCGGTCTCCGCGTACGAGCTGGTAGTACTCGACCGCGAAGGCCTTGTTGGCGATGTTGTTCGACAGCGCGAAGAACGGGCCGTCCACCTGGATCTGGGTGGCATGGGCACGCATGGCAGCGAGCTTCGCCGGCAGGTGCTCCCGGCCATCCACTGCTGTGCTGACCAGTTCGTCCGGAGTGCCCATGGGCAACTCATCCACGTCGGTCACGTCGAAGAACGTCTCGCCCGCGGCGCGCATCGCCTCCACGGCGGCTCGCAGCCCGGAGACCGGGATCGCGCACCAATAGGCCTTGGCCACCGACCAGGGGGGCCCCAGGTCGGGGCGGTACTCCGGATCTGCGGCCGCATCGAAGGCCGCCATCGCGACCCGGTGGGCCTGGATGTGATCGGGGTGGCCGTACCCACCGTTCTCGTCATACGTCACCAGCACCTGCGGGCCCACGTCGCGGATGACCTCGACGGCCGCGGCGCAGGTCTCGTCGGGATCGGCCCGCCAGAACGCACGTGGGTGGTCGTTGGCGGGGGTTCCCATCATCCCGCTGTCCCGCCAGCGCCCGGCACCGCCCAGAAAACGGGAATCGGTGACGCCCAGCTCCCGCATGGCACCGGACAGTTCGGAGATTCGGTAGCCACCCAGCTGATCCGCCTGCCCCACGCCCAGTCCGGCCAGCTCCGGGACCAGGACTTCGCCTTCCTCGCCGAGAGTGCAGGTGAGCAGGGTGACGCCGACCCCCACGGATGCATAGCGCGCCATCGTGGCGCCGTTGTTGATCGTCTCGTCGTCGGGATGGGCATGTACGAACAACACGCGACGATTCGGGCCGACTTCGGTCATGTCCGCAACCCTAGGCGGGCACCCCGAGGCGGCCGCCCGGTGGATCTTGCGGAGTCAGAGAACCGTACGGACCGCCGAGTAGTGGCAGGCCGAGGTGTGTTCGGGCTCCTGTTCAACCAGCGGCGGCTCGATGGTGATGCACTTCTGCTTCTGGTCCTCGGTCAGCTCTAGCGCGAACTTGAAGCACCTGGTCCGGAACCGGCATCCCGACGGCGGATTGGCCGGGCTCGGAATGTCGCCGGTGAGGATGATCCGCTCACGACGACGCTCCCGTGCCGGATCCGGAATCGGGATGGCCGAGAGCAGAGCCTGCGTGTAGGGGTGCATGGGCCGGGCGAAGAGGGTGTCGCGGTCGGCCAACTCGATGATCTTGCCTAGGTACATCACGGCGATTCGGTTGGAGATGTGCCGCACCACTGACAGGTCATGGGCGATGAACAGGTAGGACAGGCCGAGCTGGTCCTGCAGATCCTCGAGCAGGTTGATCACCCCGGCCTGGATGGAGACGTCGAGCGCGGAGACCGGCTCGTCGAGGATGAGCATCGCCGGCTCCAGGGCCAACGCCCTGGCGATTCCGATCCGCTGCCGCTGGCCGCCGGAGAAGTCGGCTGGGTAGCGGTTGGTGTGCTCGGGATTGAGCCCGACCATCTGGACGAGATCCTTGACCCGGGTACGCAGCTCCGCGTCGCCCTTGACCAGATTGTGGATGATCAGCGGCTCGGCGACGATGTCGAAGACCGGCAGCCGAGGGTTCAGTGAGGCGTACGGGTCCTGAAAGACGATCTGGATGTCCCGGCGCAGCGGGCGCATCTCCGATCGGGACAACCCGACGAGCTCGCGACCACGGAATTCCACCGATCCGGCGGTGGCCGGCTGAAGGTTGAGGATCGCCCGACCGGTGGTCGACTTTCCACAGCCTGACTCACCGACCAGGCCGAGCACCTGGCCCGGATGGACCTCGAGGTCTATCCCGTCGACGGCGCGTACGTGACCGACGACCCGCCGGATCAGACCACCCCCCTTGATCGGGAAGAGCTTCTCCAGTCCGGTCACCTTCAGGATCGGTTCGCCGGTGCGCGGCGGCGGGGCGCTGGCTTCCTGCTCCAGGGCTGTCATACCTGCCCCCCACCGCTGGATGATCCGACCTCGGCGACGGTGCCGTCCGCGCCGCTGGTGCTCAGCAAGTCGTCCACGGCTGTCGTGTCGAAGATCTCGTCGGCGTTGTTGCCGGTACCGATCAATTCCTCGCTGCGAATGCAGGCGGCCAGATGGCCCCCGCCCACCTCGATCAGGGGCGGCTCGATCTCGTCGCACGCATCGATGTGCAACGGGCACCGTGGCCCGAAGGGGCATCCGGGTGGCATGTTCACCAGAGACGGAGGCGAGCCCTTGATCGGAGTGAGCCGTTGGCGGTCAGCGGCATCAAGTCTCGGCATCGAGCCCAACAGGCCCAGGGTGTAGGGCATTCGCGGGCGGTAGTAGATCTCGTCGACATGACCCAACTCGACCGGCCGGCCGGCGTACATCACGAGCACCCGGTCCGCGACGCCGGCCACCACCCCGAGGTCGTGGGTGATCAGCACCATCGCGGCACCGGTCTCGGCCATCGCCGTGTTGAGCACCTCGAGGATCTGGGCCTGCACCGTGACATCCAGGGCAGTGGTCGGTTCGTCGGCGATGATCACGTCGGGCTGGTTGGCCATCGCGATTGCAATGACGACTCGTTGACGCATCCCGCCGGAGAACTCGTGCGGATACTGATTGATCCGCTCCTCTGCGTTGGGGATTCCCACGAGCCGGAGCAACTCGACCCCGCGGTCACGGGCATCCCTCTTCGACATCGAGTCATCGTGGGTGCGCAAGGTTTCCGCGATCTGGAAACCGATCTTGTAGACCGGATCGAGCGAGGTCATCGGATCCTGGAAGATCATCGCGACGCCCTTGCCGCGGATCGTGCTGAACGACTTGTCGCGCATTCCGAGCAGCTCGGTCCCGCGGTAGCGCACCGAACCGGTGATGTCTGCCGAGGCCGGCAACAGTCCCATGACCGCGAGTGAGGTCACCGACTTACCGGATCCGGACTCGCCGACCACAGCCAGCACCTCACCGGAGCGCAGGGTGTAGTTCACCCCGCGTACGGCGTGCACGATGCCGTCCTCGGTGGGGAAGCGGACGTTGAGATCGGTGACCTCCAGCAGCATGTCCGAGGCGGAGGTGGATGCCGTCGATGCGCTGCTAGTGGCCGAGCTCAGCGTCGTGGGGCCTGATGTCATGGGGGCGTGGTGTCCTGTCGCTGAAGTGGGCAGGGGCGCGCTCAGGCGCGGACTCGCTTGTTGGACGGGTCGAAGGCGTCTCGGATCCCGTCACCGATGAGGTTGATGGCCAGCACGATGAGCAGGAACATCAGGCCCGGGAAGTAGAACAGCCACGGGCGGGTACTGGCTGCTTGGACACCGTCTGAGATCAACCGGCCGAGCGAGGTGTCCTCGGGGCCCACGCCGAAACCCAGGAAGGTGAGCGTGGCCTCGGCCAGAATGGCCGCCGCAGCCGCCAGCGTGGTCCAGACGATGATCGTGCCCAGCGAGTTGGGGATCAGGTGACGGGTGATGATCCGCCAGTTCGACGCACCCAGTGCGTGAGCGGCCTCGATGAACTCCCGTTCTTTCAAGGACAGGAACTGGCTGCGCACGATGCGGGACAGATCCAGCCAGCCGAACAGGCCGAGGATGAGCGCCACTCCCACGGCGGTCCGTGCGCTCTCGAAGTTGCTGGCCACGATCAGCAGTACGACGAGCAGCGGAATCGTGAGGATCAGGTCGACGAACCGCATCAGCGTGTTGTCGATCCACTTGCCGAAGTACCCGGCCAGGGCGCCGACGAGAAGCCCCAGGGTCAACGAGATAACGACGGCGATGATCACGACCAGCGCACTGCGCTGGATTCCCAGCATGAGCCCGGCCAGCAGGTCGCGACCGATGGCGTCGCTGCCCAGCGGATAGACACGACCCCCCTGGTTGGTGCCAGGGGACACGGACTGCGCCGCGGAGTTGAGCGTCACGTAGTTGATCGTGTAGATCAGCGGCCCTAGGAAGCCAAAGGCGATCAGGAGCAAGAACCCGACAAGTCCGGTCATCGCCAGCTTGTTGTGGAAGAAGCGGCTGATGATCTGTTGGCGCTGGCTGCGGGCCTCGACGGTGAACTCTCGGTCCACGGGCGCCGACTCACCCGCTTCCTTGGCGGGACCAGGTGGAGGGGCACCTCCGGCTCCGGGCTGAACCGCGGCGACCTCGTTGTGGGCTGCCTCTGGTTCTGCTGAGCCTTGGGCGGCGAGCCGGTCTTCGGTGGTGGACATCATTGACCTTCCACGAGGGTTAGCTGAGCCTGATGCGGGGATCGAGAACGGCATAGAGCAGGTCAGCGATCAAGTTGAACAGGACGACGAAGAACGCAGACACGAGGAGCCAGCCGAGCACCACGTTGATGTCATTGTTAGCGATTCCGTCCTGGATGAGGTATTCGCCCATTCCGTGCCAGACGAACACCTGCTCGGTGACTACCGCCCCACCGAAGATTGCACCGACGCCGATGGCGACGACCGTGGTGAGCGGAATGAGCGCGTTGCGCAGACCATGCCGGACGATCACCCGTTGCCAGGGCACGCCCTTGGCCCGTGCCAGCCGCATGTAGTCAGCCGATAGCACATCCAGCATCGACGCTCGCTGAAACCGGCTCCAGGCGGCAAAAGTCAGCAGGCCCAAGGAGAGGGTGGGCAGCACCATATGTCCGACTCGATCCCAGAAGATCATCGACGTCGTGCCGTAGCTGGAGATCCCCGGCGTCTCGTCCCCGAGGGTGAACAGAAGCTTTTCGCCGGCGAGGTTGTTGATCCCGATCGCCACGAACTCCTTGAGGAGCGCGGCGAACCAGAACGTGGGCAGTGCGATCAAGATGTAGGCGAAGACCGTGAAGATGTAGTCACTGGCCTTGTACTGGCGCACCGCGGAGACGACGCCCACCACTATCGCCAGCAGCACGGCAAGAACCATGGCGGCAATGACCAACCGTCCTGTGACCAGGAGTCTGGAGAAGAGTTGATCGGATACCGGAACGTTGTTGATGTTGACCCCGAAGTCACCGGTCACTGCGCCGGTGAGCCAATCGAAGTACCGGATGAACAGCGGGTCGTTCAGGCCCAATTGCTCGCGTTTGCTCTCGAAGAACTCTGGCGGCGGCATCGGCTGAGTCTGTCGAA
>JBPCOF010000095.1:0-2872 GCA_051000515.1 Geodermatophilaceae bacterium
TGATCTCCACCTCGGCGATCGTCATCCGGCCGGACATGGCGCAGAGGTTGTTGAAGTTGCCGGCCGACTCGCGGTAGACGAGGTTGCCGTGCCGGTCGCCCTTCCAGGCTCGTACGAGTCCGAAATCCGCTATCAGGGAGCGCTCCATCGCGTACACCTGCCCGTCGAACTCGCGGACCTCACGCGGTGGGCTGGCCAGCGCCACGGTGCCGTCGGAGTTGTACCGCATGGGGACGCCGCCGTCGGCGATCTGCGTGCCCACACCGCTGGGGGTGAAGAAGGCTGGGATACCGCAGCCACCGGCCCGTAGCCGTTCGGCGAGGGTGCCCTGCGGGGTGAGTTCGACCTCAAGTTCGCCGGAGAGGAACTGCCGCGCGAACTCCTTGTTCTCTCCGACGTAGGAGCTGACCGTACGCCGGATGCGGTGTGCGCTAAGCAGCGTTCCGAGTCCCCAGCCGTCGACGCCGCAATTGTTGGAGTAGGTCTCCAGGTCGGTGGCCCCTTGCTCGTACAAGGCGTTGATCAGCACGATCGGCACACCGCAGAGGCCGAAGCCGCCGACGGCCAGACTGGACCCGGACGGGATGTCAGCCACCGCCTCCGCGGCGCTGTTCATGACCTTGTCCATGTCCACCTCACGTCACCTAGGACCGGCTATCCACCCAGTACGGGGAATCCGGCGAGCTCGATCCCGAGCGTAGCCGTGACCTTCTCGGCCTCTGCCCGGGCAGCCAGCCGATCTGATTGTGCATCCGTGACCAGGACGATGCTGCTGTCCGCGACCAGCGGAGCCAGCAGCCAGGAGACCGGACCGGCGGCCACGGCGAGGTCTCGGCTGACCATGATCCGCCCCCCCGCGGTCATTCCCAGCCGCTCGACCAGTTCGGCCGCGGTGCTGATGAGTCCCTCGTGGGTGAGTTCGAGGCTGCCGGCGGTCAACGCCGGTGCGGCCGGGTCCACGGGAATCGACGGCCGGAAACGATCGCCGTACCCGCCGATCTCCCGGGCATAGTCGGTGATGGCCCGCCACTGGGCCGAAAGGCCCCGACCGAACGGGTGCAGGGTCATGCCGACGACGTCGCAGCGGACATCGGCGTAGGCGATCAGGTCCGCCTCGGTGCAGAACACGGCGTCTGGTTGAACGGGTGCGTCGATGTCTGGGTAGTCCATGACTCGATGTCCAGCGGCCCAGGCACCCAACAGCACGGCGGCGCTCTGCCAGTGCGGCGGCAACACGACCGCGATGCTCGCATCCTGGTCCAGACCGAGACCGTCGGTGAGCAGGTTGGCGGTCTTGGCGACCCAGTTGTCCAGGGTGGTCGCGGACAGTTCGGTCCGCTCGCCGGTGGCGTCGTCGTAGTAGGTGAGCAGCGGGCCGGCCGGATCCCGGGTCAGCGCGCCGGCGAACAACTCCGAGGCGATCATGACGCGCCCACTTCGCTCGCGCGTTCTCGGCTCAGTTGACGCACCCGGTGTCGGCGGCAGTACGGGGAATCTCCGCCGCGCCGGCATCTGGCACCTCAGCCGGGTCGACGGCCTGGCCGACCCCGTTGAAGTCCGAGCCGAGGATCAGCTGGACCTCGTTGCCTTCCACACCGAGATCCGCGCGGAGCACCGCCCCGGGCATGGCACCGGCCAAGGTGGCCGCCTGGCTCTCCTGGCCTTCGGCGTACCGGATCTCGGTCTGGGAGTAGTCGTTGGAGTCAGCGTTGCCGGTCGCGCTGACGACGAAACCGGCGGCCTCCAGCTCGCTCTGGGTCTGCGCCGCGAGGCCGCCGGTACCGGACCCGTTGAAGACCGAGACGCTGACCTCACTCGGATCAACCAATTCCGGCGCGGCCGGGGGGGCCACCACAGGGTCAGCGGCGGTCAGGTTGGCGAAGAAGTCGTAGAGCACCTCGCGGTCCTCGGGTATCACGATGGATAGCCCGTCCTCGGTGCTGAC
Organism: Geodermatophilaceae bacterium; assembly: GCA_051000515.1. Lineage (GTDB taxonomy): Bacteria > Actinomycetota > Actinomycetes > Mycobacteriales > Geodermatophilaceae > JACCQS01. The sequence continues at coordinate 1,946 of JBPCOF010000095.1, forward strand.
CCCGCGATTGGGCATCGTCTGGAAGTTGACCGTGCCTGCGGTCACCGCCTGCATCTGCTCGGCCAGGCCGAATAGATCCAGCTCTGAGTCCACGGTCAACGCCTGGGAGGCCGCCTCGACCAGGTCCCGCTGCAGACCGAGGTCGAAGAAGACCTCCTGGGAAAGCAGTTTGCTGACCATCCCGCCGATGAAGACCTGTTGGCGGACGATCCGATCGAGGTCACCACGCGGAAGTCCGTCTCGCTGCCGGACGAAAGCCAGGGCCTGGGGGCCGCTGATCTCCTGCGCTCCAGCGGGCAGGTTGATGCCGGACTTGGGCTCTTGTTGGGCCTGACAGAGGTTGACCGGGACACCGCCGACGATGTCGGTGAGCAGGACGAAGCCGAACAGGTCGATCGAGACGTAATGGTCGACGGTCACACCACTGATCGAACTGATCGTCTGGATGAGCTTCTTCGCGCCGAAGCCTGCGCGCTCCTCGTCGGTGCTGTCAGCGGGCGGGTCCTCGCTGTAGCCCAGAGCGAAGGCTGAGTTGAGCTTGTGCGTGCCGTAGCCGGGGACCTCGACGTAGGAATCCCGCGGAAAGGACACGAACGAGGCCCGACTGCCATCGTCTGGTATGTGCAACAGGATCATCGTGTCGGTGTTCATCCCGGGCTCGAGGCTGACGCCGAGCTGGGTGAGCTGTTCGGCCGTGAGGTTGGTCCGGTTGTCATTGCCGACTATGAGAATGTTCATCGCATCGGGATCGCCGCCGCCCACGTTGTCGTTGCCGTCGGCGGGGATGACGTCCTGCCGGGAGAGGTTCTGCTCGGCGACCTGGGTGAGGTACCAGCCCCAACCGCTGGCTCCGAGCAGAGTCAGCGAGAGCAGACCGGCCACCAATCGGGCACCAACGAACAGCCTGCCGCGGCTGCGTGGGGCGGG
>JBPCOF010000126.1:0-7271 GCA_051000515.1 Geodermatophilaceae bacterium
GTCGGGAAGGAATCGTGCGGTGACGTAGCGGTCGGACAGCGTTGCGGCGGCGACGATCGCAGCGTCGGTGATCCGTACGCCGTGATGGACCTCGTAGCGCTCCTTCAGCCCGCGCAGCATGCCGATGGTGTCCTCGACCGTGGGTTCGCCGACGAGCACCGGCTGGAAGCGACGCTCGAGCGCCGCGTCCTTCTCGATGTGCTCGCGGTACTCGTCCAGGGTGGTCGCCCCGACCATCCGGAGTTCGCCGCGGGCCAGCATCGGCTTGATCATGTTGCCGGCATCCATCGCGGAGTCGCCGGTCGCGCCGGCCCCGACGATCGTGTGCAACTCGTCGATGAAAGTGACGATCTCCCCGGCCGAGTCGGTGATCTCGGACAGGACGGCCTTGAGCCTTTCCTCAAACTCACCGCGATACTTCGCCCCGGCGATCATGGCGGACAGATCCAAGGACATCAGGCGCTTGCCCTTGAGGCTTTCGGGTACGTCGCCGGCGATGATCCGCTGGGCCAAACCCTCGACGATCGCGGTCTTCCCGACGCCGGGCTCGCCGATCAGGACCGGGTTGTTCTTGGTACGGCGGGACAGCACCTGGACGACGCGGCGAATCTCGGTGTCGCGGCCGATGACGGGGTCGAGCCTGCCCTCGCGGGCGCGCTCGGTGAGATCGACGGCGTACTTCTCGAGGGATTTGTACGTGGCCTCCGGATCGGGGCTGGTCACCCGGCGGTTGCCGCGAACCGTACGAAAAGCGGCGGTCAACGTGTCGGCGGTGGCGCCGGCATTGGCCAGGACCTTTGCGGCCTCCCCACCGACCGAGGCAAGCCCGACGAGCAGGTGCTCTGTGGAGACGTACTCGTCGCCGAGGGCGGTGGCCTGCTCACCCGCGGCGCTCAGGACGCGAAGCAGATCCCGGGACGGGGCAGGCGCGGACACCGTCCCGCCACTCGCGCTCGGAAGCCTGCCGGCCGCGGCAGTGGCGCTCGCCCGTACCTGCGCCAGATCCGCACCAGCAGCCTGCAGGAGCGGTGCGGCGATACCGTCACTCTGCTCGAGTAATGCCTGCAGCAGATGGACCGGCTCCAGCGCCGGATGACCGGCTGAGACGGCCAGTCGCTGGGCAGCGGTGACCGCCTCCTGCGCCCGGGTGGTGAGCTTGGACTCCATCGACTCCAATGATTGCCGCGATCATGGAGCTGTGACCACATTTCCGCCCGAAATCTGGTCACAGCTCCATGATCGCGGGGAATACTGGTGTCCTTCCCCAAGCGGGCAGCTGAAGGCGCCGGGGGGACCCCCAGCTCGGAAGAGCTGATCGCGGCCGCGCATTCGTCGTGTTACGCCATGCAACTGTCAGCTCTGATCGCTGAGGCCGGTGGTAGGCCGCAGAATCTGGACGTCACCGCCGACGTCTCGCTCGGGCCTGATCCGGCCGGCGGATTCCAGCTGACCGGGATCAAGCTGACCGTACGCGGAGAGGTCGACGGGCTGGACGCTGACGGGTTCGCGAAGGCCGCAGATGCGGCCAAGACCGGCTGCCCGGTGAGCAAGGCCCTGACCGGCGTCGACATCACACTGGACGCCGCGCTGTCCTGAGTCGCTTGCACCGGCAGCACTGAGTCCCCACCGCGCGAGGTCCCCACCGCGCGAGGTCCCCACCGCGCGAGATCCTGACGCGCCGGCCTCCTCGACGACTCAGCCGACGACCGGGGAAGGCACCGTCGTGTCGGGGGAGGCTGCCGTCGGGGACGACGCCGACGTCGCGGGGCGGTTACCCTCGCGCATCTGCTCGACCCCACTGAGGGTGCGTAGCGGGATCTCCCGGATCGCGATCACCGCCACGACGGTGACCACCGAGAGGATCGCGGCGACCAGGAAGATCAGTCCGGTGGCGTCGCCGTAAGACAGCCGGATCAGGCTCTGCAGCACCGCGGGGGCGTCGGCCAGATCACCGAGTCCGGTCGATCCCCCACTGCTTGCCGCCGCGGCGGCCGCAGCGGGGTCGCTGGCCACGCCTTGGCTGATCAGCGTGGTGACCCGACCGCTGAGCACCGCCCCCAAAACCGAGACGCCGATCGCCCCACCCAGCGAACGGAAGAACGAGACCGTCGAACTCGCCGCGCCGAGGTCGGCGGGAGACACCGTGTTCTGTACGGCGAGGACCAGGTTCTGCATGGTCATCCCGATCCCCAGCCCGAGGATGGCCAGGAACGCACCGAACACGACGATGTCCGTCTGGTGATCGAGCATGCTGAGCAGGCCGAAGCCGATCGTCACCAAGATCGAGCCGACGACGAGGAAGGCCTTCCAGCGGCCGTACCGGGTGATCAGCGCCCCGGAGACGATCGAGGACACCAGCAGGCCGGCGATCATCGGAAGGGTCAGCAGCCCGGCGACGGTCGGTGAGTAACCGCGCGCGATCTGCAGGTACTGGCCGAGGAAGACCGTCGTTCCGAACATCGCGATTCCGACGAAGATGCTGGCGATCACCGACATCGTGGTGGTGCGGTCCCGGAACAAGCGCAGGGGCACGATCGGCTCGACGGCGCGGGTCTCGACGTACAAGAACGCGAGAAGCGCCGCCACTCCACCGGAGACGAACCACAACGTCTGCATGGAGACCCACGCGAAGCTGGTCCCGGCCAGCGTGCACCAGATCAGCAGGGCACTCACACCTGCGATGAGCAGCGTCGCGCCGAGGTAGTCGATCGACACATTCCGGCGCACGACCGGCAGGTTGAGCGTTTTCTGCAGGACGACAAGTGCGACAGCCGCGATCGGTACGCCGACGTAGAAGCACCAGCGCCAACCCAGCCATGGCGTGTCCACGATCACTCCACCGATCAGGGGACCGCCGACGGTGGCGAGCGCCATCACCCCGCCCATCAGACCGGCGTACCGGCCCCGCTCGCGGGGGCTGATGATCGCGGCCATCACGATGACGGCGAGTGCTTGTAGTCCGCCCATGCCCAGGCCTTGCAGCACCCGCCACACGATCAGGGTTTCGACCGATTGCGACAGGCCGGCCAGCATGGATCCGGCGATGAAGACGACGATCGAGAGTTGGACGAGCAACTTCTTGCTGAACAGGTCGGCGAGCTTGCCCCAGATCGGGGTGGAGGCCGTCGATGCCAGCAGGGTCGCGGTGACCACCCAGGTGTATTGGTTCTGGGTGCCGCGGAGATCGGTGATGATCGTGGGAAGCGCATTGGCGACCACGGTTGCTGACAGAAACGCAACGAACATCGCCAGGAGGAGGCCGGAGAGGGCTTCCAGGATTTCCCGCCGCGACATCCCGCCTTCATTGACCTCCTCCGGCGGGGCAATGTGGCTAGGGACGAGGTCTTCGAGGGCTTTCGCCTCGACCATGGAGGTCACGTACGGGCTCCTTGCGCCTGGATGTCGGAGGTGAGTCGCCCGATCAGCTCGACCAGCGTTCGGGCGTCGGTCTCGCTCCAACCGGCCAGAGCGGCAGCTGCCCACTGCGCGCGAAGCGAGCGGGTACGGGCGAGGGCCTGAGCGCCGGGTGCGGTGAGCGAGATGAGACTGGCCCGACCGTCGGCAGCATCGGGATGGCGTTCGATCAGGCCCAAGTTCATCAGGGCCGACAGCTGACGGCTGATGACCGACGGGTCCAGCGCGAATGTCGTCGCCAGCCGACTGCATCGCTGAGCGCCGTTGGCCTGCAGGTCGGCCAGCAACGCGTAACCATTGGCCGGTAGGCCGCCGTAGAGATCAGCAGCCAAGCGCTGGCTCATGTGCCGGCCGGTGCGGACGAGGGCGGCGACGCTGTCGGTGAGTTCCTGAGTCGTCCGGGCCCGCACCGTTTCCGCAGGGTCGACTGTAAGTAGTGCTTGCGTCATGCAGCTAACTATAGATCGTTCGTTGCAGCATGCAACTGCTTTCTACCGTGAACTGTCTTGCATGTCTCGCATCAGCCGGGCGAGTGTTCCTCGGCAACGGCCCGTTCTGCTACCTCATTCAGCCGAGCGAGCAATGCGGCCAGGATCTCCACGTCCTTGCGCGGCCAGCGGGACAGGTCGCTCTCCCAGCGAACCCGTCGCTGGGCTCGGATCTGGAGCAGCCGAGCCTTGCCATGGGCGCTGACCGTGAGGGTCTGCGCGCGCCGATCGGCGTCGTCGGCCACCCGCTCGACCAGCCCGAGCTCGACCAGCCGCCCGATGTGCCGACTGACCGTGGACTTGTCCAGGCCCAGGGCCACGGTCAACTCGCTGGCGTGAAGCGGCCCGGTGTCGTCGAGAAGGACCAGCACGCCGTAGCCGGCCGCGTCCAGGTCCGGGTGCACAGCGTGGGACAGCCTGTTGGCCGTCCCGCGCCAACGGCGGTAGAGGATCGTCAGCTCGCGTTCCAGGGACTGGTGCGGCGTCGAGTCGGGGTCGTCCGCGGGCGCGGCGTCGGAACCGATCATCGCCGCGGACGCGGCGTCATCGGCGTGGACGCCGGCGGTAGACCAGCATCGACTGCTGGTCGGCTGGCCTGAACGGCACCAGGTCGCGCCGGTAGGAGGCATGCACCGCGGCCTCCGCTGAGAGTCGGTGCTGCTCGGAGAGCTCCAGCTCGTCGGCCAGCGCGGACAACTGGCGCCGCAGCTGCACCACCGTTGTCTCCAGCTCGATGATGCGCTTGATCCCAGCGAGGTTGATGCCCTCCTCGTGCGACAAGCGGGCGACCGCTTGCAGCCGGGCGATGTCACGTGCGCTGTAGCGCCGTCCGCCGCCCGGGGTTCGACCGGGCGACACCAGTCCCAGCCGGTCGTACTGCCGCAAGGTCTGGGCGTGCATGCCAGCCAGTTGTGCCGCGACCGAGATCACGAATACCGGTGTCTGATCGGAAAGTTCAGCCACGGCTACGCACCGCCTCGGTGATCATGGGTCGAGGGTCCTCTGCTTGGGCATCGGCATAGGCCTGCAAGGCCACCCGAGCATCGTCGGACAGTGCCTTCGGCACGGCGACCTCGACGGTGACCATGAGATCGCCGGTCTGCTTCGCCGACAAGACGCCTTTGCCCTTGATCCGGAAGGTCTGGCCCGAGGCAGTGCCGGCCGGCACCTTCAGGGTCACGGCACCGTCCAGGGTGGGCACCCGCACGGTGGTGCCAAGCGCGGCCTCGGTGTAGGAGATCGGCACGGTGAGGGCGAGGTTGTTGCCCGAGCGGCTGAACAGGTCGTGGCCGCCAACATGCACGACCACGTAGAGGTCGCCTGGCGGCGCCCCGCGTTGACCCGGAGAACCCTTGCCGGCGATCCGAATTCGCTGACCGGCTTTGACCCCGGCCGGGATCCGGACGGTGATGGTCCGGGTCTGACTCGTCACTCCGCTGCCCCGGCAGTCGGGGCACGGGTCATCGACGACGGTTCCACTCCCCCGGCAGTCCCGGCACGGCTCGGAGAAGGCGAACGATCCCTGGTTGCGGGTGGTCACCCCGGCGCCATGACAGGTCGGGCAGGTACGGGGGGCCGTTCCGGGTTTGGCTCCGGTGCCGGAACACTTGGGACAGGTTCCCGGACTTTGCATCCGCAGCGGAACCGTCACGCCACGGACTGACTCCTCGAAGGACAAGGTCGCTTCGGTTTCCACGTCACGTCCCCGCGCCGGCCGGGTGCGGGTCTGGGTGCCGCCCCCCATTCCGCTACCGAACAGGCCACCGAACAGATCACCCAGCCCGCCGGCACCGGCGCCGCCGCCACCCCCAGGCGCACCCCCGAAGAGGTCGTTGATGTCAAAGGTCTGTCCGCCGGGGCCACCCGCACCCGTGCCGCCGAAGCCGCCCGGGCGAAAGCCGCCGGACCCGAACAGCCGTCGAGCCTCGTCGTACTCTCCGCGCCGCTTGGTATCGGAGAGCACGTCGTAGGCCTCGGAGACCTCTTTGAACTTCGCCTCGGCCGCAGCGTTGTTCGGGTTCTTGTCCGGGTGCAGATCTCGCGCCAGCGCGCGGTAGGACTTCTTGATCTCCGTCGCGCTGGCGTCCTTGGCGACGCCCAGGGCTGCGTAATAGTCCTTCTCGATGAAGTCCTTGGTGCTCATGTCCGGGCGCCCCCTTCCTTACTCGCTCGACTCTCTTGCTTCGGCGTCCACAGTGGACTCACTGGTCGCGTGCTCGATCGGCCGAACCGGCGTGGGGCCGGTCGGGGCAGCTGGATCGGCCACTCCCACCATCGCCGCTCGCAGCACCCGATCTCCGCGGCGGTAACCACGGCGCATGATGTGGGTGCAGGTGGCTTCGCTGACCTCCGGGCTTTCGGTGTGCAGCACAGCCTCGTGCACGCCGGGGTCGAACCGATCACCGATCTCACCGAAGGCCTGCACACCAGCGCGGTCGAGCACCGTGCCGAGTTGATCCGCGGTGCTTTTGAACGCCCCGGTCAGATCGCCGTGGTCGCGGGCCCGGTCGATGTCGTCCAGCACCGGCAGTAGGTCCAGAACCATCCGCTCCTGGGCCAGTTCGCCGATCAGGACCCGATCCCGGTCGACCCGTCGACGGTAGTTGGCGTACTCCGCCGAAACCCGCTGCAGATCGTCGGTCCGCTCAGCCAACTCCTTGGCCAAGGCAGTCACCGTTGCCACGTCGCTGTCACCTTCACCACCTGCTGTCACATCCTGGGCCGCACCCGGCCCGCCCTCTGCGGAGGGCGGGACCGACCCGGCGGGCGGTACGGAAGAAACCTCCCGTACCGCCCCGGTCTCCGGATCGATCCGGCGCTTGTCCCGGATGACGACCCGGGGTTGTTCCTCGTCGGTCTCCCCCGGCCGGCCGCGGTCTCCGTACAGACCGGACGAGTCCGATCCCGCCCCCGAGAACGCCGTCACTTCTGCTCGCTGTCGTCGTCCACGATCTCGGCGTCGACCACGTCGGAGTCATCGGCCGGGGCACCTCCGCCAAATCCACCGGCGCCACCGGCACCAGCAGCCCCGGCGGCGCCGGCACCCTCACCGGTTGCACCCGCGGCCTGCTGCTCGGCGTACAGAGCAGCACCGGCCTCCTGCGAGAGACGGGACAGTTTCTCCGACGACGCCTTGATCGCTGCGGCATCAGAGCCGCCGAGTGCGGACTTGAGCTCGCTCAGTGCCTCGCCGAGTTCGGTTCTCCTGTCCTCGGGCAGCTTGTCGCCGTTCTCGGCCAGGAACTTCTCGGTCTGGTAGACCATCGACTCCGACATGTTGCGGGTCTCGGCCTCCTCGCGGCGAGCCTTGTCCTCCTCGGCGTGCGCCTCGGCGTCGGCCATCATCCGGGCGATGTCGTCCTTGGGCAG
>JBPCOF010000241.1:0-3988 GCA_051000515.1 Geodermatophilaceae bacterium
ACGAGGAACAGGCGGCGGTGCCGGCCGAACCGGCCCGCCTGCTGCTCGTGGACGGCCATTCGATGGCCTACCGGGCGTTCTACTCACACCCCGTGGAGAACTTCTCCACCACGACGGGTCAGCCGACCAACGCCGTGTACGGATTCACCTCGATGCTGATCAAGGTGCTCACTGACGAGGCCCCCACCCACATCGCGGTCGCCTTCGATGTGTCCCGCACGACGTTCCGCAGCGAGATCTATGCCGACTACAAGGCCAACCGCACCAAAACCCCGGATGACTTCCGCGGCCAGGTCAGCCTGATCCAGGAGGTGCTGGCCGCCCTGAAGATCTGCTCCATCGAGGTGGACGGATACGAGGCGGACGACGTCATCGCGACCCTGGCCACCGAAGCAACCGAAGCCGGGATGGACGTCCTGATCTGCTCCGGTGACCGGGATGCCCTGCAGTTGGTCGACCCAATGGTGACCGTGCTCTACCCGCATCGCGGCGTGACGGGCATGACCCGGTTCACTCCAGGCGAGGTCGAGGCGAAGTACGGCCTGACGCCCGCCCAGTACCCGGATTTCGCTGCGGTGCGAGGAGATCCCTCGGACAACCTGCCCGGCATTCCCGGGGTCGGGGAGAAGACCGCCGCCAAGTGGATCCGTGAATTCGGGTCGCTCCAGTCGCTGGTCGATCGGGTCGATGAGGTCAAGGGCAAGGCTGGCGATGCCCTTCGCGATCATCTCGCGTCGGTGCTGCGCAACAGTCAGCTCACGCAGCTCATCCGTGACGTACCCCTTGCACAGCGACCGGAGGATCTCCGGTGGACGAGTTGGGATCGGGAACAGGTCCATCAACTCTTCGACAACCTGCAGTTCCGGGTGCTGCGGGACCGGCTTTTTACCGATCTCAGCGCGGACGAGCCGCCGAGCCAGGGCGGCTTTGAGGTCACCGTGGACGAGATCGCCCCGGGCGGGCTGGGAGCGTGGCTGGCCGAGCACGGTCATGGTCAGCACCCGATGGGGATCGCCCCGTACGGCACGTGGGGCCGGGGTACGGGCGTGATCGAGGCGCTCGCGCTGTCCACTGTGGCCGGTCGTGGCACCTGGGTACGTCCGGCGGATCTGAACACCGAGGACGAGAAAGCGCTGGCCGATTGGTTGTCAGACTCCAAGGCCGACAAAGCTATTCACGACCTCAAGGGCCCCCTCCTTGCCGCGTGGGCGCATGGCCTGGAGCTTGCCGGCATCAGCAGCGACACCATCCTGGCCGCCTATGTCGCGATGCCGGGTCAGCGCTCCTTCGATCTGACCGACCTGGTGGTGCGCTATCTCAAGCGAGATCTGACGCCGGCCGCGAGTGAGACCGGCCAGCTCACCTTGGACGGCGGGGCGGAAGCTGCGAACGCCGAGCGCGCCGAGCAGGGGGTCCGTACGGCGATGGCGGTCGCGGAGTTGGCCAGCTCCCTGGGGGATTGGCTGGCCGGCCGCGGCGGGACCCGTCTGCTGACCGAGATGGAGCTGCCCTTGGCGCGGGTGCTGGCGCGCATGGAGGCGGCCGGCATCGCGATCGACCTGGAGCGACTCAGCGCGCTGCAGCGGGAGTTCGCCGACGCCGTAGCCGCAGCTGCCGAGGATGCCTATGCCGTGATCGGGCAACAGATCAACCTCGGCTCGCCGAAGCAGCTGCAGATCGTGCTCTTCGACGATCTCGGGCTACCCAAGACGAAGCGGATCAAGACCGGCTACACCACCGACGCCGAGTCACTGACCACCCTGCTGGAACAGACCGGACACCCGTTCCTCGAACACCTCATGCGCCATCGCGATGTGACCCGGCTCCGGACGGTGATCGACGGCCTGATCCCGATGGTCGACGACGTCGGCCGGATCCATACGACCTTCCAGCAGACGGTCGCCGCCACTGGACGGCTGTCCTCAGCCGATCCCAATCTGCAGAACATCCCGATCCGTACCGCCGAGGGGCGCCGGATCCGGGAGACGTTCGTGGTCGGCCCGGGTTTCGAGTCGCTGATGACCGCCGACTACAGCCAGATCGAGATGCGGATCATGGCGCATCTGTCCGAGGACGCCGGCCTGATCGAGGCCTTCGAGTCCGGAGAAGACCTGCACACCTTCGTGGCCTCGCGGGCGTTCTCGATCCCCGTGGAGGCGGTGGGCGCCGAGATGCGCCGGCGGATCAAAGCGATGAGCTACGGCCTGGCCTACGGGCTGTCGGCCTACGGGCTGTCGCAGCAACTGCGGATCTCCCCGGAGGAGGCCCGGGCGCACATGGAGGCCTATTTCGAGCGCTTCGGCGGGGTGCGGGACTACCTGCACGACGTGGTCGACCAGGCCCGGATGACCGGCTACACCGAGACGATCTTCGGCCGCCGCCGTTACCTGCCCGACCTGACCAGCGACAACCGGCAGCGCCGGGAGATGGCCGAGCGGATGGCGCTGAACGCACCCATCCAGGGATCGGCCGCCGACATCATCAAGGTCGCCATGCTCGGCGTCGACTCGGCGCTGACCGAGGCAGGTCTGCGGTCCCGCATGCTGTTGCAGGTCCATGACGAACTGGTCCTCGAGATCGCGCGGGACGAACAGGACACCGTGCAGTCGCTGGTGTGTTCGCAGATGGGTGCAGCAGCCGAGCTCTCCGTTCCGCTGGAGGTCTCGGTCGGGTTCGGCGCCAGTTGGGACGCCGCCGCACATTAGGCGCCGTCCTCTTGTTCTTCGGAAGCTCCGTCCTGGGGAAGATCGGACCGCATAGTCCCGGTCTGATTTCCCCACCGACTTGGCAAGCACGTCCGAGGGCACGCATTACGACAGGGTGCTGCAGAAGATGGCGGTGCCGGGCACCAACGCCGCCCGTTCGGCTGACCAGTACCCCCACACCACATCTCGTCCGGGTTGCCACACCGGTTCGACGACGTCGTGCAGGACGAACCCCGTGCCGACGAGCAACCGAATCCAGTCACCCATCGTGTGATGGTGCTCGACGTACATCGGCCGACCCTGCTCGTCTGTTTCCACGTACGGCCGACGATCGAAATACGAGCCAGTCACCCGTAGTTCGGCTGGGTCGGGATCGTCGGGAAAGACCCAGTGAAAGGGATGGGTCACGGAGAAGACAAACCCTCCGCCGGGGCGAAGCACCCGCGCCACCTCGGCCAGCGCCGTACCCACGTCGGCTACGAACGGGAAGCCGCCGAATGCGCTGCAGGCGATGTCGAAGCTGGCCTCGGCGAAGGGCAACGCAGTCGCGTCGGCCTGCACCAGCGGCAGGTAGATGCCCGTCCGGGCGGCGTACGCGGCGGCCTGGCTCAGCATTCCGTCGGCCAGATCCAGCCCCACCGGCTGAGCGCCCTGGCAGGCCAGCCACCGGGAACACGGCGCGGATCCACAGCCCACTTCGAGGACCCGGCGACCGGCAACGTCCCCGAGCAGCCGAGCCTCGGATTCCCGCAGCCCCTCGGGGCACCAGAGGAAGTCGGCCGTGCCGAGGTCCTGGCCGTGCTCGGTCACGTACGCCGGAGCAGCGGAGTTCCACCAGCGCCGGTTCGCCGATCGCGTCGCCTCGGCATCCGCGGCACTGCGCGCGACGTCGTCGGCCCGCGGATAGCCATCGGAATCGAGAGGCAGGCTCATCTGTCCGAGCATCGCACGCACGGTCGAAGACCGCTCCGCGCCCATCCGCAGTCAACCGGTACGATGGAGTGGCGCTGCGGCCGTGTGCTGTCCGGCTTGCTGTCCAGCGTTCCCTGATTAGCCCGCCCACCCTGCCATCGATGCCTGTCCGGAGTTCCCCTACCTCATGACCGCCCCCACCACGACTGCTCGCCCCCAGGTTGCCGTCAATGACATCGGCTCGGCCGAAGACTTCATGGCCGCCATCGACGCGACGATCAAGTACTTCAACGATGGCGACATCGTCGAAGGCATCATCGTCAAGGTCGACCGGGACGAGGTTCTACTCGACATCGGCTACAAGACCGAGG
>JBPCOF010000028.1:0-19102 GCA_051000515.1 Geodermatophilaceae bacterium
GTCGGCAGGCACTGACTCCGGCGCGCCGTTGCTGCTCGCACCGTTGTCGCTGCCGGTGTTGTCCGCGACCGGGCCGAGGCTGATCTTGCCGCGGGCGTCGATCTCGAGGATCTCGACCTGCAGCTTGTCACCGACGTTGACCACGTCCTCGACCTTGCCGATCCGCTTGCCGCCGCCGAGCTTGCTGATGTGCACCAGCCCGTCCCGACCGGGCAGCAGCGACACGAAGGCGCCGAAGGTGGTCGTCTTGACGACCGTACCCAGGAAGCGCTCCCCCACTTTGGGCATCTGCGGATTGGCGATCGCGTTGATCCGGTCCACGGCCGCCTGTGCGGACGGCCCATCGGTGGCGCCGACGTAAATCGTGCCGTCGTCCTCGATGGTGATGTCCGCGCCTGTCTCGTCCTGGATCGCGTTGATCATCTGACCCTTGGGCCCGATCACCGCGCCGATCTTGTCGACCGGGATCTTGACGCTGGTGACGCGCGGGGCGTACGGGCTCATCTCGTCCGGCCCGTCGATCGCCTCGAGCATCACGTCCAGGATGTGCAGACGAGCCGCCTTTGCCTGGGTGAGTGCCGACGCCAACACGTCGGACGGGATGCCGTCGAGCTTGGTGTCCAACTGCAGCGCGGTCACGAACTCCTTGGTGCCGGCAACCTTGAAGTCCATGTCGCCGAAGGCGTCTTCGGCGCCGAGGATGTCGGTCAGCGCGACGTACTCTCTGCTCTCTGCGCCGTCAGCAGTGCGTATTACATCAGAGACCAGGCCCATTGCGATGCCGGCGACCGGTGCCCGCAGCGGCACACCGGCGTTGAGCAGCGCCATGGTCGAGGCACAGACCGAGCCCATCGAGGTGGAGCCGTTGGAGCCCAACGCCTCCGAGACCTGACGGATCGCGTACGGGAACTCCTCACGGGTGGGCAGTACGGGCAGCAACGCCCGCTCGGCAAGCGCGCCGTGCCCGATCTCGCGCCGCTTGGGCGAGCCCACGCGGCCGGTCTCACCGGTGGAGTACGGCGGGAAGTTGTAGTTGTGCATGTACCGCTTGCGGTTCTCCGGGTTGAGCGTGTCGACCATCTGCTCCATGCGCAGCATGTTCAGCGTCGTGACACCCAGGATCTGGGTCTCGCCGCGCTCGAACAGCGCTGAGCCGTGCACCCGCGGGATGACCTCGACCTCGGCGCTCAGCGGCCGGATGTCGGATAATCCACGGCCGTCGATGCGGATCTTGTCACGCAGGATCCGCTGGCGGACGACCTTCTTGGTGTACGCACGGACTGCGGCCGAGATCTCCTTCTCGCGTCCCTCGAACCGATCGGCGAGCGCGGCCTTGGTCTCGTCCTTGATCCGGTCGCCCTCCGCCTCCCGGTCACCCTTGTCGGCGATCGTCTGGGCGGCGGCCAGAGCATCTCCGGCGTGGGACTCGACAGCGGCGTAGACGTCGTCGGTGTAGTCCAGGAAGCGGGGGAAGTCGACGGTGGGCTTCGCGGCTTTCGCGGCCAAGGCCGACTGGGCCTCGCACAAGGACTTGATGAACGGCTTGGCCGCCTCCAAGCCCTGGGAGACGACGTCCTCGGTCGGGGCGGTGGCTCCGCCGGCGACGAGTTCGATGGTCCTGGTGGTGGCCTCGGCCTCGACCATCATGATCGCGACGTCACCGTCCTCGCGAACCCGGCCGGCTACGACCATGTCGAAGACTGCGGTCTCCAACTCGGTGTGCGTCGGGAAGGCGACCCACTGGCCCTCGATGAGGGCGACGCGGGTTGCCCCGACCGGACCGGAGAAGGGCAGGCCGGACAGCTGCGTGGACATCGAGGCGGCGTTGATGGCCAGGACGTCGTAGAGGTGGTCGGGGTCCAGTGCCATCACGGTGATGACAACCTGGACCTCGTTGCGCAGGCCCTTGGCGAAGGTCGGACGCAGCGGCCGGTCGATCAGCCGGCAGGTGAGGATCGCGTCCTCGCTGGGGCGTCCCTCACGACGGAAGAAGGAGCCGGGGATCCGGCCGGCGGCATACATTCGCTCCTCGACGTCGACGGTGAGCGGGAAGAAGTCGAGGTGTTCCTTGGGTGACTTGCTGGCCGTGGTGGCCGACAGGAGCAGGGTGTCGCCGATGGTGGCGACTGCGGAGCCGGCGGCCTGACGGGCCAAGCGGCCGGTCTCGAAGGCGACCTCACGGGTGCCGAAGCGTCCGTTGTCGATCGTGGCTGTTGCGGTGAAGACGCCGTCTTCGGGCGAATCTTGCGAAAGTGCGGACATGTGGTCCTCTCGTATGTCACACCGAGGGCGGCGGGATACGAGCTCAGGACACTGGACTCGCGATCCGGTCTTCGATCGAAGCCCTCGGGAAAAGGAAATTCACTCTTCCCGGGAGCCACTACCGAGGACCGGTCCGATCCGGTCCCCTCGTCCGCCACGCCGTTCCCGGCATGAAAGACCGTACGACGGGTGCCGTACGGGGGTGGTGCTAGCGGCTAATGCTCTTAACGACGTAGGCCGAGACGCTCGATGAGCGACCGATAACGGTTGATGTCGATCTTCGCCAAGTAGTTGAGCAGCCGGCGGCGGCGCCCGACGAGCAGCAGCAGGCCCCGGCGGCTGTGGTGATCGTGCTTGTGGAACTTGAGGTGCTCGGTCAGGTCCCTGATGCGCTGGGTGAGCATCGCGACCTGCACTTCGGGTGAGCCGGTGTCGTTCTCTACGGTCCCGTACTCGGTGCTGATGTCTTTCTTTACTGTTGTGGACAGACCCATCTCTTGGTTCTCCTTCACAGGTCGCGCGTCGCCCTCGGTCTGATTCACGAGAGGCTGAAGTGAACACGCTGGCGCACGCCGAAGATCGGCGTGACGAGTCGAGAGTATCAGTTCGCTTCATGGCTGAGGACGGCCCGCGTACGGGCTACATCACCATCCATCGCCTCGATCAAGTCTTCGACCTTGTCGAAGCGCTGCATCCCGCGCAGCCGCGTGACGAACTCGACGGCAACGCGCTCGCCGTAGACGTCGTCGGAGAAGTCCAGCACGAAGGCTTCCACTCGACGCTGCTCACCGGAAAAGGTCGGATTGGTGCCCACCGAGATCGCCGCCGGCAGCGGCTTGCCGTCGCGGAGGAACCGGCCGGCATAGACGCCGTCGGCCGGGACAGCCGTGTGCAGGGGGACTTCGACATTGGCCGTGGGATAGCCGAGTTCCCGTCCCCGTCGGTCGCCGCGGACGACAACGCCCTCGACGCGGTGCGAACGACCCAACGCGGCTGCGGCGGCGGGCATGTCGCCGGCCGCGACGCAGGCCCGGATATAGGTCGAGGAAAGCGGTACGTCACCGGCCCGTTGGATTCCGACACTGTCGACCTGGAAGCCGAAGCGCTCGCCCAGTTCGCGAAGGGAGTCGAGGCTCCCCTGGGCTCGGTGGCCGAACCGGAAGTTCTCGCCGACGACGACCGCAGCCGCGTGCAGATGCGCCACGAGCGCCGAATGCACGAACTCGTCGGGCCGGAGCCGGCTGAACTCCACGGTGAACGGGATCACGCACAGCGCGTCCAGCCCGAGCCCGGCGAGCAGCTCCGCCTTGCGATTGACTGAGGTCAAGATCGGTGGGTGCGAACCTGGCCGGACCACTTCGCTGGGATGCGGGTCGAAGCTGACCGCCACCGAGGACAGACCGGCCGCGTGCGCCCGTGCAACGGTGGCCCCGAGCAGGTGCTGGTGGCCACGGTGCACGCCGTCGTACATGCCGATGGTGACCACCGAGCGTCCCCACCCGCTCGGGGTCCGCTCGATCCCGCGCCAACGCTGCATCCTCGAGTCCCGTCTACCCGATCCGGTGGATCCAGCCGTGCCGGTCCGCGACAGTGCCGTGCTGGATGGCGAGCAGTTCCTGGCGCAGGCCCGTCGTGATCGGACCCGGCTCGCCGTCGGCCATCGTGAATTCGCCGCCGGTGCTGCGGGCCCTCCCGATCGGGGTGATGACTGCAGCGGTTCCGCAGGCGAACACTTCGGTCAGCGACCCGTCGGCGGCCCGCTCGCGCCACTCCGCGACGGTGATCCTGCGTTCGGAGACGCCGTACCCATGTTCACCGGCAAGCGTGATCACCGATTGCCGGGTGATGCCGGCCAGCAACGTGCCGGTGAGCTCCGGGGTGACGAGTTCGACCTTGTCCCCATCCTGGAAGACGAAGAAGAGATTCATCCCGCCCATCTCCTCGACCGCGCTGCGCTCGACCGCGTCCAGCCAGACGACCTGGTCACAACCCTGCGCGGCGGCCTGTTCCTGGGCGAGCAGACTGGCGGCGTAGTTGCCCCCGGTCTTGGCCGCGCCGGTACCACCTGGTGCCGCGCGGACGAAGTCCTCGGACAGCCACACGGTCACCGGTTTGACGCCCTGCGGGAAGTAGGGGCCCGACGGCGAGGCGATGAACAGACAGAGGTACTCGTGGGCCGGTCGGACTCCCAGAAAAGCCTCGGTGGCGAACATGAACGGGCGCAGGTAGAGGCTCCGGTCGCCGCCCGAGGGGACCCAGGCCCGGTCGATGCTGACGAGGGCTTCGACCGCGGCGACGAAAGCGTCCGCCGGCAGGGAAGGCATCGCCAGCCGGGCCGCGGAGCGCTGGAAACGTGCCGCGTTGGCGTCGGGCCGGAACACCGCCAGGCCGCCGTCGTCGAGGTTGAATGCCTTGAGTCCCTCGAAGATGGTCTGCGAGTAGTGCAGCACAGCAGTGCTCGGATGCAGTTGCAGCGGCGTGAAGGGGCCCAGCAGCGCGTCGTGCCAGCCCACGCCGCGGGTCCAGGTGATCGAGAGCATGTGATCGGTGAAGTGCTGCCCGAAGCCGGGGTCGGCCAGGATCTCGGCCCGCCGTACCGCATCGACCGGACTGGCCGACGGAACGACCTGCAGCGGCAGGTCGGCGCAGAGCTGAGTCGGGCGGGTCAGGATGTCGGTCACAGTTGCCTTCTCGGTTGGTGGCGTACTGGGGATGGAGTCGATGGCGCAGTGTCGGAGTCGAGGTTAACGACCGTTCGCCCTCCGGTCATGTCCTCGATTGTGACTGATCACCCCGGAGACGGCGGCTCAGGTGAAGCCGGCGACGGTCCGGGTCTGCCCGTCGAGGTCTTCGACGAGGGCGACCGCCGTGCCGTCAGGGTCGAAGACACCGTAGATCCCGGGCAGGCCCAGCGCAGCGACTCGTTGGCCGTGGCGCAGTGCTCGGGCGGTCTCGGTGTCCACCGACAGCCCGGCCAAGCTTCGGTGCACCGCAGCTGCGAGGTCATGGGTGACTGGAGCGGCCGCTAACTCCTCCAGCGTCCGGGCCTGCTCGATCGAGAATCCCCCGACCCTCGTACGCCGTAGCGCGGTGAGATGCCCGCCGACCGCGAGCCCATCGCCGAGATCCCGGGCCAGGGCGCGGACATAGGTACCGGTCGTGCACTCAACGGCGACGTCGAGGTCGATCAGATCCGGGGTCGGCCGCCGTACGGCGAGCAGGTCCAGCGCCGAAACTGTGACAGGTCGGGCAGCAAGGACGACCTCCTCGCCCGCGCGTACGCGGGAGTACGCCCGGCGGCCGTCGACCTTGATCGCGCTCACCGAGGACGGCACCTGCTGGATGTCGCCGGTCAGGGCCGCCAGTCCGGCCCGAATTGCGTCCTCACCGACGTTCACGGTGCTGGATGTCTCGGTGACCTCGCCCTCGGCATCGTCGGTCACCGTTCGGACGCCCAGCCGGATCGTTGCCGCATACGCCTTGTCCCGGCCGGAGATGTATCCGAGCAGCCGAGTCGCGCGGCCCAGCCCGATGACCAGAACGCCGGTCGCCATCGGGTCCAGCGTCCCTGCGTGCCCGACCTTGCGGGTGCCGGCGAGCCGCCGCATCCGAGCGACGACGTCATGCGAGGTGAGGCCCTGGGGCTTGTCGACGATGGTGAGCCCGTCGGGGCCGGTGGCGGTCACAAGGTGCATTCTTCCTGACCCGGCAGGATGGCCCCGTGACTGAGAATCCGCGGGCGCGGGACAGACGGGCCACCGGGGACCACGCGCCTGATGTCTTGCTCGATCTCGGCTTCGCCCGTCTGGACATCGACCGCGTCGATCGGACCGGTATCCCCGAGGTCGTCTACGCCGAGGGTAAGACGGCCGATCAGGTGGTGGGCTGCCTCGCCGGTTTGCTCGAGAACGGGCCATTCGCCCTCGCGACCCGGGTCGACGAGCAGACCGCCGAGGCAATCCGGTCGCGCTGGCCCGAGGCCGCACTCGATCCAGAGGCCCGCTGCGCGCTCATCGGTACTGCGCCGGGAGAGATCGGCCGGGTCGCTGTCGTGTCGGCCGGCACGTCCGACGCCCCGGTAGCCGCCGAGGCCGCGTTTGTTGCTCGTGCTCTCGGGGCTCAAGTGACCCGGATCGACGACATCGGGGTTGCCGGTCTGCACCGATTGATGGCCGTCCGCACCGAACTCGAGGCGGCTGATGTCGTGATCGTGGTCGCCGGTATGGACGGGGCGCTGGCCAGCGCGGTGGGCGGGCTGGTCTCGAAGCCGGTTATCGCGGTGCCGACCAGCGTCGGCTACGGCGCAGCCTTCGAAGGCTTGGCCGCGCTGCTGACGATGCTCAACTCGTGCGCTCCCGGCGTCGTGGTCGTCAACATCGACAACGGCTTCGGCGCGGCAGCCTTCGCCGCCAAGGTGCTCGCGCGCAGAAGTTAGGCGCCGGGGCGGTGCGCCTTGTGGCTGAAGACCGACTGCGGTCGTTCTTGGTCGACGTCGTCCACTCGAATGTCGACGACCTCGTTGTAGAAGGCGATCCGGTCCTTGATCCGGCCGACCGCGGGACTCGGATCGGAGTACGACCAGGCCGCGTTCCTTCCCTCAGGCTTGGCCCACGATGTCCCAGTACTGTTCTGCCGCACCCTTGTACGGGCAGTGACTCGAGTTCGTACTCGGCGATGACGCGTCGAAGTTCACCGAATCGCGAGGCAGGTAGTAGCGAGTCGGCAGTCCGGTCTCGAACAGCAGTACGGGCTGATCCGAGTCCGCCAGGGCGACTCCGTTGAGCGAGACAACGTGTCCCGAGTCCAGGCGGCGTGTCGGATGGTGCGCCCGCCGACCTCGAGGTCGTACCACTGCGACACGGGACCCTTGGGCAGGAAGAAGAACGGCTCGCGGTCAGGGTCGTCGGAGGACTCTTGCAGAAGATCTGTCCGTACGTCGCCCCTATTGAAGGCGTAGTTCGGAATCGGGAAAACGTCCTCGTAGAACAGCACCGGCCCGCGGCTGTCGACGACGGCCGTGTCGCCGACGAAGGCCCGCACCCACCTCTCACTTGGCTCTGTGCGAACAGCCACAAGGTCACCTCGATCCCATTGCCGGTGCCGAAGTGTTCCACGCATGAGTCTCCTGCGGCGCTTTTTGGGACTGTATGGGAGCCGCACACGCTGCGCAGCCCGAGCATTCCCTGTACTTGTCCAGGGGTTTCCCGGTAATCCACTGTCGGTGGCCTGAGAGAGAATCGCGCAGCCCTGGATGGTCCAATGCGGAAGAGGAGTTTCTGTGAGTGTGCGGTGGTATTCGGTCGTGGTCGACTGTGCGGACGTCGGCGCCCAAGCAGGCTGGTGGGCGGAGGTGCTGGGCTGGCAGAAGGTCTATGAAGCGCCCAATGAGGTCGTGATCGTGCCGCCACACGCGCTCACCAAAGGCGAGAGCACGCCCGTCGAGGAACGCGGGCCGGGTCTGGTGTTCGTACCGGTCCCAGAGGGCAAGCAAGTCAAGAACCGGTTGCACATGGACCTGGCACCGCGGGCTGCCGATGACCAGGCGGCCGAGGTGGCACGACTGGAGTCCTTGGGGGCCAGCCGGATCGACGTGGGCCAGCCCGCCGACGCGAGCTTCATCGTCATGACCGACCCGGAGGGCAACGAGTTCTGCGTGCTCAGCTCCCGCGACTGAACTCAGCACGCGCGGGTTCAGCGGAAGCGCGCCGGGTCGGGTAGGAGTTCGTTCATCGCCCCGGACCGGAAGCCAACCGGATCGAGTTCTACCCGATCGAAACCGGTCACCTCCGCCAACAGGTCGGGGCGGGTGGCCAGCGTCGCGCTGAGTGCAGCGTCAACCTCCACCCGAGCGATGTCGCCTAGGTCGCGTACCCGTAGATCCCGGGTGTGCAGACCGGCCGAGTCCAGCGCCGATCGCAGACCGCGCTCGGCCTGCTCGATCCTGGCCAGTCGATGCGAGGTGATCTGGATGCCGAAGGCGATTCGGCTCGACAGGCACGCAGCCGCAGGCTTGTCCCAGAGGGCTAAGGACCATTCGCGTCCGATCCGGCGGACGTCGCCCTTCGTCAACCCGGCATCAGCCAACGGGCGGACCGCTCCCCGCTCCTGCGCTGCCCGGATGCCCGGCCGGAAGCCGGCTCTCAGGTCATCGGCGTTGGTTCCGGTCGCGACGTGGGGCACGTCGTACTCAGCTGCCAGAGGCAGGAGTACGTCGAGGAGTTCGGCCTTGCAGAAGTAGCAGCGGTCCCCGCCATTCGCCCGATAGCCGGGTCTGGCCAGTTCGTCGGTGAATGGCGTCAGATGTCGTACGCCCAGTCCTGCGGCAAAGTCTCCGGCCCCTTCGAGTTCCTCGGCCGGCAGGCTGCCCGACACCGCGGTTGCCGCGATGACCCGGTCCGGACCCAGCGCGCGTACCGCACCCGCCAGGACGACCCCCGAGTCCACCCCGCCCGAGAAGGCGACGACCAGCCCACCGAGGCCGCGCAGCCGCGTGAGCAGCCGCTCGGCGGTACTGGAGGAGGACGGGTCAGGGTGTGGCACGCCGCCACTGTGGCACAGAGCGGAGACTCAGCTCGGCACAGGTGCGACGACACCGGGACGCCGGTGAGCCGCTCTGTCAGCCCGTCCCAGCCCCGCCCACCGCCCAACGTCCGCCGCGTACCCGTAGGCATCCCCCGATCAGCCGGATCACGATCAAGGCAGTGAGCCCGGCCCAGATCCCATTCAATCCCAGGCCGAGCGGGATGGAGAGCAGCGTCAGCGGGAGGAACCCGAGGAGGCCGGCCGCAAGGGTGAGGGTGCGTAGGAACGCAACGTCGCCGGATCCCATGAGGACACCGTCGAGGGCGAAGACCAAGCCGGCCAACGGCTGCATGAGCGCGAACCACCACCAGACCGTCGCCGCGCCGGCCAGGACGGCCGGATCGGAGCTGAACAGCTCCGGGATCGCGTCCCGGCCGAGCAGCAGCACAACCGCCACGAGGACGCCGGTCACGGCGCCGTACCGCGCGACCCGCCAAGCGGTGGCGCGGGCTTCGTCCAGCCGGTTCGCACCCAGGCTCTCTCCGACCAGGGACTGAGCGGCGATGGCGAAACTGTCCAGGGCGAGGGCCAGGAACAGCCATAGCTGCAAGGCGATCTGGTGTGCGCCGACCTGCGCGGTTCCGATCCGGGCGGCCACTCCGGCGGCCACCAGGAACGACCCCTGCAGGACGAGCGTCCGGATCGCCAGGTCTCGGCCCATGACGATCTGCCACCGCAGTGTCTGGCGGTCGGGACGCCGCCGATCGGTGTCCTGCCAGAGTGCGGTGACGAACAGCGTCGCGCCGAGCGACTGGCCCACGACATTGGCCACCGCCGATCCTGCGAGACCCATGCCAGCGGGATAGACCAGCAGTGGGCATAGCAGGGCGCTGACCCCGTTCGCGACCAGTGCGAACCGAAGCGGACGTCTGGTGTCCTGCACCCCGCGCATCCAGCCGTTGCCGGCCAAGGTGAGCAGGACCATGGGAGCGCCGAGGCTGGCGATCCGCAACCAGAGTTCGGCCTGTGCCTGCACAGTCCCGGCACCACCGGCCAGCGCCCGAGTGATCGGATCGGCCAACAGCTGGAAGAACACGATCATCGCGAGACCGATGCCCAACGCGAGGTAGGAGGCCTGCACTCCTTGCCCGCGGGCACCCTCGACGTCGCCGGCTCCGAATCTGCGCGCAGCCACGCTGGTGGTGCCGTAGGCCAGGAAGTTGAACTGAAACGCGGTGAAGGCAAACGCACCGCCACCGAGCGCCAACGCGGCGAGGGGAATCGAGCCCAGATGGCCCACGACGGCGGTGTCGACCAGCAGGTAGAGCGGCTCGGCTGCCAGCACGACCAAGGCTGGGGCGGCCAGTGCGAGAACCCCTCGCTGGGTCGTCATCGAGAGGTCAGCGGCCGGTTAGAACCGAGTGAAGGACGCCTTGTATCAATAGGTTCGATACAGGGCGTCCTTCACTCGGCATCATCGGCGACCCGGCCAGCCCGATCCTCTGCCTCGCCAGTCACGTCGTCAGTCGCGTCGTCCTCGATATCCACCCGCGGCTGGCGGTACGGGTCTGCGTCGCCGGCGAAGCTCGCGCCCTCTCGCTTGGCGGCGACCTCGGCGTCGATCTCCCGCGCGCGAGCCAACGCGTCCTCGATGTCCTGAGCGGTCTGTGGCACCGCGTCGCTGACAAAGGTGAGGGTCGGGACGAACTTGATCCCGGTCTGTTTGCCGACCGCGCTGCGCAGGACGCCGCGCGCGCTTTCCAGGGCGATGGCCGAACCGGTGACTTCGGCGTCATCGCCATACACGGTGTAGTAGACGCTTGCCTCGCGCAGATCACCGGTCACCTTCGCGTCGGTGATCGTGACCATCCCAAGTCGGGGATCCTTGACCTGGTGCTCGAGGGTCGAGGCGACGATCTCGCGGATACGTACGGCCAGTCGGCGGGCTCGGGCCGCATCAACCATCGGAGCTGTCCTCTCGTGGCGAATCGATTGTCATGCCGGGTACGTCGTCGGTGTGGGCGAGGAGTTGCCGCCGGACGGAGAGCAGCACGATGTCGGGACGACCGGCGACGAACCGCTCGCAGGCATCGAGCACATCCCCTGCCTGTCCTGCGGTGGCGGCCACAGCGGCCACGCCGATCTCGGTACGGCGATACAGCTCATGGGCACCGACCTCGGCAGCGGCTACGTCATACCGGCGCCGTAGCTCGGCCACGATCGGTCGTACGACCGACCGTTTGGCCTTGAGCGAATTGAGCGAGTTGACATCGCCGAGTTGAATGTCGCACCACATCGTCGCGGTGAACACCGCCGACAACCCCTCCTTCTAGGACGCACCGAGTTGATCATCGGCAAGTCGGGAGTTATCGGTCAGATAACCCGCCGTTCGCCGATGATCAACTCCGGTCGAGCATCAGTCCCGCGGCTTCTCACGCAGCTCGAAGGTCTGGATGACGTCCTCGGGCTTGATGTCGTTGAACGATCCGAGCCCGATTCCGCACTCGAAGCCCTCGCGGACCTCGGTCGCGTCATCCTTGAACCGGCGCAGGGAGTCGACGGTCAGGTTGTCCGCGACCACGGCGCCGTCGCGGATCAGCCGGGCCTTGCTGTTGCGCACGATCGTTCCGGACCGGACCAACGAGCCGGCGACGTTGCCGATGCGGGGCACCCGGAAGACCTCGCGGACCTCCGCGCTACCCAACTGCACCTCTTCGTACTCCGGCTTGAGCATGCCCTTGAGGGCAGCCGTGATCTCGTCGATGGCCGCGTAGATCACCGAGTAGTACCGGATGTCGATGCCCTCGCGGGTGGCCAGTTCGGTGGCCTTGCCCTCGGCCCGGACGTTGAACCCGAGCACGATGACGTTGTCGGCGATCGCGAGGTTGATGTCCCCCTCGGTGATGGCGCCGACGCCACGATGGATCACCCGCAGCGAGATGTCCTCGCCGACCGGGATCTTGAGCAACGCATCCTCGAGAGCCTCCACCGTTCCGGAGTTGTCGCCCTTGATGATCAGGTTGAGCTCGCTGGTCTCGCGCAGCGCCGAGTCCAGGTCCTCGAGGCTGACCCGCTTGCGCGAGGACGCGTTCTGGGCATTGCGGATCCGGGTCTGGCGTCGCTCGGCGATCTGCCGGGCGACCCGGTCCTCGTCGACGACCAAGAACGTGTCGCCGGCACGGGGTACCGAGGTCAGGCCGAGCACCTGGACCGGACGCGCCGGGAGCGCCTCGGTCAGCTTCTCGCCGTGCTCGTCCAACATCGAACGGACCCGGCCGTAGGCGTCACCGGCGACGATCGAATCACCGATCCGCAACGTTCCGCGCTGTACCAACACGGTCGCCACCGGTCCGCGCCCGCGGTCCAGGTGTGCCTCGATGGCCACACCCTGGGCGTCCTGCTCGCGGTTGGCCTGCAGATCCAGGGACGCGTCCGCGGTCAGCAAGATCGCCTCGAGCAGCTCGGTCAGACCGAGCCGCTTGGTCGCCGAAACGTCGACGAACAGGGTGTCGCCCCCGTACTCCTCAGCAACCAGGCCGTACTCGGTCAGCTGCTGGCGGATCTTGCCCGGGTTAGCGCCCTCCTTGTCCACCTTGTTGACCGCAACGACGATCGGTACGTCGGCGGCCTGGGCGTGGTTGAGCGCCTCCACCGTCTGCGGCATCACACCGTCGTCGGCAGCGACCACCAGCACCACGATGTCGGTCACCTTCGCACCACGGGCACGCATAGCGGTGAACGACTCGTGACCAGGGGTGTCGATGAAGGTGATCAGCCGCTCGGCACCCTCGAGCTCGGCCGGGACCTGGTAGGCACCGATGTGCTGGGTGATGCCACCTGCCTCGTCGGCGACCACGTCGGTACGGCGGATCGCATCCAGGAGCTTGGTCTTTCCGTGGTCGACGTGACCCATGACCGTGACGACCGGTGGCCGGGCCATCAGGTCCTCCGCGGCCATCTCCTCGTCACCGAAGGTCAGGTCGAAGGAGTCCAGCAGCTCGCGGTCCTCGTCCTCGGGGCTGACGACCTGGACCTCGTAGCCGATCTCGCCACCGAGCAGAGCCAACGTCTCGTCGTTGACCGAGGCGGTCGCCGTGACCATCTCGCCCAGGTGGAACAGGGCAGCCACCAGTGCCGCCGGGTCCGCGCCTATCTTCTCGGCGAAGTCGGTCAGCGAGGCCCCACGTGGAAGCCGGACGACCGCGCCGTTTCCGCGCGGCAGGGACACCCCAGCCATCGACGGGGCCTGCATGTTGTCGAACTCTTGACGGCGCTGCTTCTTGGACTTGCGGCCGCGGACCGGACCGCGACCACCGGGGCGACCGAACGCACCTGCCGTGCCGCTGCCGCGGCCACCACGTCCGCCGCGGCCACCAGGACCGCCGCGGAACCCGCCACCCCCTCCGGCTGGACCACTGGGGGCGCCAGGAGCGCCACCCCCGCCGCGGTAGTTACCACCGCCGCCGGGGGCACCGCCGCCACCTGGGCCCGCGCCACCGGGGCCGCCGGGTCGACCTCTGCCGCCGGCCGGAGCCGGGCGGCTGGGACGCGCTGGGACCATGCCCGGATTCGGTCGCGCGGCACCGGGACCACCCGTGCCACCCGGGCGAGGTGGCGAACCGGGGCGCGGAGCACCGGGACGTGGAGCCGTGGAACTGCCGACACCAAAGGGGTTGTTACCTGGGCGCGGGCCGCCCGGCCTGGCACCGGGACGCGGAATCGGCCGTGGAATGTCACCTGGTGAGGCACTTCCCCCGGCCTCGGGTGGCATGGCAGGGGCGACCGGTGCGGCCGCAGGCGGTGCAGCGGACGCCGGAGCTGCCGCAGCCACCGGCATGGGAGCAGGAGCGGCGGGAGTCGGCGCCGCGACGCGCGGCGCCGGTGTGGGCGCTTGCGCCTCGACGAATGCGGCCGGAGCAGCCACGGGGGCTGGGGCGCCCGGACCCGGAGCGGTCGCAGGGGTCGAGACCGGCTCTGGCGCAGCCGACGTGGGCTTGGCTGCCTTGGCTGCCTTCGCGGCGACCTTGACCGGCTTGGGCACCGGGGCCGGGAACGCCTCGTGCAGACGCCGGACGACCGGTGCCTCGACGGTGGAGGACGGGCTCTTGACGTACTCACCGAGTTCGGTCAGCTTGGCGAGAACGTCCTTGCTGGGTACGCCGAGTTCTTTCGCGATGGCGCTGACGCGGGCTTTGCCTGGCAACGTGACTCCTCATAGGTGAGGGCGGCGGCTGCCCGCGCGACCTCTTCGTTACGGATGGAACATGTTCACGGGTGGTACTTCACTGGGTGCTCATCCGAGAAAAACCTGCTCTCGACGGGCGCGCGGACCCTGATGTCCGGGCGCGCTTGGTGGCGCAACAGTGCGGTGGCTCATGGTGCTGAACGATCCGGTTCGTGGTGCTGGCCGCGATGGTCGGCGACAAAGCTGTGCAACGCCTGCGTCGACAAGTCTCCGGTAACCCGTAGGGCTCGTCGGAAGGCTCCTCGTCGTTCGGCTTGTGCCAGGCACTCAGGTCGAGGATGCATCCAAGCCCCTCGGCCTGCGTATCTTCGCCGCGGGTCCGGGACAAACTGCCCGTCCACCGCCACGACTCGCGACAGTTCACTGATCGATGAACGCTGACGGCAGCCCACACACATGCGTACCGGAACCACTCGATCGGCCACCGCCAAGTCTAGCGCGAGGCCAGTCCCGCGTATTCCGGGCTCGTCACCGGCTGGCGACCGGCGGCGCATCGGCCGGGACCGCCTCGACCGCAGCATCTTCCTGGGCGTCGCTACGAATGTCGATCCGCCACCCCGTCAGCCGCGCGGCCAGGCGCGCGTTCTGCCCCTCCTTGCCAATGGCCAACGACAGCTGAAAGTCCGGTACGACGACGCGTGCCGCCTTGGCCACCGGGTCAACGACGTGCACCTCGAGGACGCGGGCCGGGGACAGCGCGTGCCCGACGAACTCGGCCGGGTCCTCGGAATAGTCGACGATGTCGATCTTCTCGCCATGCAACTCGCTCATGACATTGCGTACCCGCTGGCCGACGGGACCGATGCAGGCGCCTTTGGCGTTCAATCCCTCGACCTTCGTGTGCACGGCGATCTTGGTACGGTGCCCGGCCTCGCGGGCCACCGCGGGCATCAGCACGCTGCCGTCGGCGATCTCGGGAACCTCGAGGGCGAACAGCTTGCGGATCAGATTCGGGTGCCGACGACTGACCATGACCTGGGGGCCGCGCGGGGTTCTGGTCACCGACACGACATAGCACTTCAGCCGCGATCCATGGCTGTAGTCCTCCCCCGGTACCTGCTCCGCGGCCGGCAGGATCGCCTCGAACTTGCCGATGTCGATCACCACGATGCCCCGTTCGTTGCGGCCCCGATGGACCTGCACGACGCCTCCGACCAGGTCTCCTTCCCGCCCGGAGAACTCCCCGAAGTTGTTCTCGTCCTCGGCATCTCGCAACCGCTGCAAGATCACCTGACGCGCCGTACTCACCGCGATCCGACCGAAGCCGCTCGGCGTGTCGTCGTACTCGCGGATGACCGTGCCGTCAGGACCCATCTCCTGGGCGAACACCGAAACCTCGCCGGTCTTGCGATCGACGACCACCCGCGCGTGCGCATCCGTCCCCTCCGTGTGCCGGTAAGCGGTGAGCAAGGCGGTTTCGATAGCCTCGACCACCGTCGCGAAGGAGATCCCTTTCTCGCGTTCGATACCTCGCAGGGCACTGATGTCGATGTTCATTTCTCCTCCGCGGAGGGAAGTGCGTCGTCGGCTTTCATGCTGGCCCTCCCCTTCTTCTGCTTGGGCTGTCGCTGCGGCCGTTCCTGCTTGCCGGCCTCATCGGGACGCTTGAACTCCAGCTGGATCCTTCCGGCCCCGAGATTGGTCAGCGGCAACAGGTGCTCGACGCCGCCGACGCTCAGGGTCACCACTGCCCCGTCGAAGCCGGCGACCCGACCGCGCAGCGGTGCTCCGTCGGAGGCCGCTGAACCCTCCGTGGCCTGGGCCAGCGAGCTCGTGGTCACCGCGGTGACCTCCACCAATCGACCGATGGCCCGGCGCCAGTGACGGGGTTCGGTCAGCGGCCGGTCCACTCCGGGCGAGGTGAGCTCCAGCACGTAGGGCGCCCTGCCGATGACTCCCTCGTCCTCGTCCAGGATGTCGGCCACGGCGTGGGACATGTCGGCAATGTCATCGAGGGAGACGCCCTCGTCCCGATCGATGACCACCCGGAGCAGGCTTCGGCGCCCCATCGGGGTCAGAATCAGGTCTTCCAGGTCGTAACCGGCTTCCCGGATCACCGGGGAGACCAGCGCTGTCAGCCGGTCCAGAGTCGCGGCCGATCCCGCGCTGTTGGCGCTCACCTGTCGGCCTCCTTCTCCTGTGCAGTTGTCGGTAGACGGCGCGCGTCACCGGTACCCCTTCGAGGTTACCGGTGCCCGGCGAGCCGGACCGACTGTCAGACTCCTGCGGTGAGCGATTCGCGTTTCTCTCGCCGCACTGTGCTGCTCGCCGGTGCGAGCCTGGGCGCGGTTGGACTCGGTCCCGCTCTCGGCGGCTGTGAGGCCACCACGGGGGAACCGGCCACGCCGACCACTGCCGCGATCGACCCGTTGACACCGGTGCTGATCGGTCAACAGGCACTTCTGGCCACCTACGAGCAGACGATCACTGCCTTCCCGGACCTCACGGCTTCGGTGTCGGACCTGCAAGCACAGACGAGTGCACACACCGAGGCGCTGCGGGCCGCTGCCCCGACTGCGGCCGAGCAGGTCGCCGCTTCACCGTCGGTGTCCGCATCGCCCTCGCATTCCGGTTCTTCGCCCGGCCCACCTGCCGATGTGCTGACGGCTCGCTCCGACCTGCAGCGTGCCGTACGGGCGGCCGCTGGCACGTTGCGAGCCGCCGCATTGCGCGCCGACGGTGATCTCGCCGCCCTACTCGGCAGCTGCGCAGCAAGCACCGCCTGCCATGACCGGCTGCTCGGGTGAGCACCTCCGACGCACTCTTCTCCGCGGAGGAGCAATGAGCACCCCCGAGATCGAAGGTCTGCAAGCAGCCCTGCGTTCGGAGCATGTCGCGATCTGGGGGTACGGCATCGTGGGCGCCTCGGTCGGCCTCGAGAGCCGGCAAGCCGTACGTGACGTCGACGCTGCGCATCGCTCCCGGCGAGACGAACTCGCCGATCTCATCCGGCTGCGCGGCGCCGACCCGGAACGGGCCGAGGCCAGTTATGAACTGCCCTCCCCGGTGGCCGACCCGCCCAGTGCCCTGACACTTGCAGCGTCCTTGGAGGCAGGCGTCGCGACCGGCTATGCCTTCGCCGTATCCCGAAGCGAGAGCCAGCGAGCCAAGGCCTTCGCACTCGCCGCGCTGACCGACGCGGCCCTGCGCCTGACCGACTGGCATCAGCTTTCCGGCGTTGCTCCCGTCACCCCCGAGTTTCCCGGTCTCTGAACGCCGTGATGCTGACATGACCGAGAGCGGCGTTCGTACGGTGCTCGTGGCACCTGAGCGCCTGGCCGGCTGGTTGAACAGGTTCGCTGCCAGCCACGGCGACGTCGAGATCACCGCCGACAGCGACGTCGTCGGGCTGCATGCCGCTGACGGTTCAGCTGCTCGCTGCGAGGTGCCGTTCCCGCCGCTGGATCTCGATCCACACGCTCCGTGGCAGGCGCTGGTCGACCACGCGCTGCGTGATCGTCGGGTGGCCGTGCTGTTGATCCGTAGGGGCGGTTATGCCGCAGGGATCTTCGATGCAACAACGCTGGTCGCGTCGAAAGTGGGCAACCGGTATGTCCAGGGTCGGACCGCAGCGGGCGGTACGAGTCAGCAGCGCTTTTCGCGCCGGCGGGACAATCAGGCGACCGGCCTGGTCGGCTCTGCGGTGGAGGTGGCGCAGCGGATCATCGCGCCCGAGACCGCATCCCTGACCGCCCTGTTCACCGGTGGAGATAGACCGCTGATCGCCTCGGCGCTGGTCGATCCGAGGCTGGCCAAGGTGGCCGCCTTGCCCAGAGGTCCATGGCTGGTGGTCGCTGATCCGCGGCTGAAGGTTCTTCGTGCGGCCGGCCAGAGTGCCCGCGCCGTGCGGATCACCATTACTGACGGCTGACGGCTGACGGCTGACGGCTGACGGCTGACGGCCTCGGGTGCGGCGCCCCCACGAAGGTAGTGCGCGGTGGCTGGGGTCAGCGGATCGGCATACCAGTCTCACGAAGGGCATGCTTGACCGCAGTGATGCTCAATCGCCCGAAGTGGAAGACGCTTGCCGCCAGGACCGCGTCGGCGCCCGCGACGACGGCCGGCGCGAAATCGGCAAGGCGTCCCGCCCCGCCACTGGCAACGAGCGGGACGCTGGAGACCGCGCGCGCGGCGGCGATCATCTGCAGGTCGTAACCGGCCTGGGTGCCGTCGGCATCCATCGAGTTGAGCAGGATCTCCCCGACCCCGCGCCCGATGGCCTCTGATATCCAACTCAGCGCATCCTTCCCGGTGCCCGTACGGCCGCCGTGCGTCGTCACCTCGAATCCGGACTGCGTCGCGTCGCCGGAAGCTCGGCGGGCATCGACGGAAAGCACCAGGACCTGCGAGCCGAACTCGGCCGCGATCTCGTCGATCAATTCCGGACGGGCAACAGCGGCGGTATTCACCCCGATCTTGTCCGCGCCCGCCCGCAACAACCGGTCCACATCCTGGACGGACCGGATTCCGCCACCGACGGTCAACGGGATGAACACGGTCTCAGCGGTCCGCCGTACGACGTCATAGGTGGTCTCCCGCTCGTCCGAGGAGGCGGTGATATCGAGAAAGGCGAGCTCGTCGGCACCTTCCGCGTCATAGATCCGGGCCATCTCCACCGGGTCCCCCGCGTCACGCAGGTCGACGAAGTTGACTCCCTTGACCACCCGCCCGGCCGCGACGTCAAGACAGGGGATCACCCGGACCGCAACGGTCATCGTCGCTGCTCTGCTCCAATCGGCGCCCGGTCTGTCCCGCGGTAGGCATCGACCTCGACCTCCACCAGAAGGTGGGGATGTACCAACCCGCTGATCTCGACCATGGTCGCGGCGGGCCTGACCTGCCCGAACAGTTCCTGGTGCGCGCGGCCGACATCAGCCTGCCGGTTGATGTCGCGGACGTACATTCGGGTGCGCACGACATCGGCAACGTCCAGGCCGGCCTCCCGTACGGCGGTCAGGGCGATTCCGAAGGCAACCAGCGTCTGGCAGTGAGCGTCACCGACACCGACCACCTCGCCGTCCACGGTCGCCGTGCAACCGGCGACGAGGACCCACGGGCCGGCGACAACCGCGC
>JBPCOF010000146.1:0-8210 GCA_051000515.1 Geodermatophilaceae bacterium
GTCGGGAGACCGGCAACGCGTTCAGACCACCGCCCACGACATGCACCTTCTCGGGCGAGACGCCGACGACCTCCGTCAGCCACCGGGCGAACCAGTGGCTCATGGTGAACACGCCGGTGCAGGCACGGTACCGGTCTGACTCCTCATCGACGAGTACCTGCAGACGGGAAGCACTCACCGGGCCCAGATTGGACGAGCGGTGACCCGAGCGATCGTTGTAAGCCCGGACAACACTGAAACCCATGTCCTGATAGAAGAACGTCGGCACCGGAAGGACGGGCTCGGTCATGCTCATGGCCAGTACGACCTCGGTCCTCGACCGGACGGCATCGCGGAGGATGCTGCGCTGCGTCAACCACCGATTGAGCCGGCCGTGCTGCCAGGCGGTCTCGGAGTAGCGATACGCCAGCCTCATCGCGGCCTTCCCCGCAAGCGGACGCTGCGCCGGGATCGACGTGACCGTCAGGTGGTCCCGGTCGGACAACGCCCGCAACAACCCAGCCGGCGTGTACGACCAGGTGGGCTCCCACGGATGCCACCAGGAGCAGGCGAATCCGAGGCTCAACGCACGCGCCGTCTGGTCAGCTGTCACAGTCGGACCCCCGTCGGATGTTCCTGCATGTCGACCTGCCAGCCCAACCCGAGCTGCAGCACTCGTTCGGGGCGGCCCCGCATGCTGCCCTCCAGCCGGAACTGCAGCGCGTCGTCCTGCCACAGCACGGACTCGTACGCCGATCCCATCCAGACCCCGACCGTGTACTCCCCGGTCGCCAGGATCGGGGGGACTCGAAGCCGCGCTCGGTAGCGCCCCGGCTTTCCCCGGTCCGGTGGGGCGGTGTCTGACCATGCTTCGTCCAGGACGCGCAGCCCGCGCAGGTTGGACACGATCAGTGACAGGTCCAAGCCGGGGACGGGCCGGCCGACCTCGAACTCGATGTCGATGTCGAACGGTTCGTCTCGGCGCAACAACGCCGTGGCTTGCCCGGTCGCGTCGCGGACGGTGACTTCGCGCAGCGCCACCGGGTCGGCCGGGGCGTCGTACCGGCTGACAGCCGTACGACGAACGCCGGAGGCCAGGTAGGCCTCGATGATGTCCTGCGTCGGACCGTCGGCGACAATCCGGCCGCGCTCGAGCCAGATCGAACGGGGGCACAGCCGGAGGATCGCGTCGAGGTTGTGGCTGACGAACAGCACAGTCCGGCCGCCGCGCTCCACCTCGGCCATCTTGCCCAGACACTTGCGTTGAAACTCGGCATCGCCGACGGCGAGGATCTCGTCCACGACCATGATGTCGGCCTGCAAGTGGGCCGCCACCGCGAACGCCAGCCGTAGGTACATACCCGAGGAGTACCGCTTCACCGGCGTGTCCAGGAATCGCTCGATGCCGGAGAAGTCCACGATTGCGTCGTACTGCCGTCGGATCTGCTGGCGCCCCATGCCCAGGATCGCCCCGTTGAGGTAGACGTTCTCCCGGCCCGTGAGCTCTGGATGAAAGCCGGTCCCGACTTCGAGCAGCGCGCCCACCCGGCCCCTTGTGCGCGCGACGCCGCTCGTCGGTTCGGTGATCCTGGTCAGGATCTTGAGCAGCGTGCTCTTGCCCGCGCCGTTGCGGCCCACGACGCCGAGTGACTCCCCCGCCGCGACGGTCAGGTCCACATCGCGCAGTGACCAGATCTCCTCCCGCTCGCCGTGCCCGGGCCCGTCGTTCCGCCGGCGTACGAGGGAACTGATCGCCTCGCGCAGCGACCCGCCGGCCCCGTGGTCCTCTCCGAGCCGGTAGCGCTTGGACACGCTCATCATTTCGATGGAGTTGGCTGTCATCAGGGCGCTAGATCACGTCGGCGAAGCGTCGCTCGGCGGAGGCGAAGTAGCGCAGCCCAAGGGCGAGTATCAGCGACCCGCTCAGCAACGAGATAAGGGCCTGCGGGGCCGGGAAGTGGCCTCCGAGCACCGACCAGCGGAACCCGTCGAGCACCGCGACCATCGGGTTCAGGTGGTAGGGGTAACGCCACCAGCCTTCGATCAGGGTGCTCGGATACGCCAGCGGGCTGCCGAAGAACAGCAGTTGCACGATCAGGCCGTAGGCGTAGAGCGCATCGCGGTACATCACGTTGAGCGTGGCGAAGAGCAGGCCGAGACCGAGCACGACCAGGCACAGCGCCGCCACCCAGATCGGAAGGGTAAGCAGGGCCCACCCCGGCGCGATACCCAGTGCCACCATCACCACGGCGACCGCGCCGAAGGCCACGGCCATGTCCACCAGGCCCGGCAGCACGGCGGCCAGCGGTGCGATCAGCCGAGGAAAGTAGATCTTGGTGACCAGGCCGGCGTTGCTGACCAGACTCTGGGTGACTGCGCTGAGACTGGAGGTGAAGTACGACCACACAGCGAAGCCGACCAGGGCGTAGAGGAAGTAGGGGATGCCGTCGCTGGGCACCCGGGCCAGTTTCCGGAACACCACAGTGACGACCAGGGCGCCGGTCAGTGGCTGCACGACCGCCCAGACCAGGCCGAACGCGGCCTGCTTGTAGCGAACCTTCAGATCCCGCTGCGCCATGAACAGGACCAACTCGCGGTGCGCCACGATCTCGGGCACATTGAGGAACCGCCGGGCGTGGCGTGGCGGGTTCTCGACCCACCCGATGTCCTTCATCACGCCCCGTAACCAACTCATGGCTGAGAGTAAGAGCTACACTCGTTTGAGCAAGCAGCTGACCTGGATGGTGACGATGTCATACCTCTACGTCGATGTCGATGTGGACCAGCCCCTGCCCGCTCTCACGCTGGGTGACGCCGACGACGGGCTGGGCCTGGTCGTCCGGCGACGCGGAACTCCGGTCGGCTTCATCCTAAGCGAGTTCCCTCGCGGCGCCACGGTGGCGCCAGACGCGCTGGACGCGCTCATCGCCACCTTCTGCGCCAGCCGGCTGGTGCAGGAGACCGTGCTGGACTCACTCGGTGGTCGTGGCCGGCCCACCGAGGTCAGCCTCACGGTGGCGATCTGCACTCACGACCGGACAGCCGGCCTCGAGGAGCTGATGGCCAGCCTCCTGCCGCTGCGCAACGAGTCGACGTTCGAGGTCCTCGTCGTCGACAACGCCCCCTCTGATGACGCCACGAGCCGCTTCGTCGCCAGCCTGTCCGGTGTGCGCTACGTGCGTGAGGACCGAACTGGGCTGGATTTCGCCCGCAACAGAGCCATAGCCGAGGCCAACGGTGAGCTGCTGGCGTTCCTGGACGACGATGTGGAGGTCGACCGCGGCTGGCTCGAGGGATTGCGGCTGGCGTGGGGCGAGCACCCCGACGCCGGATGCGTCACGGGTCTCGTCCTTCCGTTCGAACTCGTGACCCAGGCGCAGATCACGTTCGAGCGCTACGGCGGCTTCCGGCGCGGATTCGACACGCTGCGGTACGTCGGCCAGTCGTTGCCGGGTAACCGGCTCTACCCCTTCGGCGCCGGGATCTTCGGCGCCGGCTGCAACATGTCCTTCCGGCGCAGCCTGTTGACCCGGCTGGGGGGCTTCGACGAGGCACTCGACACTGGCCGTCCGCTGCCCGGAGGCGGCGATCTGGACATGTTCCACCGGGTGGTGCGATCCGGACACCCGCTGGTGTACGAGCCGCGCTACGCCGTGTTCCACAAGCACCGCCGCGAACACGAGCAACTGCGCCGACAGCTGTGGACGTGGGGAACCGGGTTCATGGCCTATGTCGACAAGACGTTTCGAGCCGATCCAGTCGGCAACGTCAAGCTGGTCTGGCTCGTGGCGTGGTGGTTTCGCACGCACTGCAAGGAGGTCGTGCGCAGCCTGATCGGCCGCGGTCCGCTGTCTCCTGACCTGGCCTTGGCCCAGCTCACCGGCGGCGTGGTCGGACTGTCCGGCAGCTATGGCCGTTCCCGCCGCCGGAGCGCGGCCATTCGGGCCCGGGTCGCGGGCCAGGCCATCGCGTGAAGACACCACCGATGGCGATCGTTCATGTCGACCTCTCGGCGCACTCCATCGAACAGCACTACGACCACGTGGCCGACCGGGTCGGCTCCGGTCATGGCCTGCGCCTGATCCTCTGGCAACGCGACCTCCCGCTGGGAGACGTCGCGCTGACGGCAGCGGGCTGGCCGGTGACCCGCGCGCGATTCCGGCAGCTCGTCGCGCAGGCCATTGCCCCGGCGGTCGGACAGCGGCTCTACATCGGCGGCTTCGACACCGCCCTGCCCGAACGCCGGCCGTCGCGACTTCCCTCACCGGCCCCCGCCGCGAGTGCCCTGTCCCGGCTGGTGAGCCCATTGGAGGAGCTGCGGCAGCCGGCGCTGTCCAGCCCGAGTGCTGGCGTGCGCCGGGTGTCAGTCGTCATCTGCACGCGCAACCGGCCCGAACAGCTGACCCGAGCCCTGGCGGCCGTGCACGCGCTCGAACCCGCTCCGGACGAGGTGCTCGTCGTGGACAACGCTCCGACATCCTCGGCCACCAAGGATGTCGTGGACCGCTATCCAGGGATCGGGTACACCCGGGAGCCGCGTCCGGGGCTGAGCGTGGCCCGAAACCGGGGACTGCGCGAGACGAGCGGTGACGTGGTCGCGTTTACCGATGATGACGCCGAGGTGCGCCCGAACTGGCTCTGCGGCCTGCTCGCCGCGTTCGAGGAACCAGACGTCATGGCCGTCACCGGACTGGTGCTGCCGGCGGCGCTGGACACGGAGGGGCAGCTGCTCTTCGAGAATCACCTCGGCGGGTTCGGGCAGGGCTACCGCAGCCAGCATTTCGACTGGGCGTTCTATCGCGGGTCGCGCCGGTACGGCGTACCGGTGTGGCGGATCGGTGCGGGCGCGAACATGGCGGTACGACGACAGGCGTTCGCGCTCGTCGGCGACTTCGACGAACGTCTCGGCGCCGGAGCGGCGGGATGCAGCGAGGATTCCGAGCTCTGGTATCGACTGCTGGCGCAGGGCTGGCGCTGCCGGTACGAGCCGGCCGCAGTGGTCACCCACCACCATCGTGCCGAACGCCGAGACGTTCGTCGTCAGGCGCACGCATATCTACGCGGGCACGTCATCGCGCTGTTCGCCCAACACGCGCGCGGCCAGGATGCGGGGAACCTGTTCCGTGCATTCTTGGGGCTGCCCCGGTTCTACCTCGGCCGGTTGGCCCAGGCGGCGTTCGTGGCCGACGCCACCGTGACCGCAGAAATCAGGGGTTACCTCTCGGGACTGGTGCGCGGTGCAGCCGCACTGCCCGCGATGGCGGGAGCCGGCGCGCTCGCGCGGCGCGGGCGGTTCCTCCGCCGCAACCCGTTCCAGCACCCCTACACCGAAGGTTTCTACTTTCGGGACAAGATGCGTGCGATTCACCGGATAGCCCCGTTCGGCCCGGTGCAACGGATCCTGGAAGTGGGCGGCGGCACGAGCGGGTTGACCGCAAGGCTCTATCCGCGGGCGCACATCGTCACCGCCGACCTCGCCCGCGAACACGGAGCCGCGAGCGCCTACGGCGAACGCGCGCCTTTCCTCTGCGCCGACGCCACCCGATTGCCGTTTCCGGACGGCGTCTTCGACGCCGTGACCTTCTTCGACGTCTTGGAGCACATCCCGGATGACGCTGCCGCGGTGCAGGAGGCGATCCGGGTGCTGGTTCCCGGCGGCGCGATCCTGGTCACCGCGCCGAACGACAACTGGCGCTTTCCCTACTACTCGCTGTTGACACCGCTCTGTCCGACCGACGAAGACGTCATGGCGGAGTGGGGCCACGTCCGGCGCGGCTACGCGCTGGCCGAGCTGAGCCGACTCGTCGGCAGCGATGCCCTCCGATGGGCGACGTTCATCAATCCGGTCACCGTGCTCAACCACGACCTGGCCTTCAGCCGGCTACCCAGTCGGCTCCGCCGACTACTGCTCTGCGCCCTATCACCCGTCATCTGGCTGGGATACCTGCTGCATCGACCGCACTGGTCCGGAACCGAGACCGCGGCGGTCTGGCGTACGCCGCCAGCCCGTCGCCTCCGCACCGCAGCAGACCAACAGCCACTGGCGGCAGAACCGGGAACCGGAGCGGCCGATGCACGGACCGGCTGACCCGCCGCCGGCTCGTCGCCGGCTGGCCGTGTTGCCCTGGGGTGACCTCATCGAGGATTTCCTCGACCCCATCGGTCTGTCGGTCGAGGCCTTCGTCGAGGAGATGACCGGCGGCTGGCTGTTCGGCTACCTCGACGCCCTGGCCACCGCAGGGATCGACAGCGTGCTCATATGCATGACCTCCACCGTGGATGCGCCCACTCGCCGGATTCACCGGCCGAGCGGGATGCCGTTGTGGCTGCTGCCCGCGAGCCGGGCCTACCGGTGGGTCCGCAACCACCTGTCGGACCCCTACGCCTGGAACCGTGCGACGGCCACGAGCGGGCTCACCGGTGTGCGTGCACCTGCCGCGGCTGCGCTCCGGCACCTGGCGCCCTACCTGTCCACCCCCGCTCGGGCACTGACGACGGTGCTCCGGCAGGAGCGCTGTACCGGCATCCTGTGTCAGGAGTACGAGGAGGCGCGCTTCGACGTGTGCGTCGCCGTGGGCCGTTACGTCGGTGTGCCGGTGTTCGCGACGTTCCAGGGTGGAGACCGGCAACGCACGAGTCTGGAGCGCATCGTCCGGCGCCGCTCGATCAACGCCGCCGCCGGTCTGATCGTCGCTTCGCGCGCGGAGCGGGACCGCATCCAGCACCGTTACGGCGTTGCCCAGGGTCGCATCGCCCCGATCTTCAACCCCCTCGACCTGAGGCGGTGGCCGATCGGGGATCGCGCCGAGGCCAGGACCCGGCTGGGATTGCCCCGGGACGCCAGAGTGGCGGTCTGGCACGGGCGAGTCGAGTTGTGGCGCAAGGGTCTGGACGTCCTGCTCGCCGCGTGGGCGCAGGTCTGTGCAGCACGTCCGCACGACGACCTGCATCTGCTGCTCGTCGGATCAGGTGCCGACTCGTCGCAACTGCGTGAACTGCTGCGCGATCCCGACCTGCGAGGCGTCGAGTGGTGCGACTCCTATGTGGTGGACCGGTCCCGGCTACGCCCGTACCTCGACGCGGCCGATCTGTACGTCTTTCCCTCCCGCCACGAGGGATTCGCCGTGGCCCCGGTGGAGGCGATGGCCTGCGGCCTTCCGCTGGCGGCGGCGGATGCCCCGGGGGTACGCGAGCTGGTGCCGCGGGGCGCAGAAGACGGCGGCACCGTGGTGCCGCCCGGTGACGCCGCTGCCTTGGCCGGCGCGATGACTGCGCTGTTGGACGACCCGGCCCGCTGCCGCGAGCTGGGTGCACATGCGCGGCGCAGGGTCGAGGATGCCTTCGCCTCCCCGGCCGTCGGTCGCCAGCTCACCGACGTACTGGCCGGCCCGATGGAGGAGTCAGCCCGGCGCGCCCTCCGGCAGCGGGTCGGCGATGTCTGAGCGGGTCACGGTGGTGATTCCCACCCGGAACCGATCCGGGCTGCTGCGCCAGACGCTGGGAACCGTGCTGGCTCAGGAGGACACCGACTTCGATGTGGTGATCGTCGATGAAGGGTCGACCGACGAGACACCGGAAATGTTGCAGCGGTGGCCGCACGACCGCTTGACCGTCCTGCGCCACGAGCAGGCCAAGGGGGTCTCGGC
Source organism: Geodermatophilaceae bacterium (assembly GCA_051000515.1). GTDB lineage: Bacteria > Actinomycetota > Actinomycetes > Mycobacteriales > Geodermatophilaceae > JACCQS01. The sequence continues at coordinate 7,626 of JBPCOF010000146.1, forward strand.
GGCCCGCAATGCCGGCCTGGCGGCTGCGACCGGGCCCTGGGTTGCCTTCGTCGACGATGACGACATCTGGTCACCGACCAAACTGGCCGCTCAACTGGCGGCCGCCCGACGAACGCCTGAGGCGGGCTGGGTCTGCGCCGGAGCGGTCCGGGTCGACTCGCGGTTGCGACTGCGCGGGGCGGAACGGACGCCGGTCCCTGCGGATGTCGGGAGAACCCTGCTGGCCCGCAACGTGATCCCGGGCGGCGCGTCGGGAGTCCTGGCTCGGGCGGATCTGGTGCGACAGGTCGGAGGCTTCGACGAGACGTTGTCCAATCTCGCCGACTACGACCTGTGGATCCGGCTCGGTCTGGCGGGCGGCATGGCCGTGGTCGACCGACCGCTGGTGGGCTATCGGGTGCATACCGCCGGTATGGCGCACGACGTCCGCCGTTCCGAGCGGGAGCTGACCTACGTCGAGCAGAAGTACGCCGACGCGCGCGAGGAGTACGGACTCACCGTGCAGCGGGAGAGGTTCCTGTGGTACTTCGGTGCCCTGTCCCTGCGGCAGGGCAACCGGGTCGAGTCGATGCGGATACACCGAGA
>JBPCOF010000266.1:0-15036 GCA_051000515.1 Geodermatophilaceae bacterium
CGTCGCTTAGGGTGCGCGCATGTCCGCGGAGGTCTCGACCAGCGTTCTGGTCGCTCGGCCGCTGAACTGGTCGCGGATCCGAGGCTGGTTGGCGGTGGCGTACGGCGTCGTCCTGGGCCTATTCGTCCTCAACGTGGGTCTGCCGACCGAGCGACTAGCGCTGTTCTGCTGGGTGCTGATCGGACTGTCGATCGGCTGTGTCGGCCGTGGCTGGCGCGCGGTCGCCGGCCTTGTCCTGGACTGGCTTCCGTTCATCGGGATCCTCGTCCTCTATGACCTGACTCGTGGCCTCGCCGACTCCCTCGGGATGCCCGTACACGTGAACGACCTGGCCGCTCTGGAATCCGCCATGTTCGGTGGCACTGTGCCAACGGTGTGGCTGCAGGACCAGCTGGGTCCGTCAGCGGGTTGGGGGGCTGCCGGAGACGCAGGCTGGTGGCACGTCGTGGTCACCGCGGTGTACGTCTCGCACTTCTTTGTCACGCCGATCATCGCGGGCGTCCTATGGCTGCGCGATCGCCGGCGTTGGCTCAGCTTCACAGCGCGCGTCGTCGGAGTGGCTCTGCTGGGCGTCACGACCTACGTTCTGGTTCCGGCTGCGCCTCCCTGGTACGCCGCGAACCGGGGAGTCATTCCTGACGTGGATCGCCTGTCGGGCTTGGGCTGGGAGGTCATCGGTCTGGACCGCGCGGGGTCGCTACTGGATCAGGGTCAGGTAAAGGTCAATCTCGTAGCAGCCATTCCGTCGCTGCACACCGCGTACGCCGTGCTGGTGCTGTTGTTCTTCTGGCCGGTCCTCGATCGGAGCCTCCGGGTCCTTCTAGCGTGCTACCCGTTGCTGATGGGGCTGATCCTGGTGTATTCCGGCGAGCATTACGTCGTTGACGTCCTGTTGGGTTGGGCGTGCGCCGCGATCGTGGCCAGCTGCCTCGGATTGGCCGAGCGAGCGTGGCGACGGCGCCGAGCAGAGGTCCTCCTGCGACGGGCGCGGAGCAGCGTCTCGTCCGGGCTGCCTGACCGGGCCATCTAGCTCGGCGTCTTTCGTGGCTGTTCGCCGCCGCCGCCGACTAGCGTGGCAGCCATGCGTGTTCCTCTGCTGACCAGCGACTTCATCGACCGGGCCGAACTGGTCTACGGCGACCGGATCGGCGTGATCGACGAGCCCGATCAGCCGGCGCGGTCTCTGGGCTCCCTCACCTACCGGGAACTGGCCCGACGCGGCCGGGCAATCCAAGCCGGACTGGACGAGCTGGGCATCGGTGTGGGCGAACGGGTGGCCATCGTCAGTCACAACTCGGCCCGCCTGCTCGAACTGCTGTACGCCGTACCGTCTTCCGGCCGCATTCTGGTGCCGATCAACTTCCGGTTGCAGGCCGAGGAGGTCGCCTACATCGCCGAGCACAGCGGCGCGAGGGTCCTGCTGGTGGACCCGGACTTGGACTCGTCGCTGTCGTCGATCAGCGCCGAGCACAAGTTGCTGTTGGGCGACGAGAGCGACGACGCCCTGCTGCGCTTCGAAGCGGAACCGCGGCCATGGTCAGAGCCGGACGAGGACGCGACGGCCACTCTGAACTACACCAGCGGCACGACGGCACGACCCAAAGGCGTGCAGCTGACCCATCGCAACATCTGGACCAACTCGGTCACCTTCGCGATGCACATGCAGATGTCCGACCGGGACGTGTACCTGCACACGCTGCCGCAGTTCCACTGCAACGGCTGGGGGCTGCTCTATTCCGCGGCCGGTGTCGGAGCGACCAACGTGATCATTCGCAAGATCGATGGATCGGAGATCCTGCGGCGGGTCGAGAAACACGGGGTGACCTTCGCCGCCGGGGCCCCCGCGGTGTGGAATATGACGTTGGACGCAGCCGCCCAACTCGACGGAAGGATCCCGGGTCACGGTCGAACTCGGATCGTGGTGGCCGGCGCTCCACCGCCCTCGCGGACGATCGCCCGGGTCGAGACCGAATTGGGTTGGGAATTCAACCAGATCTACGGGCTGACCGAGACCACCCCACTGCTGACCGTGAACCGGTCGCGCGCCGAGTACGACGAGTTGGCGGTCGAGGAGAAGGCCACCCTGCTCTCTCGGGCCGGAGTTCCCGGCCTGGGGACGCGGGCCAAGATCTCCGACTCAGGCGAGATTCTGGTACGGGGCAACGTGGTCATGGGCGGCTACTGGGACAATCCCGACGCCACCGACGAGGCGATCCAAGACGGCTGGTTCCACACCGGCGACGGCGGAAGCATCGATGATGGCGGCTACGTCACGATCTCTGACCGCAAGAAGGACGTGATCATCACCGGTGGGGAGAACGTTTCCTCGATCGAGGTCGAGGATGCCGTTTTCAGCCATCCGTCGGTTGCCGAGGTCGCCGTCATCGGAGTACCCGATGACACGTGGGGGGAGAAGGTGACCGCCCTGGTCGTGCTCGCCGAAGGCCAGAGCGCCACCGAGGACGAGATCATCGCCCACGTGAAGTCCAAGCTGGCCGGCTACAAGACACCGAAGGCCGTGGAGTTCCGCGAGGAGATTCCGCGGACCTCCACAGGCAAGATCCAGAAGTTCAAGCTTCGGCAGGAGTTCTGGGAGGATAGGCACCGTCAAATCAACTGATCGAGGGGCCCTGGATTCAAGTAAGAGCGTCGGGCAGCCACGGGGGGAGCTGCCCGACGCACCAGGAACTGTAGCACCGGTGCATGGTCGGTGGGATGTCGGTCCAGCTCGGCGTGTCAGGGCGTGACAGCGAACGCGAAGCCGCTTCACAGGCAGTTCACGCCCGTCGGTGTGTGGTGATGATACCGAACGTCGCGTCGGTTTCCTGCATGATCGATTGCCTTCTCAAGACGCGCAGCCCTGTCCCGTCAGCAGATCGCCAGGAGGAGCTCGATGAGCGCCCCAGCTCCCGTACCACCAGCCCAGGACGCCGGGGAGATCGAGCGCGTTCTGTTCGAGATCAAGCAGGTCATCGTCGGGCAGGACCGGATGATCGAGCGCATGGTCGTCGGCCTGCTGGCCAAGGGACACCTGCTCATCGAGGGCGTTCCGGGTGTCGCCAAGACGCTGGCCGTGGAAACCCTTGCCTCGACCGTCGGAGCGAGCTTCGCCCGGCTGCAGTTCACCCCGGACCTCGTCCCGGCCGACATCGTCGGAACCCGGGTCTATCGGCAGGGCAAGGACGCCTTCGACACCGAGCTCGGTCCCATCTTCGCCAACTTCGTTCTGACCGATGAGATCAACCGGGCGCCGGCCAAGGTCCAGTCCGCGCTGCTCGAGGTGATGGCCGAACAGCAAGTCTCCATCGGTGGAAAGACCTACCCGATGCCTCGCCCGTTCCTGGTGATGGCCACCCAGAACCCGATCGAGTCCGAAGGCGTCTATCCACTCCCGGAAGCACAGCGCGACCGCTTCCTGATGAAGATTCTCGTCGACTACCCGACACCAGCCGAGGAACGCGAGATCGTCTACCGGATGGGCGTGTCACCCCCGAGTGCCTCCAAGGTCATCGAAGCCGCCGACCTAGTGCGCCTGCAGGACACTGCCAGCAAGGTGTTCGTGCACCATGCCCTGGTCGACTACGTCGTGCGCGTGGTCGTAGCCACCCGGCATCCCACCGAGCACGGACTGCCCGATGTCGCGGGCTGGGTGTCGTACGGAGCCAGCCCGCGCGCTTCGCTCGGATTGATCGCCGCCGCCCGAGCGCTCGCGTTGGTCCGTGGCCGCGACTATGTCCTACCCCAGGATGTCTTGGACGTCGCCGCGGACGTCTTGCGGCACCGGCTGGTGCTCTCCTACGACGCACTTGCCGATGGCGTGCCGACCGAACACATCGTCAAGCGGATCCTGCAGAGCGTGCCGCTACCTCAGGTGACCCCTCGCCAGCGGGCCGGTGGCTACGGGCCGGCGGCACCAGACGGTCCGCGAGTGCCTGCTCAGTTCAGCGGTTCGCAGGGTGGTGCGCTGGCTTCCGGCCAGGGCCTCCGACCGGCGTGAGCCTGCCTGCGCCACCGCGGCTGGCTGACGAATCGGTCGAATTCGTCCTGCGCCGACTGGAACTGACCGTACGGCGCAAGCTGGACGGTCTGCTGCAAGGCAATCACCTGGGGTTACTGCCCGGCCCGGGCAGCGAAGCGGGGGAATCGCGGATCTATCACCCGGGTGACGACGTGCGCCGGATGGACTGGCCGGTCACCGCCCGTACCAGCGTGCCGCACATCCGTCAGACGGTCGTCGACCGCGAACTGGAGACCTGGGTCGTCCTCGACCTCTCGGCGAGTCTGGATTTCGGGACAGCGCGCTGCGAGAAGCGGGATCTGGCCATTGCCGGGCTCGCGGCGATCAGCTATCTGACCATGCACGGCGGCAACCGGCTGGGCGCCGTCATCACCACCGGCACCCAGGTCATCCGAATTCCGGCCCGGCCAGGGCGGGCTGCGGGAAACCGCCTGCTGCGGATCGCCGCCAGCACCGAACGGGCGGAGTCGGGACACCGCGGGGATCTCGGTGCGGCGCTCGAACTGCTGCGCCGGCCACCACGTCGCCGGGGACTGGTCGTGGTGATCTCCGACTTCCTCGGGGATGGGTCGTGGCAGCGTCCGCTGCGCGGTTTAGGCGCCCGTCACGACGTCCTGGCAATCGAAGTGGTGGATCCCCGAGAACTCGAGCTGCCCGACATCGGCCTTGTCACCATGGTCGATCCGGAGAGCGGTCAGGCCATCGAGGTGCCGACCCAGCGCAAGGACGTGCGTGACCGGTTCGCGCAGGCTGCGGCCGAGCAGCGCGCCCAGATCACCGCAGCCCTGCGACGCGCGGGAGCCGGACATCTGACCCTTCGTACGGATCGTGAGTGGCTGTTGGACATCGTGCGGTACGTCGCTAATCGCCGGCACACGGCATCCGGCGGTGCGTCCCGATGATTGCAGGACAGGAGGTGTCACTGTGACTTTTCAGGCACCGGTATGGCTGTGGTTGCTTGTCGCCAGCGGTGCCCTCGTCGGGCTCTATGTCGCGATCCAGCTGCGGCGCAAAAAGTTCGCGGCTCGCTTCACGAATGTCGACCTTCTGAGCCGGCTGATCCCCAAGCGGCCAGGGTGGCGACGGCACGTCGCCTTCGGGCTGCTGGTCCTGGCCCTCGCGACATTCACGGTTGCCCTCGCCAAGCCGAGCGCTGAAGTGCAGGTGCCGCGCGAACGTGCAACCGTGATCATGGCCGTGGACGTCTCGCTGTCCATGGAAGCCGACGACATCGCGCCCAACCGGTTCGAGGCGATGAAAGTCGCGGCCAAGGACTTCGTGGACATTCTCCCCGAACGGATCAATCTCGGCCTCGTCTCCTTCGCCGGCACGGCAACGCCGGTGGTGACGCCCAGCATCGACAGAGCCGCGGTCAAGACCGCGCTCGACAACCTGAAACTCGACGAGGCGACCGCCATCGGGGAGGCCATCTTCGCCTCGCTAACCGTGCTCGACAACTTCCAGGCCACCCTGGAATCGACCGGAAACGAGGCTCCGCCGGCTCGGATCGTGCTGCTGTCCGACGGTTACAACACCGTCGGTCGGGAGAACAGCCAGGCGATCGATGCCGCTCGGGATGCCGGAGTCCCGGTATCCACGATCGCCTTCGGCACCGACTATGGCAGCGTCGTGATCGAAGGTGACGCGCAGCCGGTTCCGGTGGACAGCGAGTCACTGCGACAGATCGCCGAGGAAACTGGCGGCACGTTCAAGGAGGCGGCCAGCGCCGCGGAGCTTACCGAGGTGTATGAGGACCTGGGCTCACAGATCGGGTACGTCACCGAGCCTCGCGAAGTAACTCCCTGGTTCATCGGTAGTGGATTGGCGCTGGCCTTTCTGGGGGCAACCCTGTCCTTGTTATGGACCAATCGACTGCTCTGAAGCCCGGTTTGCTCCTCTGGTCAGTTCGAACCGGGTGCATGCCGTCCAAGGTGACCCGCAGTTTGGATTCCTGCTGACCCGATAGCCTCGCCAGACACCTGCAACGAAAGCGAATGGGTAGAGGAGTCGCGTGGGACGCAGCGTTCTGGTCACCGGTGGAAACCGGGGGATCGGTCTGTCCATCGCCCGGGCCTTTGCAGCGCAGGGTGACTCGGTGGCGGTGACCCATCGCGGCACTGATCCGCCGGATGGGCTGTTCGGCGTGCAGTGCGATGTCACTGTCCCAGCCTCCCTCGATGCAGCGTTCAAGGCGATCGAGGAGGAACAGGGAGCCGTCGAGATCCTTGTCTCGAACGCCGGCATCACCGACGACACGCTTCTGCTACGGATGCAGGACGAGTCCTTCACCTCGGTCATCGACGCGAACCTGTCCGGCGGCTTCCGGGTCGCGAAGCGCGCGGCGAGCAAGATGCTGCGGGCGAAGTGGGGACGGATGATCTTCATCTCCTCGGTGGTCGGGCTCAGTGGCTCGGCCGGGCAGGTCAACTACGCGGCGGCAAAGGCGGGCCTCGTGGGAATGTCGCGGTCCATCGCCCGAGAACTCGGCTCGCGCAACATCACCGCGAATGTGGTCGCCCCCGGATTCGTCGACACCGACATGACCCGCAACCTGCCGGATGCCCGGCGCAACGAGATACTCGGCCAGGTCCCATTGGGCCGGTATGCCAGCACGGATGAGATTGCCGGTGTCGTGACCTTCCTGGCCAGCGACGCCGCGGCCTACATCACCGGAGCCGTGATCCCGGTGGACGGCGGATTGGGGATGGGGCACTGATGGGTCTGCTCGACGGTAAGCGGTTACTGATCGCCGGGGTGCTGACTGAGGCCTCGATCGCGTACTCCGCGGCACGAGTCGCGCAACAGGAGGGCGCGCAACTGGTGCTGTCCAATTTCGGGCGAGCGCTCAAGCTCACCGAACGTATCGCCAAGCGGCTGCCCGAACCCGCCCCGGTGATCGAACTCGACGTCAGCAACGACGAGCACCTTGCCAGCCTGGCCGACCGGGTCGGTGAACACCTCGACGGGCTCGACGGTGTCCTACACTCCATCGGCTTCGCGCCGCAGAACGCGCTCGGGGATTCGTTCACCAAGACGCCATGGAGCGATGTCTCCACCGCCGTACAGATCTCGACGTGGTCCTTCGCCGCGTTGACCCATGCCTGTCGGCCGATGTTCGGCGAGAAGGCCTCGGTGGTCGGTCTCACCTTCGACGCGTCGCGCGCCTGGCCGGTGTACGGCTGGATGGGCGTGGCCAAGGCAGGTCTGGAGTCCACCGCACGCTACCTTGCCCGAGAACTCGGACCAGACGGTATTCGGGTGAACCTGGTCGCCGCCGGTCCACTGCGGACGATGGCGATGAAGTCAATCCCAGGGTCGGAACAGTTCGAGGAGGTATGGGCCCAACGTGCCCCACTGGGTTGGGACGTCAACGACAACGGCCCGGCCGGGAGGGCCTGTGCGGTCCTGCTGTCGGACTGGTTCAGTGCTACCACGGGCGAGATCGTGCACGTCGATGGGGGTTACCACGCGATCGGCGCCTGACCAACCAGTGTTGGTCGACGACGCCCCAGTTGATGATGACGATGACGAGGGCAACGCCGTACTCCTGCTGTCCTTCGGCGGCCCCGAAGGGCCCGACGATGTACTGCCGTTTCTGGAGAACGTGACCCGAGGCCGGGGGATACCGCGCCAACGGCTGATGTCGGTCGCCGCGCACTACCAGCATTTCGGCGGGGTGAGCCCGATCAATGAGCAGAATCAGCTGCTGCGCAAGGCGATCGAAGACGAGATGTCGTCCCGGGGGAGGCCGCTGCCGGTTTATTGGGGCAATCGCAACTGGGAGCCCTACGTCGAGGATGCGGTGGCTCGGATGGCCGCCGACGGCGTCAACCGGGCGGTAGCATTCGCCACGTCGGCCTACTCCTCGGCTTCGGGCTGTCGGCAGTATCACGAGGACCTCGCACGGGCTCGGCAAGCAACTGGCCCAACGACACCCGAGATCGAGAAGCTACCGCACTTCTTCGACCACCCCGGCTTCATCACTGCCAACGCTGACGCGTTGCGCGCGGCGCTGGGTAGGCTACCGGCCGGCCTGGCAGAGCAGGCGCGGATCGTCGCCACCGCGCACAGCATCCCGGTATCGATGGCCAGAGCCGCTGGGCCACAGGGCGGTCTGTACGAACGCCAGCTGCAGGTCACTGCCCGCGCCGTCGTGGATGCGGTGCACCCGGGACGCCCGGTCGATCTTGTCTGGCAGAGCCGCAGCGGACCACCACAAGTGCCCTGGCTGGAACCGGACATCAACGACCATCTGTCTCACCTTGCCGGCCAAGGGGTTCCGGCGGCGGTCCTCTGCCCGATCGGGTTCGTCAGCGACCACATCGAAGTTCTGTGGGATCTGGACAACGAGGCCCGCGAGACGGCGCAGGGACACGGCCTGATTCTCGAGCGGGCCGCCACCGCCGGGACCCACCCCGCGTTCGTGGCGATGATCGGAGACCTGATCGTGGAACGCCTGGCCGGCCGGCCACGACGGCTGGGCACGCTCTGCCCGACCGCGTGCTGTCTGGCGGCCTGACCTCTCCCTGCTCAGCGGTTGACGGTGCGGCGAACGGGGATCGCGCTGTAGGCAGTCATCAGGGCTTCACGTACTGCCACGGACAACGGACGCAGGGCGGCGTCACGATGAGCCGCACCGTAGGCATTGATGGCCCCACCGGGAGCGTCGGCCCGGGCCAGCTCGAGGATCGCTGAAAGCCGGGTAGCGCGCGTCGCCAGCGCTGCGGCGGACGGCTCATGGTCTTGGGGGAGCGCGAGGAGCGGCTCACGACGCAACAACGATTCGGCGGCGGGATTCCAGCGTGCCACGTCGAGTGCGGCAAGGACGTGCGTGGCCTCCAGCACGGCGAGTTTCAGCGCGCCTTCGGCTTGGGAAACCGTCTGCTGCTCTCCGGGCGTGGTAGTGGCCGGCATTGCTTCGGCCAGCTCCCAGGCCAGCCACACGCGGTGAGCCGACGGATCAGGATCAGGATCAGGAAAAAAGGCCACACCGAAGCCGACGACAAGTTGTCCGGCATGAGTCGCCGCCGCGGCCAAGCCCGGGCTGTCCGGAACTCCACGGATGTCTCCTGGAACCGGGAGCACCAGGCGCAGCGGCGTCCCGCCGGCCGATCGCAGGGCGCTGAGGGCCCACCCCACCGGCGCCGGTTCCGGATGGTTCGGCAGACCGCGAACCGTGCCGATCCCGGCCTCGTGGATGGCCGACACGGCCGCGTCATACGACACCGCTCCGCGCAGCCAGGAGTTGGCCCACGCCGTCAAGGCGCCGCCGCTGCGGATGCGTGAACGGCCAGGCGAAGCCGGGAGCGTGCCAGGCTTGGGTGGAGTCGGCATCGGTCGACTGTAATAGCGCCGTCGGCGTTGACCTTGAATGCGCCGCGGGCCTCGAGCAGTGGTTGGATATGAGCATGTCGTCCTGGGTTATCTGGCTGATCGCCGCAGGCGTGCTTGCCGGGGCCGAGCTGCTCACCCTTGACTTCGTGCTCCTGATGCTTGCTGGCGGTGCCCTCGGTGGCATGGCAGTGGCTGCGGCTGGCCTCCCGGTCGGTCTTCAGCTCGCCGCCTTTGTCGTCGTGTCACTCGGCCTCCTGGTTTTCGTGCGGCCGCTGGCCAAGCGGCAGCTGATGTCTCGCACGCCGCAACAGATCGATGGTGCAGAGACCTATGTCGGCAAGGTCGCCGTCGTCACCCAACGGGTCGATCACCTGGACGGCCGGATCCGTTTCGGAGCCGACGACTGGAGTGCGGTCTCCCAATCTCGCGCGGAGGCCTTCGAGGTCGGCAGCACGGTCAGAGTCATGCAGATCCGGGGGGCCACCGCGGTCGTCTCGGAATCGCACGAGTAGCACGTCCCTGGGAGGGAACACTTCGTGGAGTTGCTCATCGCACTTGCGGTCATCGCCGTGTTCGTCATCATCGTCGTGGCCCGGAGCATCAAGATCGTTCCGCAGGCGCAGGCAGCCGTGGTGGAACGGCTCGGCCGCTACAGCCGGACGCTCTCGCCGGGCCTCGCCCTACTCGTTCCCTTTGTGGACCGGGTGCGGGCCACCATCGATCTGCGCGAACAGGTGATCTCCTTCCCGCCGCAACCGGTGATCACCGCCGACAACCTGCAGGTCGGCATCGACACCGTCGTGTACTTCCAGGTCACCGAACCCCGACTGGCCGTGTACGGCATATCGAACTACATCCACGGCATGGAACAGCTGACCACCACCACGCTTCGGAACGTGGTCGGCGGACTGAACCTCGAAGGCGCACTGACCGGTCGGGACGGGATCAACTCTCAGCTCCGTACGGTGCTCGACGGCACCACCGGTCCATGGGGCCTGCGAGTGGCCAGGGTGGAGATCAAGGCGATCGAACCTCCGCTGTCCATCCAGGACTCGATGGAGAAGCAGATGCGCGCCGACCGCGACAAGCGCGCGGTGATCCTGACCGCCGAGGGTCAGCGGGAGTCCTCGATCAAGATGGCCGAGGGCCAGAAGGTGGCCCAGATCCTGTCCGCCGAAGGTCAGAAGCAGGCGGCGATCCTCGGCGCCGAGGCCGGAAGGCAGAGCCAGATCCTGCAGGCCGAGGGCGAGCGCGCCGCGCAGTTCCTCACCGCGCAGGGTCAGGCCAAGGCCATCGAGACCGTGTTCGAGGCGATCCACCGCGGCAAGCCGGACTCCGGCCTGCTGGCCTACCAGTACCTGCAGACCCTGCCGCAGATCGCCCAGGGCGATGCGAACAAGGTCTGGATCGTGCCCAGCGAGTTCAGCCGGGCCCTCGACGGGCTGGCGAACATGACCGGAGCCGAGGGAAAGAAATCCTGGATGGACGTCGAGCCCGGCGCCGAGGACGGCTCCGACGGCCGGGCCGCACAGAAGATCGACACCCAAGGTTGGTTCGACTCCAACCTCCCTCCAGCCGCTGAGCAGCCGGAGGCCAAGTTCGAGCTGAGTGAGTCCATCGACACCGGACTACCGGTCCCACCGATGCGGCCGCCAGCCAGTCCACCACTCGGCGGAGGCGCACCGCCGCCGCCGGCTCAGCACCAATCACCGCCGCCGCAGGTTCAGCAGGGTGGGCAGACCGGTCCTTCCGGTCAGCCGGGACAGCCGCCCTCCGATGCGCCGCAGTCCTGGCCACCCCCCGGCCAGCCGGGTCAGCAGTAGCCTGCGTACATGCGGTCAATCTGGCGGGGCGCGGTCTCTTTCGGACTGGTCAGCATCGGCGTGAAGATGTACTCCGCCACCGAGGACAAGGATGTCCGCTTCCACCAGGTTCACCGTGAGGACGGCGGCCGGATCAAGTACAAGCGGGTCTGCTCGGTGGATGGTGAGGAAGTTGCCTACGCCGACATCGCCAAGGGTTTCGAACTCCCCGACGGCCAGTTGGTGATCCTCACCGACGAGGACCTCGAGGACATGCCTTTGGGTACGAAGCACTCGATTGACGTGATCGAGTTCGTGCCCGGCGATCAGATCGATCCGATCCTGTACGAGAAGACCTACTACCTCGAGCCCGACACCGGACCGGCCGTACGTCCGTACGTCCTGCTCCGCGAGGCGCTGGAGAAGTCCGGCCGGATGGCACTGACCAAGATTGCCATTCGGCAGCGAGAGGCTTTGGCCGCCATCCGGGTACGCGACGGCGTCCTAGTGCTGCACACGATGCGCTGGCCGGACGAGATCCGTGCTGCAGAATTCGGTTTTCTGGACGAGGACATCACGGTGCGGCCGCAGGAGTTGAAAATGGCCGACTCCCTGATCGAGTCGATGGTGGCCGATTTCGATCCCGAAGAATTCAGCGACGACTACCGCGAGGCGATGACCGCGCTGATCGAGAACAAGCAGGCCGGCGGCGAGGTCCACACCCCTGAGCCAGAGGTCGAGGAGGACGGCGGTGGGCAGGTCGTCGACCTGATGAGCGCATTGCGGGCCAGCGTCGCGCGCGCGAAAGGTAGTGCCGCACCGGCGAAGTCGGGCCTGTCGAACCGGGGTAGGGGCGCCGACGACGGTTCTGACACGGAATCATCACGACCGGCCAAGGCCACCAAGTCTGCCGCAAAGTTCCCGGCCAAGAAAACCGCCGCAAAGCAGACCACTGCCGGCAAGACCACTGCCGGCAAGGCCACGGTAGCGAAGAAGGCACCGGCCAAGAAGGCGGCGTCAAAGGCTGCTAAGAAGGCCCCGACCAAGAAGGCCGTGACCAGCACGCAACGCCGGCGTTCGGCCTGAACCCTAGGCACCCATGCCCTCGCCGGATCGGCTGGCGACCTATCGCCGCAAACGACGCGCCGACCGTACGCCGGAACCGATCCCGGACCGGCACGACGATGCTGGCGAGCACGGATCGGTGTTCGTGATCCAGGAGCACCACGCGCGGCGACTGCACTGGGACCTTTGTCTTGAGCGCGACGGCGTGCTGGCCTCGTGGGCGGTGCCGCGCGGCCTGCCCGCTTTGCCCGGTGAATCCCGGCTGGCGGTGCACACCGAGGACCACCCGATGGAGTACCTGACCTTTCATGGCGAGATCCCGGCGGGGGAGTACGGCGGGGGAACGATGACGGTCTACGACACGGGTACCTACGTGACCGAGAAGTGGGACGAGCGGCATGTGATCGTCGACCTCGCCGGCGCGAAGATCACTGGTCGATATGCGCTTTTCCCGGTCGAGGGCGCCAAGCAGTGGAACATCCGCCGGCTGGATCCGCCGACCGATCCCGACTACGTCGCCATCCCGGACAAGATCGAGCCGATGATGGCTGTTCCGGGTGGGCTGCCAGCGGCTCGGGACGATGCGACGTGGGCGTACGAGATGAAGTGGGACGGCGTCCGTGCGCTTGGAACGGTGGAGGGCACGGCACTGCGCCTGCGGTCGCGCAAGGGAGGTGACATCACCTCGCGCTATCCGGAACTGGCCGGATTGGGCATCGCCATGGGTGCGCTAGACGTAGTCCTGGACGGCGAGGTCGTACGGTTGGGCGCGGACGGGCGGCCGGACTTCGGTGCGCTGCAGCACCGGATGCACGTCGCCGATGCCTCCCGCGCCCGGAAGCTGGCCGGGTCCGCACCGGTGACCTATCTGATCTTCGATCTGCTCTATGCCGCCGGACGATCCGCCGTCGGGTTGCCCTACGAGCAGCGTCGTGCCCTGCTCGCCGATGTCGTACCGGAGGGTGCGCGCTGGCAGGTCACGCCGTGGTGGTCCGGCGGCGGCGAGGACGTGCTGGCGGCCAGCCGGGAGTATCAGCTCGAGGGCATCATCGCCAAGAAGCTGAATTCGACGTATCGGCCCGGCCAGCGAAGTCCGTTGTGGCGCAAGGTGAAGAACGTCCGTGCACAGTCCGGGGTGATCGGTGGGTGGTTGCCTGGCGCGGGACGCCGAGCCGGCGGGGTTGGCTCGATCCTGCTCGGTCTGCCTGACGGCGAAGGCCTGCGGTTCATCGGAAGCGTGGGTACGGGTCTGACCGATCAGATGCTCGACGACCTCGGACGAGCACTGCTCGGGCACAGCCGGCGGAGTTCGCCGTTCAACGAAGCGATCCCGCCGACGGCCGGGAAGAAGCCGCACTGGATTGAACCGGTGCTCGTTGCCGAGGTGTCCTACGCCGAGTGGGGCTCAGCGGGTCGGCTGCGTCATCCGGTCTGGCGCGGATTGCGCGATGACCTCGAGCCCGGAGATGTTGTCGACGAGTCCGAGTGATGCCCCCAGGTCTGCCGGCCGGGCGACATGAACGGCTCGATGTCCAGATGTCGTAGGAAAGCCGGTGACGCGCCGCGCGAGTCGCCTGCAAACCTGCGACATCTGACCGGTACCGGGGCGCGAGCACGGCACAATGCGCGCCATGGCTGGTGATCAGAACGTGCGGGTACGGGTCGGCGAGCGCACCCTCGCGGTGACCAACCTCCAGAAGATCTTGTACCCAGAGATCAGCTGGTCGAAGGCAGACATGATCGACTACTACGCGACGATCGGCCCGACGATGCTTCCGTATCTGCAGGGTCGCCCGGTCACGTTCAAGCGGTACCCCGATGGGGTGGAAGGGCCGTCGTTCTTCGAGAAGAACACCGCGCGCAATGCTCCCGAGTGGCTTCACCACGCTGTGCTGCCGGCCACGCGTAGCACCAAGGACCGCACCGAACTCGACTACGCCATCCTCGATGACCTGCCCAGTCTCGTTTGGGCGGCAAATCTCGCGGCCTTGGAGTTGCATGTTCCACAGTGGAGGGTCGGAGCCAAGAAGCAGGCGCTCGCGCCGGATCTCATGGTCTTCGATCTCGACCCGGGACCACCGGCGACCATCGCGGAGTGCTCACGGGTTGCGCTTCTCGTCCGTGACGTGCTGGCCGAGGACGGGTTGACGGCCTACGCGAAGACGTCCGGATCCAAGGGGATGCAGCTCTACGTCGGAGTCAAGGTGCGCGACCCCGAACGAACCAGTGCTTATGCGAAGTCCCTGGCCGAACGACTGGCCGCCGAACACCCCGACCTGATCGTGTCTCAGATGGCCAAGCACCTGCGCCCGGACAAGGTGTTCATCGACTGGAGCCAGAACAACCCGGCCAAGACGACCGTGGCGCCGTACTCGCTGCGCGCCCGACCCGAACCGACGGTCTCCGCGCCGATCAGCTGGGACGAGGTCGAGGGCTGCCGGTCGGCGGGTGACCTGCGCTTCCTGGCCTCTGACGTGCTGGCCCGAGTCGAGGGTCGCGGCGACCTGTTCCACGGACTCCTGACCGAAAAGTCAGCCTTGCCGTAGTCAGCGGCCCGCCCGAGAGCTCCCCGTGGGCGAGGCGCTCCGGCTGCCGAATCGCACTCACGCGCCACATGCCTGAATGAGCTCGGTGACATGAGCGACGCTGCGCCTGCTGACCCGCCCACAAGGGTTCAGGGCATACGCAAGACGTCGTGAAGATGGGCGAAGTCTGGGTCGTCGAGCAGCTCGTGACGTTCGCGCTCGGTGATCGGCGACAGACCTGGCGCAGCGTGCACCTCGATCCGGTACGGGCCCCCGCGACGGTTGCCCGGCC